>NZ_JBAGKC010000025.1:0-116500 GCF_037034245.1 Streptomyces sp. CA2R106
GGCCCGCAGGTGGGAGCGCAGGGCGCGCGGGTCGGAGGTGGGCGCGTCGCAGACGAACCTGCGGCAGACATACGCCGCCGCGCGCCCGGCCCGTGTTGGGCGGCCCCGCAGCAGCGGGAACTCCCCGGCGCCCTCCTCCCCGACGGCCACCACGGCGCCGGGCGCCGCGGCCAGCAGCGCGGTGCGGTGCAGTTCCTCGGTGAGCGGGTCGCCGACCGCGCCGACGACCGCCACCTCGCGCGGCCCGTCGAGCATCGCCTCGGCCACCGCCAGCCCCCACCCGACGAAGCGCGGCGCGCGGGCGGCCAGCGCGCCCACCACCCCGAGCGCGCGCTCCGCGGTCGTACGGTGCCGCTCCGACCCGGTGTGCGCGGCGTACGACAGCAGGGCGCCGGCCGCCGCGTTCCACCCGGAGGGCACCGCGTTGTCCGTGGGGTCCTGCGGGCGGCGGATCAGCGCCTCCGCGTCGTCCGCGGTGTCGTAGAGGGTGCCGTCCGGCGCGGTGAAGCGGGTGAGCACCGTGTCCAGCAGCAGGCCGGCGAAGTCCAGCCAGACGCCCTCGCCGGTGACGGAGGCGAGCGCCAGGAAGCCCTCGGCGACGTCGCCGTAGTCCTCCAGCACGCCCGCGTTGGTGCCCGGGGTGCCGTCGCGGGAGGTGCGCAGCAGCCGCCCGTGCACGTCGAGGTGGACCCGGACCAGCAGGTCGGCGGCGTCGACCGCGGCCTGCACCAGGTCGGGGCGGTCGAAGTAGGCGCCGGTCTCGGCGAGTGCGGCGATGGCCAGGCCGTTCCAGGCGGCGACCACCTTGTCGTCCCGGCCGGGCCGCGGGCGGCGGGCCCGGGCTTCGAGCAGCCGCTCGCGTACGGCGGCCACCCGGTCGGCGTCCACCACGCCGTTGCCCTGCGGCAGGCGCAGCACCGAGGTGCCCTCCTCGAAGTTGCCCTCCTTCGCCACTCCGAAGTAGCCGGCGGCGAACTCCCCGTCGGCCGCGCCGAGTTCCTCCGCCAGTTGGGCGGGCGTCCATACGTAGTAGGCGCCTTCGACGCCGCGGCCGGTGCCGTCGTCGCTGTCGGCGTCCAGCGCGGAGGCGAACCCGCCCTCAGCGGTGCCGAGTTCGGCGACCATGAAGTCCGCGGTCTCCAGGGCGATCCGGCGGGCGAGGTCGGAGCCGGTGGCCCGCCACAGGTGCGCGTACACCCGGGTGAGCAGCGCGTTGTCGTAGAGCATCTTCTCGAAGTGCGGCACCTGCCACGCGCGGTCCACGGCGTACCGGGCGAAGCCGCCCCCGAGTTGGTCGTAGATCCCGCCGCGGGCCATCGCCTCGCAGGTGTCCCGCACCATGCGCAGGGCGCCCTCGGCGCCGGTACGGGCGTGGTGGCGCAGCAGGAACTCCAGCGCCATCGACGGCGGGAACTTCGGGGCACCGCCGAACCCGCCGTGCGTCTCGTCGTACGCCCGGGTCAAACCCACCAGCGCCGCGGTGAGTTCGCCCTCCCCCACGCTGCCGGCCGCGCCGCCGTACGCCCCGGCCCGCTCGGCCAGTTCCCGTACGATCCGGGCGGCCACCTCGCCGACCTCCTCGCGGCGCTCCCGCCACGCGCCGACGACGCCCTCCAGCACCTCCCGGAACCCGGGCAGCCCGCCCCGCGCGCGCGGCGGGAAGTACGTGCCGAAGTAGAACGGCTCCCCGTCGGGGGTGAGGAAGACCGTCATCGGCCACCCGCCCTGCCCGGTCGCCGCCTGCACCGCCTCCATGTACACCGCGTCGACGTCCGGCCGCTCCTCCCGGTCCACCTTGACCGCGACGAAGTGCTCGTTCAGGTACGCGGCGACCGCCTCGTCCTCGAAGGACTCGTGAGCCATCACATGGCACCAGTGGCAACTGCTGTAGCCCACGCTCAACAGCACCGGCACCCCCCGCTTGCGCGCGGCGGCGAAGGCGTCCTCCCCCCACGGCCACCAGTCCACCGGGTTGTCCGCGTGCTGGAGCAGGTAGGGCGACTGCGAGTTGCCCAGTCGGTTCATGCCGCCATCGTCGCACGGCTCCAGCCGCGCTGGTGGGTGGCGCGAGGCTGAACCGGCGCGGCCGGTCGCCGGGGTTCGCGTCGCCGAGGCGTCCCGCACGGCCGCCGGGGCCTGCGCGTTCGGCCCACCCGAGCGGCGACCGGTCACCTCCGCGAGGAGTTCCTCCTTGCCTTCCCGTACGGCCTCCTCGCAGCCGGCACGGGCGACGTACTCCGCGCGGATGTCCTGCCAACGGGTGTAGCCGCTCATGGCCAGGCCGACGCAGGCCGTCAGCGGGCGTCGGTCTCGGGGCGGGGCAACTCGTCCAGGTCGAGGGTGTACGTCCGCCCGTCGGCCAGTTCGATCGGCAGCTTGCCCGAGCCGTACTTGTGCGTGTGCGCGGCGATGTACCCGGAGCCGGTCGGCCGGGTGTGGACGACGACCTCCGCGGCGTACGGGTCCACCACCACGTAGACCGGGATACCGTAGCGGCCGTACTTCGCGGTGCAGTCGTCGTAGTCCTTGCGTGCGGAGGACACCGACACCACCTCTGCGATCAGCAGCACGTCCTCGAAGCCGTAGCGCTTGCCCTGCCGCTGCGCGTCCTCCCGCAGGATCGCGAAGTCCGGGGCCGAGTTCTCGTCAGCCGGGAAGTCCAGATACACGTCGGAGGCGGTCTTCGCGTGCCGGCCGAGCGAGAGCGAGTCGATCTGCATCGACTTGATCGTGCTGGAGTGCTCAATGCTCTGCGGAGTCATGACCACCTTCCCCTCGGTACCGAAGAAGACCACGTGCCCAGCAGGAAACTCGGTGTTCATGACCGCATCGACGCTCATCAACGGCTCCTTCCTGTCGCCTCTCAGAATATGGGACCACGGTCCTGTACGGGGCCGACGACGAGCAGGCCGACTGGGGGCGTCCACCAGGCGCCGGCGCGGACCGCGCCCGTTCCGGATCGGGCGGGCCGGCGGGCCGGGACAGTAGGCTGATCCGAGCAGCGCCGGAACTGCCGAGGCTCCTCGAGGGAGGTACTCCGTGAGCGCCGAGATGGTGGCGCCCGCGTGGATGCACACGCAGATCAGCGCGGAGCAGTACGACTCCTGGTCCGAGGAGCCGTGTGCCGGCATCGAGATCGTGGACGGGATGGTCGTCGTGAGGCCGGGTGCCTCCAAGCGGCACAACCGGCTGGCCCGCATCCTGGCCAATGCCCTGGACGCCGCCGCGGGCCCGGACTGGAACGCCGACACGGACTTCGACGTCCGCCTGCAGGACGTCCCGCTCACCAACCGCCGTCCCGATGTCACCGTCTACCGCGCGGAGGCCATCGACCTCACGCCCACCCGACCCGAACACGTGCTGCTGGTCGTCGAGGTGGTGTCGCCCGGTTCGGAGACCACGGACCGGATCGTGAAGGTGGACCAGTACGCCACGGCGGGCATCCCCTTCTACTGGCGCGTCGAACAGGCCGCCACCGGTATGCCGATCGTCTACACGTACGTCCTCGACCCGGCCAGCAGGGCCTACCGCGACGGCGAGGTGTTCACCGGCGTGATCAGGCCGCCGCTCCCTTCGCCGTCACCGTGGACCTGGGCACCCTCTGACCGGCGGCCAGTCGCGGCGCCGGGTCGGTCGGGGGGCGTGTCCACCGGTTACCGGGGCCCGCGGGGAGAAAGGACGTGGCGGTCGCGGCTGGCGGCGATGCCGCCGGCGAGTTGCAGGAGCAGCAGCGCACCGAGGACGAGCAGCGGAACGCCCCAGCCGCCGGTGAGCGTGTGGACCAGGCCGATGCCGACCGGGCCGAGGCCCGCGAAGAGGTAGCCGACGCCCTGCGCCATCGTGGAGACGTGGCCGGTGTGCCGCGCGTCCGGGGAGCGCAGCACGATGTACGTCAGGGACAGGCTGATCGCGGCGCCCTGGCCGAGGCCGAGCAGGGTCATCCAGACGTAGGCCCCGGCCACCGGCGCGGTGCCCAGGCCGAGGTAGGCGGCGCCGGTGAGCAGGACGGACAGCAGCACCGGCAGCCAGGTGGGGCGCATCCGCCGGGCCATCCCGGGGACGAGCAGCGCCGCCACGATCCCGGGGAAGGCGGAGTAGGCGATCAGCCAGCCGGCGGTGTGCTGGTCCGTGCCGTGGTCCTGCAACAGCGTCGGGAGCCAGGTCAGGCAGGCGTAGTACGCCAGGCTCTGCGTGCCCATGAGGGTCGTCACCGCGATCGCGACGGGGTCCTTGAACAGGGCCCGGAACGTCGGCTCGCCCCGCTCGGAGGGCGCGTCGGCCACCTCCCGCGTGCGCGGGTCGCGCCGCGGCGCGCGGACCATCTGCGGCAGGACCGCGCCGAAGGCGACGATCGCGGGGATCGCCCACACCGCCAGCGCCGCGCGCCAGGACCCGCCGACCGCCGAGGCCAGCGGCGCCGTGAGTCCCGAGGCGAGGGCGGCGCCGACGAACAGGGCCGTCGAGTACAGGCCCATCATCAGCCCGGACTGGCGGGCGAAGTCGCGCTTGACCGCCGCGGGCATGACGACATTGGCGACGGCTATCGCCGCGCCCACCAGGACGGTGCCGGTGAACAGCCCGGCCAGGCTGGGCTGGAGCCGCAGCGCGATGCCCGCGGCCAGCGCGAGCATTGTGAGGCCGAGCAGGCGGTGCATGCCGAAGCGGCGGGTCAGCGCCGGGGTGAGGAACGCGAACGCGCCGAACGCGACGATCGGGATGGTCGTCAGCAGGCTCGCCACGGACGCCGGAAGTCCCAGGTCGTCGCGGATGCTGGACAGGACCGGCCCGATGGAGGCGACCCCGGGGCGGAGGTTCAGGGCGGTCAGCAGCAGGCCGCCGGCCAGCACCGCGGTACGTACGGGGGTGCGCGCCGACCGGTCGCCGGGGTGCTCGGGCCGGGAAGGGCCACCCGTCCCGCCGACCGCGCTCCGGTCGCTCTCACGCGTCTCCACGTTGTCTCCCTCACCTGTCGTGACCAGCGCCTTCTGCCTGGTGGACACCGTCAAGTCAACGCCCTGCCGCCTGGGCCGACCACTGTTAATCTGACGCGTGATGCCCGAAACCCGACACACGTCGACGCGCCCGGAGCAGTACCTCCTGCTCGGGCACGACGAGCGCACCCACGCGCACGCGCACACCCGCGGCCACCTGGTCTACCCGGCCTCGGGAGTGCTCTCGATGGTCACCGAGGCCGGGGCGTGGGTCGCGCCGCCGAACCGGATCGTGTGGATTCCGGCCCGCTTCACGCACGAGCACCGGGCGCACGGCGCGACCGACATGCGGATCGTCTTCCTGGCGCCCCGGCTGGCGGAGCTCCTGCCGCCGCGCCCGGCGGTGCTCGCGATGACGCCGCTGGCCCGGGAGGCCGTCCTCGCGCTGACCGCCGGCGAACCGCGCTCCCAGGCCGCCCGCGCCCGCCTGCGCCGCGTCGTCATCGACGACGTCGTCGCCGCGCCCGAGCAGCCCCTGCACCTGCCCGCGCCCCACGACCCCCGCCTCGTGGCCGTGACCGGGCTCGTCCAGCAGGACATGTCCGCGCCCGCCACGCTCGCCGCGCTCGGCCGCGGCGTGGGGGCCAGCGAGCGCACCCTCAACCGCCTGTTCAAGAGCGAGACCGGGATGAACTTCGTGCAGTGGCGCACCCAGTTGCGCATCCACCGGGCCCTGCTGCTGCTCACCGACGGGAAGTCCGTCACCCGGACCGCGGCCGCGTGCGGCTGGGCCAACCCGAGCGCCTTCATCGGCGCGTTCACCTCCCTCGTCGGCCAGAGCCCCGGCCGCTACCAGCGCTCGCTGAGCGCCCCGTCCGAGCCCGCACGGGAGGGGAGCCGGACGCCGCGGCGGGGTTGAGGCGGAGCCGGTACGGGAACCTCCTACTACCCGTGGACTGTCGTACGCCACGGGGGCCGGAAGGCAACGGGAGGGCATGTGGCGGATACGCGGAGCGCGTTGCGGGGGGCGGACCGGGCCGAGGTGGAGCGGTTGCTGCGGCGGGCGGCGGCCGGTGCCGCGGGCGACCGGCGCGGGCTGCTGGCGCGCGGCCGCAAGGAGCTGGACACGCTGGCGGCCGCCGCTCCGGCGGAGTACGCCGCCTACCGTACGGCGCTGCGCGAGGGCCGGGCGGCGTCCCATGTGTCGGCGGCGGCGCCGGGCTCGGTCCCGGGGCTCGCCGCGATCACGGCGGCGGTGGCCGCGTTCTGCGTGGACCTCGCGCACGGCCTGTCCGCCGGTGCGGCCGTGACCACCGCGCTGGTCGCCGCGGCCGCCACCTTCGCCGTCGCGGCGCTGCGCACGCTGCGGGCCCACCAGGCGCTGCCGGCCGGCGCCGCGCAGGCCAGGGCCGCTTGGCTGGCGGCCGTGGAGGAACGCGCCATAGGACCGTTCGTACGGCAGGCGCAGGCGCCCCGGGCGGCGAAGGCCGCGGCACCGAAGCGGCCGCGGCCGGCCGCCCCCGCGCCCGTGCCCCCGCCGCCACCGGAGCCGGCCGCCGCCCACCACGCCCCCGTTCCCCCGCCGCCGCGCGCGGCCGAGCGGCCCCCGGTGGCGAAGACCCGGCGCGGCGGGGGCGACCGCAGCGCCGCCGCCCGCACCCGCGCCGTCCTGGAGCAGTCCTTCCAGCAACTCCCGGAGTCCGAGGGCCCGTTCGCGGGCCGCCGGGCCCACCTCGCCCGGATCGCCCAGTGGGTGCACCAGTCCCGTGCCTCGACTGCCGTACGGCCCACGGTCGTTGTCCTGCACGGTCCGGCAGGCGGCGGCCGCACCTCCCTGGCGGTGCGCGCGGCACGGGAGTTGAGGGACCAGTTCAAGGGCGCGTGCGTGGTGGACCTGCGCGGCGCGGGGCCCAGCCCGCTGCCGGTCCGGGACGCGCTGCTGCACCTGCTCAACCGGCTCGGCGCGCCCCGCGACCAGCTGCTGTTCCGGGAGCGGCCCGAGCGGCAGGACCACGGCCAGCACCTGACCCGCCTCGCCGAGCAGTACCAGCAGCACCTGACCGGTGTCCCGGTGGTGATCGTGCTGGACGACGCGACCGACGCCGAGCAGGTCCGGCCGCTGGTGCCCGAGCGCTCCGAGAGCCTGGTGCTGGTCACCGCCGCGGAACCGTTCGACCCCGACGTGCCGGGCGCGGTCGTGCACCACCTGCCCGTGGGCCCGCTGGACCTCGACGACACCTTCGAACTGCTCGGCGAGATCGCCGACGCGGCCGGCACGGACACCGCGCCGCCCGAACAGGCCGAGCGGCTGCGCGCGTTGACCGCCGGGCTGCCCATCGCCCTGCGGATCGCCGGCTCCGGGCTCGCCGCACACGGCGGCGCGGCCCGACTGGCCGACGACATCGAGGTGTTCGGGCCGCGCGACCCGGTCGACCGGGTGCTCGCCCTGCGCTACCACGACCAGCCCGAGCCGGGCCGCCGCCTGCTGCGCCGCCTCGCGCTCGCCGGGCGGGCCAGCTTCGGGGCGGCCGCCGCGGCGGCGCTGCTGGCCACCGACGAGCAGGAGGCCGGCCGCCGCCTGGCCGAACTCGCCGCCGCCGGACTGCTGGAGAACGTCCGCGGCAGCCGCTACCGGCCGCACGACCTGGTCCGGGCGTTCGCCGCCGAGCGGCTGCTCGACGAGGAGGACCCGGTCGAGCGCGCCGCCGCCCACGAGCGGCTGATCCGCTCCTACGCCGACCTCGCCGACACCGTGATCCGGCTGGTCGAGGGGAAGACGTCGACCCGCGCCGGGCGGTTCGGCCCGCACGGCTTCGCCTCCCTCGACCTCGCGCTGCGCTGGCTGGACGAGGAGTCGTCGTTCATCACCGCCGCGCTGCGCGACACCGCGGGGGTGGACCAGGCCGCCGTGCAGGCGCTGCTGGGCGCGCTGTGCGACTACTGCCTGCTGCGCGGCGACCTGTACCGGCTCGGCGAGATCAGCGAGATGGCCCAGGCGCAGCAGGCGGCCGGCGGCCGCTCGGGCCCCGAGGGCGACCGCTCGGTGCTGGTGCGGTCGGTGCAGTGGCGCACCGGCATCGCGGCCCGGCAGTTGGGCGAGCTGGACCGTTCGAAGTCGACCCTCAGTGCCGTGGTGGACCTGTACTTCGAGGCGGAGCACCCGGCCGGCGCCGCCCGCGCCCTGGACAGCCTCGGCATCACCCTGCACCACCAGGGCAACCTGAAGGAGGCCGAGCTGCGGCTGCGCGAGGCGGTCGACATCCAGGGCGCGCCGGGCCTGGAGGAGGACCGGGCGTGGACGCTGCACGCGCTGGGCGCGGTGCTGCGCGACCGGGACGAGGTCGTCCAGGCCCTCGCGCTGCTGGAGGAGTCGCTGGCGCTGCACCGGGAGAACGAGAGCGTGCAGGGCGAGGCGTGGGCGCACCTCCAACTCGGGCAGGTGCAGTTGCGGCTGGGCCGGCTGGACGAGGGCGAGGAGGAGCTGCGCGCGGCCGGGCGGTGCTACGCGCTGGCCCGCGACCCGCGCGGCACCGCGTGGACGCTCACCCAGCTGGCCCGCGCGCGGCTGATGCGCGGCCAGGCCCGGGAGGCCGCCCACGACCTGGACGAGGCGGTGCAGCGGCACCGGGCGACGGAGGACGCCCGCGGCGAGGCGTGGACGCTGTACTACCTCGGGCACGCGCTGGAGGAGAGCGGCGACACCGACGCGGCGCTGCGCACCCTGGAGCGGGCGCGCAGCATGTTCTCCCGGATGCGGGACGTCTACGGGCTGGCCTGCGCCCGGCACCACTCGGCGCGGGTGACCCGCGACCAGCGGGCGGCCCGGACCGGGAACCTGCGCAACAGCGGCTTCGCCCGGCAGCTGCTCCAGGACGCGCGGCAGGACTTCCGGCGAATCGGGGTGGCGCACGGCGAGGCGTGGTCGTGCGTGGAGCTGGCGGTGATCGACGCGGGCAACGGGCGGCTGCTGGAGGCGCTGTCGCTGCTGGACGAGGCGGGCGGGCTGTTCGCCGGGCTCGGCGACCGGCGCGGCCACGACTGGGCGGTGTTCCTGCGGGCCACGGTGCTGCCGCTGCTGGCCCCGGACCCGGCCGGGCCGGACGGCGCGGCCCGCGCGGACGAGGAGCTGCGGGCGCTGCTCGCCGCGTCCTTCCCCGAGCGCGACCCGGACCTGGCGGAGTACGCGGAGGCGTATCTGCTCCTGCTGGCGCGCGGCTCGATCGTCCCCGGGTCGCCCTGGAACGCGTGGGAGCTGGGCATGACCCCGACGAGGTCCGCCCGCATGGTCATGGCGGTGCCCACGTAGGGGCGGCGGACACCGGCCCGGTGGGGTACCGGCCGGTGGAGTACCGGCTGCCGGCGTACTGGATGACGCCCTAGTCGCGGGCCGCCGGGATGGTGGGCTTGGGCTCCGGGGCCGGCTGCTCCTCGAAGTCGATCTTCTTCATCTGCTTGTTCATGTTCTTCATGAGCGCCCACAGGCCGACGGCGATCACCGCGAAGACCACGAATCCGAGCAGCCCCGGGGTCACCTTGTTCTTGTCGAGCTCCTGGGCGAGCGGGACGAGCGGGTGGAGGGCGTGGTAGTCAGTCACGCCCTCCATTGTTGCTCAGACCGGAAAGCTCCCCGCAGTCAGGCCCCGCGAACGCCCGCGAACAGGTCGTCCTCGGGGAGGGAGACGTCCACCCGGGAGCGGGCGAGTTCGTAGTCCTCGGTGGGCCAGACCTCGCGCTGGACGTCCATCGGCACCCGGAACCAGCCGCCGTCGGGGTCGATCTGGGTGGCGTGGGCGAGCAGCGCCTTGTCCCGGATCTCGAAGAACTCGCCGCACGGCACGTGCGTGGTGAGGTTCCGCTCGGGCCGGTCGGACTGCTCGAACCGCTTGATCCAGTCCTCGTAGGGCGACTCCAGGCCGCGGGCGAGCAGCGCCTCGTGCAGGGCGAGGGTGCGGGCCTTGTTGAAGCCCTGGTTGTAGTAGAGCTTCAGCGGGGTCCACGGCTCGCCCGCCTCCGGATAGCGCTCGGGGTCCCCCGCCGCCTCGAACGCCGCCATCGAGATCTTGTGGGTCATGATGTGGTCGGGGTGCGGATAGCCGCCGTTCTCGTCGTAGGTGGTGATGACGTGCGGCCGGAACTCGCGGATGAGCTTCACCAGCGTGCCGGCGGCGGTGTCGACGTCCACCAGGCCGAAGCAGCCCTCGGGCAGCGGCGGCAGCGGGTCGCCCTCGGGCAGCCCGGAGTCCACGTAGCCCAGCCACGCCTGCTTGACGCCGAGGATCTGCCGGGCCTCGTCCATCTCCTTGGCCCGGACCTCGTGGATGTGCTCCTCGACGTAGGGGTCGCCCTGGAGCTTGGGGTTGAGGACGGAGCCGCGCTCGCCGCCGGTGCACGTCGCCACCAGCACGTCGACCCCCTCGGACACGTACTTGGCCATCGTGGCGGCGCCCTTGCTCGACTCGTCGTCGGGGTGGGCGTGCACGGCCATCAGTCGAAGCTGATCGGTCAAGGCTGGCTTCCTTATGTCTCCGGTCATCACAACAGTCTCGATCCCCTCCGAAACAACGGCCGGGGGCACCTCCTATAGTGACGGGAGACGGGGGCGATTAATTCCGCGGTCCCCGACGGGAGGACGATCATGACGGCCGTGCAGCCGGGTCCGGCACCGTCGCTGCCCGAGGGGCGGTACGGCGGCGGCGCAGACGCCGACGCACGCAAGGACCGGGCGCTGCGCAGGGCCGCGGTCGTGCTGGGCGTGCTGCTGGCCGCGGCTGTCGGCTACTTCGGCTGGCACTCCCTCCAGGAGAGCCGGATCAGCGCGCAGGTCGTGTCCTTCCAGGCGGTGTCCGCGCACTCCCTCCAGATCCACCTGGAGGTCCACAAGGGCGCCGGGACGACCGTGGTGTGCACCGTCCGCTCCCAGGACGACGACCACAACGAGGTCGGCCGCAAGGACGTGCGGATCAGCGAGCACGCCAAGGACGTCGACACGATCGTGACGTTGCGCACCACCGCGACCGGCAGCACCGGCGAACTGGTCGGCTGCCAGTCGGCGAAGAACAGCTGAGCCGGGTCCGGCCTGCGGCCGGGCTCAGTGGGTCAGCGCGTTCGCGCCCACGATGACCAGGCCGATCACCACGTCCACGATGCCGACCCGGCAGGACGGCGCCCAGTTCTGCCCGGCCGCGCGGGCCGCCCACAGGCCCCAGCCGAAGAGCGTCGCGGTGTTGACCAGCAGCACCACGCCGACGCCGCCGCTCTCGCTCCACCACCCGGCCGACGCGCCGAGCAGCGCGACCAGTGTCGGGGCGACGGCGGCGACCAGCGGCCACTCGTCCAGCATCGACCGGAGCGTCTCCACGGTGGGCCGCTGCCCGCCCGCGGTCCAGTGGGCGATGGTGTGCGCGTAGCCGTGGGCGGCGGCCGCGGTGAGCGCGGCCACCAGAATCCACAGCGCGTCGTAGCGGGGGTCGGGCTGCCCGGTGTCCTGGTCCAGGGCGGAGGCGAGCGAGCTGGCCAGCACCGTGCCGTAGACCCCGCCGAACAGCAGGCGCTGCCGCGGCACGCCGAGGGGCGCGTACGGTGCGTGCTGGTGCGGGTCGTCCGGCATGGCGCCCCTTTCGACGCGGTGGCGGCGCGGTCGGCACCGGGGGGTGTTCCGCCGCACACGATGTAACCGCATATGGGGCAGCCTCGCCGGTCAGGAATTGTTAGGCTCGTGGTTTCGTCCCGGCGCCGGGTGGCAATGCACTTGTGCACCGGGAGGGGACACGCACCAGAACACCGCATGACCGTATCGACGAGGAGCACCAGTGACCCAGACCAGCGACAACGTCACCTGGCTCACCCAGGCGGCGTACGACCAGCTCAAGGCCGAGCTGGAGCACCTGTCTGGTCCGGCCCGCGCCGAGATCGTCGCCAAGATCGAGGAAGCTCGTCAGGAAGGCGATCTCAAGGAGAACGCCGGCTACCACGCGGCGCGTGAGGACCAGGGCAAGCTGGAGCTGCGCATCCGGCAGCTCAACCAGATCCTGGAGACCGCGAAGGTCGGCGAGGCGCCGGCCGACGACGGCGTGGTGGCGCCCGGCATGGTGGTGACCATCGCCTTCGACGGCGACCCGGACGACACCCTGACCTTCCTGCTCGGCTCGCGCGAGGGTGTCAGCAGCGACCTCGAGACGTACTCGCCGCAGTCCCCGCTCGGCCGCGGTGTGACCGGCAAGCGCAAGGGCGAGGACGCCACGTACGAACTGCCGAACGGCAAGACGGCAGCGGTGAAGGTCCTCGACGTGAAGCCCTACCAGGGCTGACCCCCTCCTCCTCCCCCCACCCGCCCCCGCAGCAGCCCCGCCCGTCCCCCGACGGCCGGGGCTGCGCTGCGTGGGCTGCCCCGGAGCCGCCTCGGAGCCGCCGCGGGACATCGCCACTCGGGAAGAGTTGCGAATATTTCGAATACTGCGGATACTTCGAATATCAGGAGAAGGGGCACTCACATGGCCGCAGCAACAGAAGGCCGCAAGATCGCGCCGGGCACGGTCGACGCCGAAAGCGCGCAGCGAGCCCTCCGCAGGATTCGCGACTACCTCGCACACGACACCGACGTGACCACCGACGTCACCATCCTCGGCGAGCACGGCGATGACGACCCGCTCGTCCTGCCGCGTGCCACCGTCGAGATGTTCGCCACGATGCTTGCCGCGCTCGCCAACGGCCAGGGTGTTCAGCTCATGCCGGTCAACGCCATGCTGACCACCCAGCAGGCAGCGGACATGCTGAACGTCTCCCGGCCCTACCTGGTCGGGCTCCTCGAGAGCGGCAAGATCCCGTTCGGACTCGTCGGCCGGCACCGCCGGGTGAAGTTCAACGACGTCATGGAGTACAAGCGCAGGGACGACCGGGAACGGAAGGACGCCGCCGACTCCCTCACCAGTCTCGACGAGGAGCTGGGGCTCCTCTGAGATGGCCTTCACCGTCCTGTACGACTCGAACGTGCTCTACCCGAACACCGTCAGGGACCTGCTCATCCGCCTCGCTCGGCACGGCATCGTCCAGGCGAAGTGGACGGAGCAGATCCTGGACGAGGTGCAGGAGGCCCTGCGGCGCAACAACGTCGGCGACGACGCCAAGCGCGCAGAGCTCCGGCGCCGCATGAACGCAGCCGTCCGCGACTGCCTGGTGACCGGTTACGAGTCGCTGACCGAGGGCCTCAAGCTGCCCGACCCGGACGATCGGCATGTCCTTGCTGCCGCCGTCAAGTCCGGCGCACAGGTCATCGTGACCAACAACCGCAAGCACTTCCCCCCCGACTGCCTTGCCGAGTGGGGCATCGAGTCGAAGACGGCCGACGACTTCGTCATGGACCTGATCGACTTGGACGACCGGGTCATCTACGGCTGTGTCATGGAGATAGCGAACAGCCGCACACGGACGCCCGTCACGTTCGACGACGTCCTGGACCAGTTGGAGAGGTCTCAGCTGATCGGCGCCGTGAGCATGCTCCGTACGGGCTCCGGCCCGAGCACCTGACGGCGGCTGCGTCGACGGCCCGACCCGGGGCCCTCACCGCCAGGTCGGCTGTCCGTCGCTTTGCCGAACAGCCGACCGGGCACGTCGCACACGCGAGCGCGGCTAGGCGGTGGCGGAGCGGTATTTGCGGACGGCGAGGGTGCGGAAGACCGCGACGATCAGGACGGACCAGGCCAGTGAGGCCCATACCGGGTGCTGCATCGGCCAGGCCGAGGAGTGGACGACGCCCGGGTTGCCGAAGAGGGTGCGGGAGGCCTGGACGGTGGCGCTGAAGGGGTTCCACTCCGCGACGTGCCGCAGCCAGGGCGTCATGTTCTGCGGGGAGACGAACGCGTTCGAGACGAACGTCACCGGGAAGAGCCAGACCAGGCCGCCGGAGGTGGCCGCCTCCGGGGTGCGCACCGTCAGGCCGATCAGCGCGCCGATCCAGGAGAAGGCGTAGCCGAGCAGCAGCAGGAGCGCGAAGGCGCCGAACATCTTCGGCAGGCCGTTGTGGATGCGCCAGCCGACGAGCAGCCCGACGCAGGCGAGCACCACGACGGTCAGCGCGGTCTGCACCAGGTCGGCGAGGGTACGGCCGGTGAGCACCGCGCCGCGGGACATCGGCAGCGAGCGGAACCGGTCGATCAGGCCCTTGTGCATGTCGTCGGCGATGCCCGCGCCGGCGCCGGCGGTGGCGAACGTCACGGTCTGCGCGAAGATCCCGGCCATCAGGAAGTTGCGGTAGTCCGAGGCGCTGAACGACCCGCCGACGTTGACCGACCCGCCGAAGACGTAGCTGAAGAGCACCACGAACATGATCGGCTGGAAGAGGCCGAAGATCACGACCTCGGGGATGCGCATCATCCGCAGCAGGTTGCGCTTGGCGACGACCAGGGAGTCGTGCAGCGAGCCGAGCGCGCCGCCGCGCGGGGTCGGCGCGAGGGTGGTCCGCGGGCTGTCCGGGGTGCCGGTGGCGACGCTCATTTCACGGTCTCCTTCGAGGATGCGGAGTCCGGGCCGCCGTCGCCGTCCCGCGCGGCCCGCGCCTCGGACTCCTCGGCGGTGTGCCCGGTCAGCGAGATGAACACGTCGTCGAGGGTGGGGCGGCGCAGCCCGATGTCGTCGATCTCGATGCTCTCGGCGTCCAGTTCGCGGATCACCTCGGCGAGCAGCTTGGCGCCGCCGGTGACCGGCACGGTCACCTTGCGGGTGTGCCGGTCGACGCTGACGGCGTCCTGGCCGCCCCGGCCGTACCGGACCAGTACGGCCACGGTGTCCTCGATCCGGCTGTGGTCGTGGGCGACGACCTCGATCCGCTCGCCGCCGGTCTGCGCCTTGAGCTGGTCGGCGGTGCCGCGGGCGATCACCACGCCGTGGTCGATGACGCAGATGTCGTGGGCGAGGTGGTCGGCCTCCTCCAGGTACTGCGTGGTGAGCAGCAGCGTGGTGCCGCCGGCCACCAGTTCCTGGATGACCTCCCACAGCTGCTGCCGGTTGCGCGGGTCCAGTCCGGTGGTGGGCTCGTCCATGAACATCACCGGCGGGCTGACCACGAGGGCCGCGGCCAGGTCCAGCCGGCGCCGCATGCCGCCGGAGTAGGTCTTGGAGACGCGGTTGGCGGCGTCGGCGAGGTGGAACCGCTCCAGCAGCTCGTCGGCGCGGGCCCGGGCCCGCTTGGCGCCGAGCTGGTAGAGCTGCGCGACCATCTGGAGGTTCTCCCGGCCGGTCAGGTACTCGTCGACGGCCGCGAACTGGCCGGACAGCCCGATGTGCCGGCGGACCTCGTTGGGGTGCTTGAGTACGTCGATGCCCGCGACGACGGCTCTGCCGCTGTCCGGGCGGAGCAGGGTGGTCAGGACGCGGACGGCGGTGGTCTTGCCCGCCCCGTTGGGGCCGAGCAGGCCGAGGACGGTGCCCTCCGGCACGTCGAGATCCACTCCCCCCAGTGCCCTGACATCCCCGAAGGTCTTCACCAGACCCTCGGCGTAGATGGCGCCGGCCATGTCTTCGCTCCCGTCGGTTGTCCGTGTGTACACGTCCGCGGGGGGTTGTCCCGGGGTACGCGCGGTCAAGGCGCCCGGCGGCCGTGCGCGCGGCCGGGTCCCGCTTCCCCGTTCGACCGGTGCGCCGACCGAAACTCATCGGCGGCCGGCACCCTCGCGATAGTTCGCGACTATGACAGACGCGATATATCGCGTCAACTGTTTTCGCCGCCGGCCCCGGGAACGTCGGGCCGATCGGACCAGGCGAGCGGGTGAGCGAGTGAGCGGTCAGGCCAGGACGGCCCAGGTCAAGCCACGCCAGGACGGGTCAGGCCAGGCCAGGTCAGGCCACGCCAGGACGGGTCAGCCGATCACCGTGTAGCCCGCGTCCTCCAGCACCGCCGCCACCGCCGCGCGGTGCTCGGGCCCCTTCGTCTCCAGATGCACCTCGACCTCCGCCTCGGTGAGCCCGAGCCGTGGGTCGGTGCGCATGTGGCTGATGTCCAGCACGTTGGCGTCCGCCTGCGACAGCGTCGCCAGCAGCCCGGCCAGCGCGCCCGGCCGGTCGGTCAGCCGCAGCCGCAGCGACAGGTAGCGGCCGGCCGCCGACATGCCGTGCCGCAGGATGCGCTGCATCAGCAGCGGGTCGACGTTCCCACCGGACAGCACCGCCACCACCGGCCCCTCGAACGACCGCGGCGCCGCCAGCAGCGCCGCCACCGAGCTGGCCCCGGCCGGCTCCACCACGAGCTTCGCCCGCTCCAGGCACAGCAGCAGCGCGGAGGACAGCGCGTCCTCCGAGACCGTCACCACGTCGTCGACCAGCTCGCTGACCACCGCGAACGGCACGTCGCCGGGCCGGCCGACCATGATGCCGTCGGCCATGGTGGCCACCGAGCCCAGCGCCACCGGGCGGCCGGCCGCGAGCGAGGGCGGGTACGCCGCCGCGCCCGCCGCCTGCACCCCGACGACCCGCACGTCCGGCCGCAGCGCCTTGACCGCGACCGCCATCCCCGCCACCAGCCCGCCGCCGCCCACCCCGACCAGCACCGTGCGCACCTCGGGGCACTGCTCCAGCACCTCCAGGCCCACCGTGCCCTGCCCGGCGATGATGTCCGGGTGGTCGAAGGGGTGGATGAAGACCGCGCCGGTGGACTCCGCGTACGCGATCGCCGCCCGCAGCGTCTCGTCCACCACGGCGCCCTCCAGCCGGACCTCGGCGCCGTACTCGCGGGTCGCGGCGACCTTCGGCAGCGGGGCGCCCACCGGCATGAACACGGTGGAGCGCACCCCCAGCAGGGAGGCGGCGAGCGCGACGCCCTGCGCGTGGTTGCCGGCGCTGGCGGCCACCACGCCGGCCGCGCGCTCCTCGGGCCGCAGCCCGGCGATCCGCACGTAGGCGCCGCGGATCTTGAACGAGCCGGTGCGCTGGAGGTTCTCGCACTTCAGGTACACCGGCGCGCCGACCAGGTCCGACAGGTGGCGGGAGCTCTCCATGGCGGTGACCCGCGCGACCCCGGCGAGCATCTTGTGCGCTCCGCGCACGTCGTCCAAGGTGACCGGCTGGAACCGCGTGTTGTCCATGGGGCACAGTGTCGCAGTCCGGCCGGGCGATCACGGGCAGGCGTTCACCCGCGAAGTCGCACATGCGGCCGCGAGGCTCCCGGTGGCCTCCGGGGCCGCGTACTCTTCTCCCAACTTCCCGCCGTTCCGGCGCCGTACGCCCGTCTGCCCGCCGCGACCGCAATCCGCGCCGGCGCGCATCCACCGAACCGACAGAACGCGAGCTTGAAGGTCATGTCCAACCCTCCGGAGACCTCGACCGAACTCCTCGAGAGCCTCCAGCACCAGGTCGCCCTCTTCGCCCGCCGCGCCGAGCAGACCCGGCTCGGCGGGATCGGCGGGGCCCGCAACTCCATGGACCGCGCCGCCTACCTCCTGCTCAACCGGCTCGACCACGAGGGCCCGATGGGCGTCAAGGCGCTCGCCGAGGCGATGGGGATCGACTCCTCGACGGTGACCCGCCAGGTCGCGCCGCTGGTGGACACCGGCCTGGTCAAGCGCACCTCGCACCCCGAGGACGGGCGGGCGGTGGTGCTCGCGCTGTCCCCGCGCGGCCGCGCCCGGCTGGGCGAAGTACGGGACTCACGACGGCAGTTGATGGCGAAGGTCACCGAGGACTGGTCGGAGCAGGAGCGCGAGCTGTTCACCGAGCTGCTCGGCCGGTTCAACATCGCGCTCGCCGACTGGCACGCCGGCCTCACCCAGCGCGACCCGGAACGCGCCGACCGGTAGCGGACGGGCGGCGTCCGGCAGCGGACAGGGGACGGCCCGCCAGCGGACGGGCGGCGGTCCCGGCGGCAGTACCGCAACGGCCCGGCGGCAATCCCGGCAGCGAGCCCGGTCGCGGGTATTGACCGCGTGGCCGCCCGTGCCGTCCCATGTCCGCGTGGGCACCCCAGGGGGTCGGCGCCGGGCGGCCGCGGAGGCCCGCAGGGACGCCGAGTTCGCCGATTTCGTCGCCGGCGCGGGCGGGCGGCTGCTGCACTCCGCGCTGCTGCTGACCGGTGATCCGGCCGCGGCCGACCGGCTGCTGACCGGCGCGCTCGCCCGGCTCTACGCCCACTGGCCGGAGCCGGCCGGCGACGACCCCTACGACCGCGCCCGCGCGGAGCTGTTCGTACGGTACGGCTACCGGCCGTGGCGGCGCCCGCACGGCGGCCCGCTGGACGGCCTGACGGTGCGTCAACGGCTCGTCGTCACCATGCGGTACTTCGAGGGGATCGGGGAGGAGCAGACCGCGGCGATGCTCGGGATGGCGTGCGAACGGGTCGCCCTGATCGCGGCGCGCGGCAGCGCGCGGCTGCGCAGCCGGCGGTGAGCCCCGCCGGCGGGCTGCCGCCGAACCGCCGCGAAGCGGAGGTGCGGCGGCTCCTCGACACCCCGCACCCCCCGCTCCCGCCGGACCTCGCCGAGCGTGCTGCCCGCAGGGGCCGCGCCCTGCTGCGGCGCCGCCGCACGCTCCGCCGCGCCCTCTGCGCCGCCCTGCTGCTCACCGCCGCCCTGGCCGCGGCCCTCCTCCTGACCTGAGCCCGGGGACCGAACGCGTCAGCCGAGGGCCTGGCGGAGGTCCTCCACGAGGTCGTCGGCCGCTTCGATGCCCACCGAGATCCGTACGAGGTCGGCCGGGACCTCCAGCGCCGAGCCGGCGGCCGACGCGTGGGTCATCCGGCCCGGGTGCTCGATGAGGGACTCCACGCCGCCGAGCGACTCCCCGAGGGTGAACAGCCGCGCCCGGTCGCAGACGGCGACGGCCGCCTCCTCGCCGCCGGCCACCTGGAAGGACACCATCCCGCCGAAGTGGCGCATCTGCTTGGCCGCGACCTCGTGCCCGGGGTGCGAGGAGAGCCCGGGGTAGTGCACCCGGGTCACCTTCGGGTGGCCCTGGAGCATCTCCGCGATCCGCCCGGCGTTCTCGCAGTGCCGGTCCATGCGCACCGCGAGCGTCTTGATCCCGCGCATCACCAGCCACGCGTCGAACGGCCCGGCCACCGCGCCCATCGCGTTCTGGTGGTACGCCAGTTCCTCGCCGAGCCCGGCGTCGGAGGTGACCAGCGCGCCGCCGACCACGTCGGAGTGGCCGCCCATGTACTTCGTCATGGAGTGCACCACCACGTCCGCGCCCAGCGCCAGCGGCTGCTGGAGGTAGGGGCTGGCGAAGGTGTTGTCGACCACCAGCCGCACCCCGGCCTGCCGGGCCACCCCGGCCAGCGCGGCGATGTCGGTGATGCCGAGCATCGGGTTGGAGGGCGTCTCCACCCAGATCAGCTTCGTCTCGGGGCGTACGGCGGCCCGCACGGCCTGCACGTCGGAGGTGTCGGCGACCGACCAGAGCACGCCCCACCGCTCGGCGACCTTCGCGAAGAGCCGGAAGGTGCCGCCGTAGGCGTCGTCGGGGATGACCACGTGGTCGCCGGGGGTGAGCACCGTACGCAGCAGGCAGTCCTCCGCGGCCAGGCCGGAGGCGAACGCCAGGCCGCGGCGGCCGCCTTCGAGGGCCGCGAGGTTCTCCTCGAGCGCGGTCCGGGTCGGGTTCGCCGACCGGCTGTACTCGTAGCCGCCGCGCAGGCCGCCGACGCCGTCCTGCTTGTACGTCGACACCTGGTAGATCGGCGTGACCACCGCACCGGTCTGCGCGTCGGCCGGCTGGCCGGCGTGGATCGCCAGGGTCTCGAAGTGCTGGTGGGCACGCGGGGGGTGAGGGCTATCGTTCATGCGCCGAGCGTAGCCGCCGTACGGTCCCGTCCGCTGACCGCCGCCGCGGGCCGAACCGTACGGGCGCGCGGGCGTTCAGACCCGCGCGGCGCCGCGGGCGGGCACGTGCGGGACTGCCGCGGCCGGGTCGTACCCGGCGAAGACCAGCCCGATCACCAGGCCCGCCGCCTCCTCCAACTGCCGGGCCCGGCGCAGCGGTCCGACCACCGCCGCGGTCCCGCCCGCGTCGCCCGCGAGGACGGCGACCGTCCGCAGCGCGGCCTCGTCGTCACCCGCGACGGGTACGGTGACCGGTCCGCCCGCCGCCGACCACCGCGCGGCGGGCAGGAGGTGGAACGCCTTGACCACGCGGGCGCCCGGTGCGAGGTCCGCGATGTGCTCGGCGGCGGCGCGGCCGTCGGTCAGCAGGTGCTCGCCGACGCCGTGGTCCACCGCGTTGACCGGGTCGACCAGCACCGTGCCGGCGAGCGCGCCGCGGTCGGCGCCCGCCGCGCGCAGGATGTCGGGCACCCCGGCCCAGGAGACGGCGAGCAGCACCGCGTCCCGCCCGGCGGCCGCCTCCGCGGCGGTGGCGGCCGCGCGGGCCGTCCCGCCGCCGTCCGTACGGCCGTCGCCGCCGCCCATCGCCGCCGCGGCGGCCGCGGCCCGCTCCGCCGAGCGGCCGCCGACCAGCACCTCGTGCCCGGCCCGTACCCACGCCGTGCCCAGGGACGTCGCCAGGGCGCCGGTGCCGAGAATTCCGATCCTCATGGTGTGCTCCCGAAGTGTCGGGCGGCGCTCTGCCGGTCGCAGCCGCCGCGGGAGCGCCACCGTAGGAGAACCGATACGCACCGGACGGTAGGAAACAGGTGCGGGAGGATGGGGGCATGGCAGCGACCACGGGCACGGACGGCGGCGGACCGGGGCGGGGCGCGGGGCAGGCGGACGCCCTGCGCGGGCGGACGCTCGTGGACTGCCGGCTGCGCGCGGCCACCGAGCTGCTCGCGCACACCTGGGACCCGGTGATCCTGGCGGGGCTGAGCGCGGGGCCGCTGCGGCGGGCCGGGCTGCGGGCGCTGGGCGGGGGGATCAGCGACAAGGTGCTCACCGAGTCGCTGCGCCGCCTGCTCGCCAACGGGCTGGTCGAGCGCCGCGCCTACCGCGCCGCGCCGCCCCGGGTCGACTACGGGCTCACGCCGCTGGGCGCCAGCCTGGTGGAGGGCCCACTCCGGGCGATGGGCGACTGGACCCGGGAGCACGGCGAGGAACTGCTCGAGGCCCAGGAGCGGGCCGCCGGGCAGGACCTGACCGGCTGACCGGCGGCCCGCCGGCCCGGCTGACCGCCCGTGCCCAAGGCAGCAGGGCACGGGCGGGGCTCAGGAGCGGCGGGGCTCACTTCTTGGCGGACTCCCGCACCGTCAGGGTGCCCTTGCGGATGGTGGCCAGGCGGGGGGCGCGCTTGGCGATGGTGGAGTCGTGGGTGACGAGGATGAAGGTCAGCCCGCGGTCGCGCCACAGCCCTTCGAGCAGCCCCATGATGTCGTCGCGGGTGCTCTCGTCGAGGTTGCCGGTCGGCTCGTCGGCGAGCAGCACCTTGGGCTCCTTGACCAGGGCCCGGGCTATCGCGACGCGCTGCTGCTGGCCGCCGGACAGTTCGGACGGCAGGTGGGTCAGGCGCTCGCCGAGGCCCACGGACTCCAGGGCGGCCGCGGCGCGGGTGCGGCGCTCGGCGGGCTTGACGCCCATCGGCACCAGCGCGGTCTCCACGTTCTCCTGCGCGGTGAGCGTGGGGATGAGGTTGAAGCTCTGGAAGATGAAGCCGATGTTCTCCGAGCGGACCTTGGTCAGCCGCGCCTCGCTGAGCTTGGCCAGGTCGGTGCCGTCGAGTTCGACGGCCCCGGTGGTGGGGCGGTCGAGTCCGCCGAGCATCTGGAGCAGGGTGGACTTGCCACCGCCGGTGGGGCCTTGGATGACGACCTGGTCGCCGTCGGCGATGGTGAGGTCGATACCGCGCAGGGCGTCGACGGTCGTCTTGCCCCGGCGGTACTGCTTGGTCACGCCGTTGAGCTGGTACATGGCTGGACTCCTGGGAGCGGAAGGGAAGGTGGGCGGCCGGGGTGGACGGCCCTGGCCGGCCGCCGCCCGCCCAGGGGAGGTGCGGGCGGCGGCCGGACCGGCGGCGGCTACTCGACGCGGCGCAGCGCGTCGGCCGGGCGCAGCCGCGAGGCGCGCCAGCCGCCGAAGGCACCGGCGATCAGTCCGCCGCCGATGGCCAGGCCGACGGCCAGCACGATGGTGCCGGCGCTGACCGGCGCGCTCAGCGCGATGTCGAGCGTCTTGGACGCGGCCTGCCGGGCACCGCCGCCGAAGCCGCCGCCCCCGCCGGGGCCGCCCGTGCCGCCGCCGGTGGAGGCGGTGGAGCCGAGCTGGGCGCTGAGCGTGGGGCTGATCTCGGTGACGGCGAACGCGCCGGCCAGGCCCAGCGCGATCCCGAGCACACCGCCGATCAGGCCGTTGACCAGGGCCTCGCCCATGACCTGGCGGGTGACGCGGCCGCTCTTCCAGCCGAGCGCCTTGAGCGTGCCGAACTCGCGCACCCGGCGGCTGACCGCCGAGGAGGTGAGCAGGCCGGCGACGAGGAACGCGGCGATCAGCACCGCGATGGACAGCCACTTGCCGACGTTGGAGGCGAGCGAGGAGGCCGTGGACAGCGAACCGGAGACCGTGGAGGCCAGGTCGGCGGAGGTGGTGACGGTGGTGCCGGAGATGTTCTTCTGGATCTCGGACTTCACCGTGGAGATCTGCTTGGAGTCCGACGCCTTGACGTAGATCGTGGTGATCTTGTTCGCCGAGGAGGCGAGGGTCTGCGCCTGCTTCAGCGGCAGGTAGAGGTTGGCCGCGGAGTCACCGCTGTCGGCGGTGGCGATGCCGATCACCTTGTACTTGGTGCTCTTGACGGTGACGGTGGAGCCGACCTTGAGCTTGTTCTGCTTGGCGTAGGCGGAGTCGGCGACCATCACCTTGGCGTTGCTGTCGGCGGAGGTGAAGGTGGTGCCGGAGGTGATCTTGGAGGAGGAGAGCGGGCCGAGCGCCAGGTTCGACACGTCCACGCCGTACATCGTGTAGCTGTTGGCGTCGAACTGCGCGCCGCCGCCCCTGACCTGGCCCTGCGGGGTGCTGCTGCCGGAGCCGCCGGGGAAGCCGCCGCCCCCGCCGGAGCTGCTGGAGCCGCTGGTCTTGTTCTGCTGGAACTGGCCGGGCGTGAAGGTGCCGTCGATCTTCAGCACCTGGAGGTTGAGGCCGCCGACCGCGCTGGCGACGTTCTTCTGCTTGCCGACGCTGGTGACGACCGAGGAGGCCAGGGTCTGGAAGCCCTGCACGGTGACCCGGTCGCTGCTCTGGGACGAGCCGTCGCTCTTGGCGTCGAAGTCGAACTTCGGGCGGGTGGTGGAGCCCGAGCCGGAGGCGGGCGCGGCCTTGGTCACCGTCATGTCGGTGCCCAGGCCGTAGAGCGACTTGAGGACCTTGCCCTGGGCCTGGTCCATGCCGGACGAGACCGAGTCGACCGTGATGACGAGGCCGATGCCGAGCGCGAGGCCCAGCGCGACCACGAGCGCCGCCTTGCGCCGGCGACGCAGCTCGCGCCGGAGATACGTGAAGAACATCCGATTCCTCGTGTTGGCAGGGATACGCAGGGGAACCGCACCAGGACAGGTGCGAGGAGCAGGGGGTGGACGCGAGGAGGGCGAAGCGTCCACCCCCTGCTCCCACTGCGGCGCAACGGTAGGAATCGGTGGTGAGGGCGCCGTGAGGCGAATGTGAGGGGGAGTTGAGAAATGCCACGCGGGGATGAGAGCTCGCTGAGCGAAGGATTATTTCTTCCTTGGACAGGCCGCGCACGGCCTGTTCACAGCCGGTCCCCAGGTTCGTGCGGGAGTCTGTTCCGTCGCCCGGCCCGGCGTGCGCGCGACCTGCGCGGCCGGCGCACGCCGCACGGCTCAGCGCACGCCGAGCAGGTGGTCCATGGCGAGCTGGTCCAGCGCCTCGAAGGCCATCCCGCGCTCGCCCACGGCGTCCGCGTCGAAGTCCTCGTAGGCGCTGCGGTCGGCGAGCAGGTCGGCCAGCGTCTCACCGGAACCCAGCGTGCTCTGCCCCAGCTCGTCCAGACCGGAGGTCCGCAGCGCCTCCTGCACGACCGGGTCGGCGCGGAAGGCGGCGGCCCGCTCCTTGAGGATCAGGTAGTTGCGCATGCCGCCGGCCGCGGACGCCCACACCCCGCTCATGTCCTCGGTGCGCGGCGGCTTGAAGTCGAAGTGCCGCGGGCCCTGGTAGCCGCCCCGCTCCAGCAGGTCCACCAGCCAGAACGCCGAGCGCAGGTCGCCGGCGCCGAACCGCAGGTCCTGGTCGTACTTGATGCCGGTCTGGCCGTTGAGGTCGAGGTGGAAGAGCTTGCCGTGCCACAGGGCCTGGGCGATGCCGTGCGGGAAGTTCAGCCCGGCCATCTGCTCGTGGCCGACCTCGGGGTTGACGCCCACGATGTCGGGGCGCTCCAGCGAGTTGATGAACGCCAGCGCGTGGCCGACGGTGGGCAGCAGGATGTCGCCGCGCGGCTCGTTCGGCTTGGGCTCCACCGCGAAGCGCAGGTCGTAGCCCTGCTCGGTGACGTACTGGCCGAGGATGTCGAAGGCTTCCTTCATCCGGTCCAGGGCGACGCGTACGTCCTTGGCGCCGCCGGACTCCGCGCCCTCGCGGCCGCCCCAGGCGACGTAGGTCTCGGCGCCCAGCTCCACCGCCAGGTCGATGTTGCGGATCACCTTGCGCAGTGCGAAGCGGCGCACCTCGCGGAGGTTGGAGGTGAAGCCGCCGTCCTTGAACACCGGGTGGGTGAAGAGGTTGGTGGTGGCCATCGGCACCTTCATGCCGGTCTCGGCCAGCGCCTGCCGGAAGCGCTTGACGTGCTGCTCGCGCTCGGCGTCGGAAGAGCCGAAGGGGATCAGGTCGTCGTCGTGGAACGTCACGCCGTACGCGCCCAGCTCGGCGAGGCGGTGCACCGACTCGACCGGGTCGAGCGGCGCGCGGGTGGCGTCGCCGAACGGGTCGCGTCCTTGCCAGCCCACCGTCCACAGTCCGAAGGTGAACTTGTCGGCGGGGGTGGGAGTGAGGTTCGTCTCGGATGTCATGGCGGTCGGCTCCTATTCGTCAGACTGTTGAACAAATTAGTATGCGAGCCCGGTGTTGGGAAGTGGGACCGTGCGAAAGGACCCGGATCACATGGCGGGACAAGGGCAGGTCGTGCTCGGTGTGGACAGCTCGACGCAGTCCACGAAGGTGCTGGCGGTGGACGTGGACAACGGCGAGGTGCTGGCCCGCGGCCAGGCCGCGCACACCGTCAGCGCCGGCGCCGGGCGCGAGACCGACCCCGAGGTGTGGTGGCGCGCCCTTCAGGATGCGCTGGGCCAGCTCGGCGGGTACGCCGGGCGCGCCGACGCGATAGCGGTCGGCGGGCAGCAGCACGGCCTGGTCGTGCTCGACGAGCGGGGCCGCCCGGTGCGGGACGCGCTGCTGTGGAACGACGTGCGGTCCGCTCCGCAGGCCGAGGAGCTGGTGGCGCGGCACGGCGCGGACTGGTGGGCCGAGCGGATCGGCTCGGTGCCCGCGGCGAGCTTCACCGTCGCCAAGTGGGAGTGGCTGCGCACCCACGAGCCCGAGGCGGCCGCGGCCGCCGCCGCGGTCCGGCTGCCGCACGACTTCCTCACCGAACGGCTGAGCGGCGCCGCCGTCACCGACCGCGGCGACGCCTCCGGCACCGGCTGGTGGGCGGCGAGCACCGGGGCGTACGACGAGGCGCTGCTCGCCGAGGTCGGGCTCGACCCGAAGCTGCTGCCCGCGGTGCTCGGGCCCGGTGAAGCGGCCGGCACCGTACGGGAGGGCGCCGGGGTGCGGCCCGGCGCGCTCGTCGGCGCGGGCACCGGCGACAACGCGGCCGCCGCGCTCGGGCTCGGGGTCGCCCCCGGGCAGCCGGTGCTCAGCCTCGGCACCTCCGGGACCGTCTACGCCGTCGCCCGCCAGCGTCCCGCCGACCCGTCCGGGACCGTCGCCGGGTTCGCCGCGGCCGACGGCGGCTGGCTGCCGCTGGCGTGCACGCTGAACTGCACGCTCGCGGTGGACAAGGTGGCGGAGCTGCTCGGGCGCGGCCGGGAGGAGGTCGAGCCGGGCGGCTCGGTCGCCTTCCTCCCCTTCCTCGACGGCGAGCGCACCCCCAACCTCCCCTACGCCTCGGGGCTGCTCACCGGAGTACGTCACGACACCACCGCCGGGCAGATCCTCCAGGGCGCGTACGACGGGGCCGTCTACGCCCTTCTCGCCGCGCTCGACCTCGTCCTCGCCGTCGACGGCGCCGGGCACGCCCCGGACGAGCCGATCCTGCTCATCGGCGGCGGCGCGCGCGGCGCCGCCTGGCGCGACACCGTACGACGGCTGTCCGGCCGCGCCGTCCAAGTACCCGCCGCCTCCGAACTCGTCGCCCTGGGCGCCGCCGTCCAGGCCGCCACCCTCCTCACCGGCGAACAGCCCGCCGCCGTCGCCGCCCGCTGGCGCACCGACCACGGCGACCTCCTCCCCCCGCTCCCCCGCGACCACGCCACCCTCGCCCGCCTCGCCGCCGCCCTCCCCCTCGCCGGCTGACCCCTCCCCCCCCGCGCCCCGCCCCACCGGGGCGCGGGCTCCACCCGGGATGCTGCCGCATCGGGCAGACGCGCCCGCAGGGGCGCGGGGAACTGCGCGACCAGCCCACCACCCGGGACAGCCGGGGACGCGGGCGCAGCTCCGCGGCGGGCGGCCGGGACCAGAAGCGTGCCGTCGGGCAGAAGCGGGCGGGTGGGCGGGGAGAACACCCGGAAAGCCCCCGCACATAGGGTGGACGCAGCCCCGAAAACGGAAGGAGCCCCCTGATCAAAATCAAACGCACCGGCGCCCAATCGGAACTACGCCACCGCAACCTCTCCCTGGTCATGCGAGCCCTGGCAACGGAAGAAGACCTCACCCGCGCCACGGTCGCGACGACAGTCGGCCTCACCCGCGCCACCGTCTCCACCCTCGTCGACGAACTCCTCGCCGCCGGCCTCCTGGAAGAACGCGGCGCCCGCCGCCCCGGCACCGTGGGCCGCCCGGGCACCGCCCTCGCGCTGCCCGCCACCGGCCCCGCAGGGCTCGGCGCGGAAATCGGCGTCGACCACCTCGCCGCATGCGTCGTGGACCTGCGCGGCGAGGTCCGCTGCCGCACCGAGCTGCCCGCCGCGAACCGCGGCCGCCCGGCCCCCGCCGTCCTCGCCGAACTCGCCGGCCTGACCGCCCAGGTCACGGAGGAAGCCGCCGCCCTGGACCTGCACCCGGTCGGCGCCACCGTCGCCGTCCCGGGCCTGGTCGGCCGCGACCGCGGCACCGTCCTGCGCGCCCCGAACCTCGGCTGGGAGAACGTCCCCGTCACCGCCCTGGGCCCCCACCCCACCGTCGTGGAGAACGAGGCGAACCTCGGCGCCCTCGCCGAACTCTGGCTCGGCGGCCACCACCGCCTCGCCGACTTCGTCCACGTCTCCGCCGAGATCGGCATCGGCGCCGCCCTGATCGTGGAGGGCCGCCTCTTCCGCGGCGCCCGCGGCTTCGCCGGCGAGCTCGGCCACGTACCGGTCCGCCCCGACGGCCCCCTGTGCTCCTGCGGCGCCCACGGCTGCCTGGAGACCTTCGCGGGCGAGACCGCCCTGCTGCGCGCGGCCGGCGCCGCCACCCCCGCCGACCTGCGCGCGGCCGCGGCCGCGGGCGACAGCGCCGCCCTGGACGCGCTGGATCGGGCCGGCGAGGCCCTGGGCACCGCGCTGAGCGGCGCCGTCAACCTGCTCGACCCGCAGGCCGTGGTGGTCGGCGGCCCGCTCGCGGACCTCGCGCCCTGGCTGCTGCCCGGCGCCCGCCGCGAACTGGCCGCCCGCGTCACCGACCGCCGGTGGCGCCCGCAGGACGTGATCACCTCGCGGCTGGGCCGCGACGGGGTGCTGCGGGGCGCCGCGTACAGCGCGGTCCGGGCCGTCCTGGACGACCCGGCCGCCTGGATTCACACCGCCGCGGCCCCCGCCGCGACGGCGCCCTGACTACAGCGCCCTGACTACAGCGCCGAACCGGCCACCCACTGGCTCCACGACAGGTTCCAGCCGTTGAGCCCGTTGGACGCCTGGATCGTCTTGTCCTGCGAGTTCTTCACCACGACCACGTCGCCGATCAGCGAGTTGTCGTAGAACCACGCCGCGTCCGTCGTGTCGTCCTTGCCGCCCTTGACGTCGCTCAGGCCGATGCAGCCGTGGCTGGTGTTGGCGGTGCCGAAGACGGACTTCGCGGTCCAGTAGTTGCCGTGGATGAAGGTCCCGGAGTCGCTCAGCCGCATGGCGTGCGGCACGTCCGGGATGTCGTACTCGCCCTTGCCGTCGCTGTCGGTGAAGCCGACGGTCGCCCCGTTCATCCGGGTCGTCTGGTCCTTCTCCTCGATGACCATCTGGCCGTTGTACGTGCTGTGGTCGTCACTGCCCGCGGAGATCGGCAGCGTCTTGATCACCTTGCCGTCGCGGACCACGGTCATCGTGTGCGTGGACGCGTCGACCGTGGAGACCTGCGAGCGGCCCACGTCGAAGCTGACGGTCTTGTTCTGCACGCCGTACACGCCCGCGGAGCCCTCGACGCCGGCCAGCTTGAGCTTGAGCGTGACGTGCGAGCCCGCCGCCCAGTAGGTCTGCGGCCGCAGGTCGAGCCGGGTGGAACTGAACCAGTGGCCCACCACCGCCTGCCCGCTGCTGGAGCTCACGCTGATCCCGCGCTGCACCGCGGCCCGGTCGGCGGAGGAGATCGCCTTGCTGAAGTTGATCGAGACCGGCATGCCCACGCCCACGGTGGAGCCGTCCTCCGGGGTGAAGTACCCGACGAAGGTGCCGGTGCTCGACTTGGTGCCGAACGTCGACTGCGCGCTGGTGGTACGCCCCTGCGTGTCGGTGGCGGTGGCGGATATGTGGAACTGGATGCCGTGGGCGAGCGTGCCGTTCGGCGTCCAGGTGGTGCCGTCGGACGACAGCGTGCCGGAGACGGTGTGGCCGGACGCGACGCCGGTCATCGTCACCTTCGTCAGCTTGCCGCCGGTGGCCTTCACCTGCACCGCGCCGCTCACCGCCGCACCGGTGGTACCGGTCTTCGGCGTGATGGTGATCTTCGCGGCCGAGGTCTGCTTGGCGGCGGCCGCGTCCGCGGCGGCCTGGGCCGACGCGGAGCTGCTCGGGCTCGCGCCGCCACCGGACGCACCGGACGCACCGGAGGAGGAGGCGCTCGCGGTCGGGGAGATCGTCGCGGCCGCGTTCTGGCTGCTCGCGCTGCTGCTGTGCCCGCCGCACGCGGTCAGGCCCACCGCGCCACCGGCCACCACCGCGAGCGCCGCCAGGGTGCTGCGGCGGAAGACCTTCCGCTTCCGGCGGGCGGCCGCGGCAGGACCGTACGCGGCGGGACCGTCCTGCTCGGAGGTGGGGGTGTTTCCGGTGTCGGGCGGCGTCACGCGTCTCTCCCAAAAGTCGGGGTCGCCCGCAGGCCGAAGCGATCGGAGCGGGGCTTCTTCCACCACCCATGGAAACAGCCGAGCCGCCGCGTATGTCCTTTCCGCTGGAAATTGTGGGCTTTGACACGCCATCCGCCGTGATGCCCGTCACGCGGCTTTCCGTAGCGCTCCGGCCACGCACCGCGCACCGCCCCGCGGCCCCCCGCCGCTTCCCACCGGCCGCCGCCAGTCACTACGATCGGCGCCTACGGTCAACTCGCCGCATCCGCTGGGGGATCAGATGGCCATGCCCCGCCCGTACGTCGCCGCGGCCGCTGCCGCCGTACTGGCGGCGCTTTACTTCGTCCCCTCCGCGCACGGCGCCACCGCCGCGGACACCGCACCGGTCGCGGCCACCGCACCCGCACCCGCCGCCGCCTCCGCCTCCGAGACGCAGGCCGCGCCGTTGTCGGGCCGGCTCGCCGAGACCGGCATGATCGACACCAAGCCCTACCTGATAGGCGGCGGCGTCTTCCTGCTGGCCGGCGCCGGCCTCGTCGTCAACGCCACCCGCCGCTCCCGCCAGGCGCTGGAAGCCGCCGACGCCGAGGACCCGGCCCCCGAGCCGTAGCCTCCTCCCGCGGAAAGGCCGGATCAGGGGCGCCCGGACGCGGGCCGGCGGATCAGGCCAGCGGCCCCGTCACGCTCTCCGCGGCCCGCACCAGCGAACCGTCGCGGACGAAGGCGCACGCGGCCTCCAGGTCGGGCGCGAGGAACCGGTCCCGCCCGGGGCCGGGCACCCCGGCCGCGCGCAGCGCCGCGAGCACCGCGGCGGTCGCGGGCGCGGGCCGCGCCCGCGTACCGGTGGTCCGGATCTCCAGCGCCCGCGTGGCGGCGAACATCTCGACCGCTACCACCCGCGCCAGCGCGTCCACCGCGGTCCGCAGCTTCCGCGCCGCCGACCAGCCCATCGACACGTGGTCCTCCTGCATCGCCGAGGACGGGATCGAGTCGACCGACGCGGGCACCGCGAGCCGCTTCATCTCGCTGACCAGCGCCGCCTGCGTGTACTGGGCGATCATCAGCCCGGAGTCCACCCCCGGGTCGTCCGCGAGGAAGGGCGGCAGCCCGTGCGACCGGTTCCGGTCGAGCAGCCGGTCCGTACGGCGCTCCGCGATCGAGGCGAGGTCGGCCGCCGCGATCGCCAGGAAGTCCAGCACGTAGCCGACCGGAGCACCGTGGAAGTTGCCGTTCGACTCGACCGTGCCCGCCTCGGTCACCACCGGGTTGTCGATCGCCGCGGCGAGCTCGCGCTCGGCGACCAGCCGGGCGTGCGCCAGGGTGTCCCGTCCGGCCCCGGCGACCTGCGGCGCGCACCGCACGGAGTACGCGTCCTGCACCCGCGGCGCGTCGTCCTGGTGGTGCCCGGTCAGGCCGGAGCCGGCGAGCACCCTGAGCATGTTGTCCGCGCTGGCCGCCTGCCCGGGGTGCGGGCGGATCGCGTGCAGTTCGGGCGCGAGCACCCGGTCGGTGCCGAGCAGCGCCTCCAGCGTCAGCGCGGCGGTGACGTCGGCCGCGGTGAACAGCCCGGCCAGGTCCGCGCAGGCCATCACCAGCATGCCGAGCATGCCGTCGGTGCCGTTGATGAGGGCGAGGCCCTCCTTCTCCCGCAGTTCGACCGGCTCGATGCCGTGCTCGGCGAGCAGTTCGGCCGCCGGGCGCACCACGCCGTCCGGCCCCTCCGCCTCGCCCTCCCCCATCAGCACCTGCGCGCAGTGCGCGAGCGGCGCGAGGTCCCCGGAGCAGCCGAGCGAGCCGTACTCGTGGACGACCGGGGTGATCCCCGCGTTCAGCACCGCCGCCATCGTCTCCACGACCACCGGCCGCACCCCGGTACGGCCCGACGCCAGCGTCTTCAGCCGCAGGAACATCAGCGCCCGCACCACCTCGCGCTCCACCCGCGGCCCCATCCCCGCGGCGTGCGAGCGTACGAGGCTGCGCTGCAACTGCGCCCGCAGCTCCGGGCTGATGTGCCGCACCGCCAGCGCGCCGAACCCCGTCGACACCCCGTAGACCGGTTCCGGCTTCGCCGCCAGCGCCTCGACCGCCTCCCGAGCGCGCGCCACCCCCTGAAGCGCCTCCGCCCCGACCTCCACCCGGGCGTCCCCCCGCGCCACGGCCACCACGTCCTCGGCCGCGACCCCGTACGCCCCCACCACCACGTTCTGCATATTCATATTCACAAACCCTAAGCACTGAATCCCCCGCTGTCACCCGCCCCCACGCCCGCCTCCGAGCCCCACGCCTCAGAACCCCGCGGGCATGCCCGGGTCAGGGGTGATGGCCGCGGAGCGTGCGGCGGTCGGCGTCGGGATGCGGCGGCGGGGTGTCGGCGAGCCGCACCACCGGGTCCTGCGGGCCCTCGCGGCCGGCCACCACCGGGTGGTCCGCGCGCAGCGCCTTCGCCCGGTACTGCGCCGCGTCCGCCAGCCGGAAGAGCCGCCGCGCGGACCGTACCGGCCCGATCGGGTCCTCGGTGGAGGCCACCCCGCACGCCACCCCGTCGCCGACCTCCAGTTCGGCCGCACGGCGGCACAACTCGTCGGCGGCGCGCACCACTTCGTCCGCGCTCTGCCCCACCGCCACGATGCAGAACTCGTCCCCGCCCAGCCGCGCCGCCAGGCTCCCGGGCAGCATCGCCCCGCACAGCGACAGCAGCGAGCCGAACCGTTCCAGCAGCCGGTCCCCGACCGCGTGGCCGAGCCGGTCGTTGACCCGCTTCAGCCCGTTGAGGTCGCACACCATCAGGCTGACCACCACGCCCTGCCGCCGGTGCAGCTCCAGCGCCTCGTCCAGCCGCACGTCCACCGCCCTGCGGTTGCCCAGCCCCGTCAACGGGTCGGTGAACGCCAGGAGCCGGACCTCCGCCAGCCGCTCGGTCTGCGCGATGCCCGACGCGAGCAGCGTGGCCAGCACCGTGGCGAAATCCGCGTCCTTGCGGTCGAAGCCCGCCTCGCCCACCCGCCGCGCGACGTACAACTCGCCCCAGGCCCGCCCGTGCAGCACGATCGGCGCGACCACGCAGCTGCCGCGGCCGCGCCGGCGCAGCGCCGCGGCCCGGCCCCAGCTCCCGCCGCCGGGCGAGGTGCCGGACGCGTCCTCGGTCTCCACCCAGGCGTGCGGCTCGCCGCCGGCCGCCCAAGTGCCGTGCAGGAACTCGGCGATCTCCGGGAAGTCGTGCACCGAGTACGACTCGTCGGCCGGCTCCGGCTCCTCACCGGGGGCCAGGTCGCCGTCGTTGACCAGCACCCGCAGCCGGCCGGACTCCCGCTCCCAGGACGAGACCGCGGCGAAGGCGCCCTGCATCGCCAGCCGGGCGCCCCGCGCCCCTGCCCGCACCGTGGCGAGCGGGGTCTGCGCCGTGGCCAGCGCCTGCGCCAACTCGACGACCGCCCGCAGCCGCACATCGGCCGTACCTTCCGCCATCACCCCAGGCTAGGCACCTTTGCCCGGGCTCGACGGGCGACCCGGCCCCGCACTGGGCCGAACGGACCTGCCACTGCTCTCGCCGGGTTCACCACCCCGGCCAGGCCGGCCGCCGCTTCTCGTTGAACGCCGCGACGCCCTCCGCCCGGTCGGCGGAGAAGGCGACGGTGCGCCAGGCCGCGTCCTCGACCTCCATCCCCGCCCGCAGGTCCAGGCCGTGGCCGACCCGCAGGGCCTGCTTGGCGGCGCGCAGCCCCACCGGGGAGTTGGCCGCGATCCGCGCCGCCAGCTCCAGCGCTGCGGTACGGGCCCGGCCGGCCGGTACGACCTGGTCGACCATGCCCAGCGCCAGCGCCTCGGCCGCCGGGACGCGCCGCGCGGTGAAGACCAGTTCCGCCGCCTTGGCCGCCCCGACCCGGCGCGGCAGCAGCTGGGTGCCGCCGCCCCCGGGGATCACCCCCACCGAGACCTCGGGCAGGCCGACCACCGCGGCCTCGTCCGCCACGATCAGGTCGCAGGACAGCGCGAGTTCGTAGCCGCCGCCCAGCGCGAAGCCGCCCACCGCGGCGATCGCGGGCATCGGCAGGTCCAGCACCCCGCCGTAGGCCGCCCTGGCCCGCGGGCGCTGGCGCAGCAGTTCGGCGTCGCTCAGTTCGTTGCGCTCCTTCAGGTCCGCGCCGGCGCAGAAGGCGCGCTCGCTGGAGGAGGTCAGGACGGCGACGCTCACGGCCGGGTCGGCGGCCAGCGCCGCGCACGCCGCCGCGATCGCCTCGGCCATCGCGGTGGAGACCGCGTTCATCGCCTGCGGGCGGTCCAGCACCACTTCGGCGACGTGCTCGCCATGCCGCCGCACCTCGACGACGTCCCCGAACCTGCGCGCGCCGCCGGTGTTCCCCTGCTCGCCCATGCCGCCCGTCCCTCCCGTGCAGTTAACGATCGCGAACCTCGCGCCATCCTCGCACGGCCCGGCCCGGGCGCCCCCGGAGAAGCCCGGTCAGGTGCCTGCGGGCCGCCCCGGTCAGGTGTCGCGGCGGGACAGCAGCCAGGGCTCGACCACGCCGAGCCCGCGGACCGGGCGGCGCCACATCGGCTGGAGCGCGAAGCGGTACTTCTCGGTGGTCGCGTCGTCCGCCTCGACGTCCGCCTCCGACAGGGGCGCCTCGCCCGCCGCGCCGAGCGCCTCCGCGAAGTCGCCGTCCACCAGGACCGCGTCCCGGGGCGCTATCGAGGTGAGGCGGGAGGCGAGGTTGACGGTGGTGCCGAACACGTCGCCCATGCGCGTGGTGACGGTGCCGAAGGCCATCCCCACCCGCAGTGCGGGCATCGTCTCGTCGCCGGTCATCGTCTCGATCAGCCGCATCCCGATCTCGGCCGCCGTACCGGGGTCGTCGGCGACGAAGAGCACCTCGTCGCCGAGCGTCTTGATCAGCCGCCCCCCGTACGCGGCGACCTGGTCGGCCGCGGTGGTCTCGAACGCCTCGACCAGCTCGCCGAGTTCCTCCTCCTCCAGCCGGCGGGTGAGCCGGGTGAAGCCGACCAGGTCGGCGAAGCCGACGGCGAGCCGGCGGTCGACCGCCTCTTCGTCGTCGGACTGCACCACCCGGCTGGTGGCGGCCGCGACCTGGCGGCGCCAGACGTAGATCAGGAACTCCTCCAGCTCGGGCAGGAGCAACTCGACCAGCGGGTAGGCCACCTCGGCGCGGGTCATACCGGGCTCGGGCGGCTCGGTCAGCCCTTCGAGGAAGGAGTCGGTCTGCCAGTCGGCGAGCCGCGCGGTGGTCTGCCCGGTCGACCGCGCCACCTGGATCGCCATCGACTCGCTGAGCAGCCCCGCCTCGACCAGGCCCGCCAGCCGGCGCAGCGCCAGCACGTCGGCCTCGGTGAGCGCCTTGGCCTGGCCGATGTCGGCGAAGCCCATGGCCCGCCAGAAGCGGGAGGCCAGGTCCATGGACACGCCCGCGGTGCGGGCCGCCTGGAAGGGGGTGTACTGGCGCGGCGCGCCCAGGATCAGCTGCTCCAGCCGGAGGGCGAGCGGGTGTTCGCCCGGGCCCTCGGGGTCGCCGCCGTCCCCGGGGTCGCCAAAACTGCCCGGGTCACCCGGGTCGCCCGCCTCACCGGACACGTCCGGCTCACCCGAGGTCTCACCCGGCTCACCCGAAGACTCGTCCGAAGACTCACCCACGGTCCCGCCCGAAGGCTCACCCGCGGTCTCGTCCGGGTCCTGGACGGCACCGGCAGGCGCCGGCTCCCCGCCGCCCTCACCCTCGGACACGTGCCCGGGCCCGTCACCGGACGCGGCGCGCGCACCGCCCGCAGCGGCACGCGCACCGTCGGAGGCGGCATCGCCGCCGGGGGCGCTCGGCGGGGGGCTGTCGTTGTCCACGCTTACCGCCCGGCCCCTGAGAAGTCCCTGCGCACAGCCCTTCCGATCATCGAGACGACGCAGCCCCTCAACGATACGGCAGGTGTGCCCTGGCTCACTCTCCTTCGGTGGGGCGCAGATGGACGACGTCCCCGGCGTCGACCGGCTGCTCCCCCTGCGGCCCGGCGATCACCAGCCGCCCGTCGCCGTCGACCGCCACCGCCGTGCCGGACAGGTCCCGGCCGCCGGGCAGCTCGGCCCGCACCTGGCGGCCGAGCGTGGCGCAGCCGGCCGCGTAGGTCTGCTGGAGCCGGGAGGCGGCCGGGTCGCCGTCCGCGGCGCGCCAGGCGTCGTACCAGTCGCCGAGCGAGCGCAGCACCGCCCGCAGCAGCGGGTCGCGGTCGGTGCCGGCGGCCCCGGCCAGCGCCAGCGAGGTGGCGGTGCGCACCGGCAGTTCCTCGGCGCGCAGCGAGACGTTGAGCCCGATGCCGAGGACGACGGCGCCGTCTCCGACCCGCTCGGCGAGGATGCCGCCGGCCTTGCGCTCCTCGCCGTCGACGGTCAGCAGCAGGTCGTTGGGCCATTTGAGGGCCGTGTCGACGCCGGCGGCGCGGGACAGCGCGGTGGCGGTGGCCACCCCGGCCAGCAGCGGCAGCCAGCCCCACCGGTGCACGGGGACGGGCCGGCGCACACCGTCGGCGGTCGCGGCCGCCTCACCCGGTCGGAGCAGGACCGAGAAGAACAGTCCGGAGCGGGCCGGGGCGCTCCAGCGCCGGTCCAGCCGGCCGCGGCCGGTGGTCTGCTCCTCGGCGACCAGCACCGCGCCCTCCGGCGTGCCGGCGGCGGCCCGGGCGGACAGGTCGCTGTTGGTGGAGCCGGTGGCCTCCACCACATCGAGCGAGGTCCATACCGCTTCCGGTGTGACCACCGCCTTGCGCAGGGCCACGGCGTTGAGCGGCGGCCGTTCCAGGTCGGACCAGCGGCTGGACGTCATGCCCCCACCCTATGAGCCGCGCCCGCCGCCGGGTGCCGCGCCCGCCCGGCACGTACGGGATGTGGTGAACGCCGCACTGCTCGTTCGTCTCCGTCACCACTACGCTACGCAACAGCGTTACTCGCCAGTCACGTACGCGCGGACCGTACGCGTACGACCCGCCGAGAGCAGGAGAGCCGCCTCCATGGCCGAGCCGCAGTACGACATCCACACGACGGCGGGCAAGCTCGCCGACCTGCGCCACCGCATCGAGGAGGCGACGCACGCCGGCTCGGCGCGTGCCGTGGAGAAACAGCACGCCAAGGGCAAACTCACCGCCCGGGAGCGGATCGAACTGCTGCTGGACGAGGGGTCGTTCACCGAGCTGGACGAGCTGGCCCGGCACCGCTCCACCAACTTCGGCATGGCGGCGAACCGGCCGTACGGCGACGGCGTCGTGACCGGCTACGGCACCGTGGAGGGCCGCCCGGTGGCGGTCTTCTCACAGGACTTCACCGTCTTCGGCGGGGCGCTGGGCGAGGTGTTCGGCGAGAAGATCGTCAAGGTGATGGACTTCGCGCTGAAGACCGGCTGCCCGGTGATCGGCATCAACGACTCCGGCGGGGCCCGCATCCAGGAGGGCGTCACCTCGCTGGGCATGTACGGCGAGATCTTCCGCCGCAACACCCACGCCTCGGGGGTGATCCCGCAGATCAGCGTGATCGTCGGCCCCTGCGCGGGCGGCGCGGTCTACTCCCCCGCGATCACCGACTTCGTGGTGATGGTCGACCAGACCTCGCACATGTTCATCACCGGGCCCGACGTCATCAAGACGGTCACCGGCGAGGACGTCGGCATGGAGGAGCTGGGCGGCGCGCGCACCCACAACACCACCTCGGGCAACGCCCACCACCTGTCGGGCGACGAGAAGGACGCCTTCGAGTACGTCAAGGCGCTGCTGTCCTACCTGCCGGGCAACAACCTGGAGGAGCCGCCCGCCTTCCCGGCGACCGCGGACCTGGCCGCCACCGACGAGGACCGCGAGCTGGACACGCTGATCCCCGACTCGGCCAACCAGCCGTACGACATCCACCAGGTCATCGAACACGTGCTGGACGACGGCGAGTTCCTGGAGACCCAGGCGCTGTTCGCGCCGAACATCGTCACCGGGCTCGGCCGGATCGAGGGCCGGCCGGTGGGCGTGGTCGCCAACCAGCCGCTCCAGTTCGCCGGCTGCCTGGACATCAACGCCTCGGAGAAGGCGGCGCGGTTCGTGCGCACCTGCGACAGCTTCAACATCCCGGTGGTCACCTTCGTCGACGTCCCCGGCTTCCTGCCCGGCACCAGCCAGGAGTGGGACGGCATCATCCGCCGCGGCGCCAAGCTGATCTACGCCTACGCCGAGGCGACGGTCCCGCTGATCACGATCATCACGCGCAAGGCGTACGGCGGCGCGTACGACGTGATGGGCTCCAAGCACCTGGGCGCGGACCTCAACCTCGCCTGGCCGACCGCCCAGATCGCGGTGATGGGCGCGCAGGGCGCGGTGAACGTGCTGCACCGCCGCACGCTGGCCGAGGCGGCCACCCCGGAGGAGGCCGACGCGCTGCGGCAGCAGCTGATCACCGACTACGAGGACACGCTGCTGAATCCTTACGTCGCGGCCGAGCGCGGCTATGTGGACGCGGTCATCGAGCCGTCCAGGACCCGTGCCCACCTGGTCAAGGCGCTGCGCACGCTGCGCAACAAGCGGGAGAGCCTGCCGCCGAAGAAGCACGGCAACATCCCGCTGTGACGCCCGTGTCCGGCCGCTCGTGCGTGGTGTCCGCGCCCTTGCGCCCCGCGCTTCCGTGCTTCCGCGCTTCCGTGCTTCCGTCGACAGGAGGACCGCAGAGATGATGATCAAAGTGGAGCGGGGCCGGCCGACCCCGGAGGAACTGGCGGCGGTCGTCGCGCTGGTCCAGGCGCGGGCCGCGGCGGCCGACCTGGGCGGCGGGCCGGAGCCGGCCGTGCGCAGCTCGTGGTCCGACCCGGCGCGTACGGTGCCGGGCGTCGCGCCCCGCCCCGGGCCGGCGGCGTGGCGCACCTCGGTGTGGCCGGCCTGACCACCGGTCCCGACCGGGCGGCAGTGAGTACCCGTACTCAGGCGCGGGGCGGCGCCGCGGTCCACCCTTGACGGCATGCTCTGGTCCGACGATCAACCGCGCCAGCGCGACGAGGAGTTGCGCCGGGCCCAGCTGATGGTGCGCCGGGCCATGCTGGTGCTCGCGGTGGCGGCGGTCGTCGGGATGGCGGTGGCGGCCTGGCACGCGTGACGGGCCGTGCAGGCGTTGCGCGGCCGGAACGGGACCGCGGGGCCGGGGCAGCGGCGGGCCTCTCCTACGATGGCCCGGTGACCTCGACACCGCGCCGCGCCCTCGTCCTCGCGTCCGCCTCGCCCGCCCGCCTCGGGCTGCTGCGCCAGGCGGGGCTCGACCCGCGGGTGGTGGTCTCCGGCGTCGACGAGGAGGCGATCACCGCGCCCTCCCCCGCCGAGCTGGCCCGCGTGCTGGCCGAGGCGAAGGCCACCGCGGTCGCGGAGGGCGGGCTGCTGGACGGCGGTGAACTCGTGGTCGGCTGCGACTCGGTGCTGGAACTCGACGGCGGGGCGCTGGGCAAGCCGCGGGACGCCGCCGAGGCGACCGACCGCTGGCGCGCGATGCGCGGGCGCAGCGGGGTGCTCAGGACCGGGCACTGCGTCATCGACACGGCCGACGGCCGCCGGGTCTCCCGGACCGCCTCCACCACGGTGCACTTCGGCACCCCCGACGACGACGAGGTCGCGGCCTACGTCGCCAGCGGCGAACCCCTCCACGTCGCCGGTGCCTTCACCCTCGACGGCCGTTCGGCGCCCTTCGTCACCGGCATCGAGGGCGACCCCGGCAACGTCATCGGCCTGTCCCTCCCCCTGCTGCGCACCCTCCTGGCCGAACTGGGCACCCGCCTCACGGACCTGTGGGCGTAGCCGCCTAGGTGGCCGGGGCGGCCTCGGCCACTCCGGCGGAGTCGTCGCCCTCGTCGGGCGCGTACATCAGCAACGTCCCGACCAGCAGGGCGAGTACCACCATCATCGCCACGAAGGCGTACCAGCCGACCAGGCCCACCACGACCGCGCCGACCACGCCGTGGACGACCGCGCAGACGATGAGGACGATCCGCCCCACCCGCCCGGCCATCTCGTCGCGCAGCGCGATCCGCGCCACCAGTACCGCGCAGCACAGCAGGAAGAGCGCGAAGACGCCGCCGGCCGCCCACGCGCCGACGGTCATGGCGTGCGTCGGCAGCCCGCCGAGCGACATCTGCTGGCGGCGAACCGCCAGCCCGAGTATCCAGTTGACGGCCGCGATGGTCAGCGCGTCGAGCACGAGCACCACCGCGGTCGCCACGGCTATCCCTCTGCGCATTCCGTCCCCCTTGTCATGCCTGCCCGCCTTCGGGCCGGTTGGCCCCCGCGGCGCGCACCTGCGCCGCGGCCCGACCCGCCGGGATTTCCACGGGAGTTACCCCAGGTACCCAGGGCTCGCAGGCTACTCACGGGTATGCGCGGCGGCAAGGGTCCTGACCCAACCACCCGCCAGGGAACGCGCGGCAGCAAATTTTCCGTCCGCTGTTCGTAGGAATCCCACAAAGGATCGGCGCGTCGCAGGTCGGCCGACATGCGAGACGCGATCCACACCCGGGAGTGCGGGACATTGCGCCAATCCGCGCCGTACCTTGGAATGAGCAGGCTTTCACGGGGTTCTCCAGGCCCCTGGATCACCCTGCGTGTGGGCAACCTCACGTCCAGGGGCGCCTCGGTTTCAAGTGTGGCCATTGCCTAAACTCTGCTTGTTCCAAGGAGGGAGCCATCGTGCGCAAGGTGCTCATCGCCAACCGCGGTGAAATCGCTGTCCGTGTCGCTCGTGCGTGCCGGGACGCCGGCATCGGCAGTGTCGCGGTGTACGCGGAGCCGGACCGGGACGCCGTCCATGTCCGGGTTGCCGACGAGGCGTACGCGTTGGGTGGTGACACCCCGGCGACCAGCTATCTCGACATCGGGAAGGTGCTGGCCGCCGCAGCCGAGTCCGGGGCGGACGCGGTCCACCCCGGTTACGGGTTCCTGTCGGAGAACGCCGAGTTCGCGCAGGCCGTGCTGGACGCCGGACTGACCTGGATCGGCCCGCCGCCGCAGGCGATCCGCGACCTGGGCGACAAGGTGGCGGCCCGTCACATCGCCCAGCGCGCGGGCGCGCCGCTGGTGGCCGGCACCCCCGACCCGGTCTCCGGCGCGGAGGAGGTCGTGGCGTTCGCGAAGGAGCACGGCCTGCCCATCGCGATCAAGGCCGCCTTCGGCGGCGGCGGCCGCGGCCTGAAGGTCGCCCGCACCCTCGAAGAGGTCCCCGAGCTGTACGACTCCGCGGTGCGCGAGGCGGTGGCCGCGTTCGGCCGCGGCGAGTGCTTCGTGGAGCGCTACCTGGACCGCCCCCGGCACGTCGAGACCCAGTGCCTGGCCGACACCCACGGCAACGTCGTGGTGGTCTCCACCCGCGACTGCTCCCTCCAGCGCCGCCACCAGAAGCTGGTGGAGGAGGCCCCGGCGCCCTGGCTGTCGAAGGAGCAGAACGCGCAGCTGTACAGCGCGTCGAAGGCGATCCTGCGCGAGGCCGGCTACGTGGGCGCGGGCACCTGCGAGTTCCTGGTCGGCCAGGACGGCACGATCTCCTTCCTGGAGGTCAACACCCGGCTCCAGGTGGAGCACCCGGTCACCGAGGAGGTCTCCGGGATCGACCTGGTCCGGGAGATGTTCCGGATCGCCGACGGCGAGGCGCTCGGCTACGACGACCCGCCGTCGCGGGGCCACTCGTTCGAGTTCCGGATCAACGGCGAGGACCCGGGGCGCAACTTCCTCCCGGCGCCGGGCACGGTGACGCTGTTCACGCCGCCGTCGGGCCCCGGGGTGCGGCTGGACGCGGGCGTGGAGTCCGGCAGTGTGATCGGCCCGGCGTGGGACTCGCTGCTGGCGAAGCTGGTGGTGACCGGGGCGACGCGCGAGCAGGCGTTGCAGCGCGCGTCCCGTGCGCTGGGCGAGTTCACGGTGGAGGGGATGGCGACCGCGATCCCGTTCCACCGCGCGGTGGTGGTCGACCCGGCGTTCGCCCCGGTGGACGGGAACCCGTTCACGGTGCACACCCGCTGGATCGAGACGGAGTTCGTCAACACCATCCCGCCGTTCGCCGGGCAGGCGGCCGACGAGGAGGAGGGCGGCGGCCGGGAGACCGTCGTCGTCGAGGTCGGCGGCAAGCGCCTGGAGGTCTCGCTGCCCGCGCACCTGGGCATGACGCTGGCCCGTACGGGGCTGGCCGCCGGTGCCAAGCCGAAGCGGCGGGCCGCGGCGAAGGCGACCGCGGCGGCGTCCGGTGACACGCTGGCCTCGCCGATGCAGGGCACCATCGTGAAGGTGGCCGCCGAGGAGGGCCAGAAGGTCGCCGAGGGCGACCTGATCGTGGTGCTGGAGGCGATGAAGATGGAGCAGCCGCTCAACGCGCACCGCTCCGGCACCGTCGTGGGCCTGAAGGCGGAGGTCGGCGCGTCGATCTCCTCCGGCGCGCTCATCTGCGAGATCAAGGACTGAGGTCCGCGCGGGGCGCCCGGCGTACGGGGCGCGGCAGCGGGCGGCGGGCGACCTTCGGGTCGGCCGCCGCCCGCTTCTCGGCTCCGCGGCCGCTCAGCGCAGCCGGGGCTTCGGGGGCGCCTTGAGCAGCAGCACCATCACCAGGGCGGCCGCCACGAAGACCGCCGCGAGGGTGAACGCGGCCGTGGCGCCGCTGATGAACGCGTCGCCGTGCGTGTGCCGGGAGACCGTGCCGAAGACGGTGACCAGGACCGACAGCCCGAGGCTGCCGCCGACCTGCTGCATCGTCTGGAGCAGGCCCGAGGCGGAGCCGGCCTCCTTCGGCTGGACGCCGGAGAGGATGAAGGTGTTCAGCGGCATCATCGTCCAGCCCACCCCGAACCCGATCAGCATCAGCGGGCCGAGCAGCCCGGCCGCGTAGCCGTCGGAGCTGCTGAGCTGGGTGATCCAGACCGTGCCCGCCAGGTTGAGCGGCAGCCCGAGGGCCACCACCGTCTTCGCGCCGAACCTGCCGATCATGCGTGGCGCGAGCCGCGCGGCGACGAACAGCAGCCCGGCCAGCGGCAGGAACGCGAAGCCGGTCCGCAACGGGCTGAAGTGCAGATAGGTCTGGAGGTACTGGGTGGTGAAGTAGAAGACGCCGAACATCCCGGCCGGCACCAGCAGCATCACGCCGTAGGCGATGGCGCGGTTGCGGTCGGCGAACAGCCGCAGCACCACCAACGGCCGCTCCACCCGCGTCTCGTTGACCAGGAACGCGCCGAGCAGCGCGATGGCGGCCACGAACGAGGTGATCGCGCGTCCGTCGCTCCAGCGGCTCTCGCCCACCCGGATGAAGCCGTAGACCAGGGTGGCCATGCCGAGGGTGCCGGTCAGGGCGCCCGCGACGTCGAAGCGGCCGCCGCGGTGGCGCTCGGTCTCCGTGACGAAGCGCGGGGCCAGCAGCAGGATCGCGGCGCCCACCGGCACGTTGACGAAGAACACCCAGCGCCAGGTGCCAAGGTCGGTGAGGATGCCGCCGGCGGTCAGCCCGATCGCCGAGCCCGCGCCGGAGACCGCGGAGAACACGCTCAGCGCCCGGTTGCGCTCGGTGCCCTCGGCGAAGGAGGTCGCGATCAGGGCGAGGGTGCTGGGTGCGGCGAGCGCGGCGGCCGCGCCTTGGAGGCCGCGGGCGACCAGCAGGGTGGTGGCGTCGTTGGCCAGCCCGCCGGCGATCGAGGCGACGGTGAAGGCGCCGACGCCCCAGACCATCGCCGTCCGGCGTCCGACCAGGTCGCCTATTCGGCTGCCGAGCAGCAGCAGGCCGCCGAAGGCGAGGGTGTAGACGTTGAGCACCCAGGACATGCCGGTCGCCGAGAAGCCCAGGTGGGAGCCGATACCGGGGAGTGCGACGTTCACCACGGTCGCGTCGAGCAGGATCATCAGCTGGGTGCCGACGATGGCACCCAGCACGAGGTACGGATGGGCACGGCCGCGGGCTGAACGGTCCGCGCCCGGGAGACGGGTCGCGCTGGTCGCAGGGGCCGCAGGGGTCGAGCTTCTCGGGCGGGGTGAGCCGTCGGAGTCACGCGTCGTGGGCGTGGGCATGGCGAGGAAGCCTCCAGCGGTGGAAGTAAACGGAGGTCGTCTCCGAAACTATACGGAGACTTCCTCCGGAACCACCACCGGAACTACCATCTATTTCGGCGGGATGTTCCGGGACGGAGGCGTGACCAGGATGCGGGCAGACGCACAGCGCAACTACGACCGTTTGCTCGAAGAGGCGCGGCAGGCGTTCATCGTGCACGGCACCGACGTCGCACTGGAGGACATCGCCCGGCACGCGGGCGTCGGCATCGGCACCCTCTACCGCCACTTCCCCAACCGTTACAGCCTGATGAACGGCGTCTTCCACCGCGAGATCGACGCGCTGTCCGAGCGGGCGGCCGAACTCGCGACCGCGGCCGACCCGACCGAGGCCCTCACCACGTGGCTGTACGCGATCGCGACGCACTCCACCCTCTACCGCGGCATGGCCGCCGCCATCGGCGAGGCGTCGGACACACAGATGCCCGCCTGCAAGGTGCGGATGCGCGAGGCGGGTTCGGTGCTGCTGACCCGCGCCCAGCAGGAGGGCGACGTCCGGGCGGACATCCAGATCGGCGACCTGCTGAAACTCACCTACGCGGTGGTGCAGGCGGCCGAGAAGGACCCCTCGGAGCACGGGGTGTTCAAGCGGCTCATGACGCTGATGATGGAGGGCATCCGGGTCCGGCAGCCGGCACCGGAACTCCAGCGGTGAGCGCCCACCGGGCGGCGGCTCCCCGGGGGCGCTTCCCCGGGGAGCCGGCCGCTCGCGTTCAGCGGCGGCGGACGTCCGCCAGGCGGGCCGCCGAGCCCTCGCCCGCCGAGCCCAACGGCGGGGCGCCGCGCAGCGGGTGGTGCCGCCGGGGGCCGGGCAGCCCCCGTCCGGAGGCGAGCGTCTCGGCGGTGGCGGCCGAGGCGGCCGCCGCGCCGGCACCCGGCACCGGTGCCACGGTCACCTGCACACCGCGGTCGGCCAGCGCCTGGAGTTCGGTACCCGCCCGCTCGTCGTCGGGCTCGGAGTCGTCGGTGACGAGATGGGTGATCTGGTCGGTCGGCACGGTCTGGAACATCGTGTCCGTACCGAGCTTCGTGTGGTCGGCGAGCACCACCACCTCCGCCGCGGCCTGCACCAGCGCCCGGTCCACGCTCGCGGAGAGCATGTTGGACGTCGACAGCCCGCGTTCGGCGGTCAGCCCCGCGCCGGACAGAAACGCCCGGGACACCCGCAGCCCTTGCAGCGACTGCTCGGCGCCGCTGCCGACCAGCCCGTAGTTCGAGCCGCGCAGGGTGCCCCCGGTCATCACCACCTCGACACGGTTGGCGTGCGCCAGCGCCTGGGCCACCAGCAGGGAGTTGGTCACCACGGTCAGCCCGGGCACCCGGGCCAGCCGTCTGGCCAGTTCCTGCGTGGTGGTGCCCGCACCGACCACGATCGCCTCGCCCTCCCCGACGAGGCCGGCCGCGAGATCGGCGATGGCCGTCTTCTCCGCGGTCGCTAGATGGGATTTCTGCGGGAAGCCGGACTCCCTGCTGAAGCCACCCGGCAACACCGCACCGCCATGCCGGCGGTCCAAGAGTCCTTCCGCCTCCAGCGCCCGCACGTCCCTGCGCACGGTCACTTCGGACGTCTGGACGACCCGGGCGAGCTCCCGGAGCGACACCGCTCCGTTGGCCCGCACCATTTCCAGAATCAACTGACGACGTTCTGCAGCGAACACAGAACCGACAGTAATGCCAACGACCGGACGGTTTCAGCGTTTTGCGCCCGTTGATGGAAGTCGTTCACAAAACAGACCGCCAAGTGCTATACCTCGACCGCACGTTCCCTTCCCACCCTAGGCGCGCCCGAGGTCCTTCAGGCGCACCGCTCCGGGCGCGAAGCTGCTGGAGTCGATGGCGACGTCCATGTTCCCCAGGTCGATGGACTGCACCTGCCACAGCCGCCCCGCGAACTCGACGGTACCGCCGACCGGCACGTCGCGGAACGTGCCTCCGCCCTCCTTGCCCATCACCGTGCTGATGTCGCACCGCGGCGGGTCCGCGGCGATGTCGGTCACCACGATGGACTTGTCGACGCCGCTGTCGTCCCGCGAGTTGACCGGCACGTGCCAGAGCAACGACAGCACACCCGCGCGGGTGGTGGGCCAGTCGGACATCTTCCCTCCCGTCTCGGCCGGAGCGTGCAGCCCCGGGCCGGTCAGAACGACGCGGTAGGTGCAGATCTCCGCGACGGTGTACACATGCCCGGCGAGGGTGACGTGCTGTGCGACCTTCACCGTGTGCCGGATGGAACCGGTTGCCAGCTCCGCGGTGCGGCTGGTGCCGTCCGCGTGCGCCGCGTCGTAGGCCACTTCCGTGCCGCCGGGCAGCGTGGCCTTGGCGTGGAGCAGGACGTGCAGCCCCTGCGCCGCTTTCCGCCCCGCGCACTCCGGCCCCGGGTCCATGGACGCGGAGACGGAAGGGCTCGGGGGATGCCCGGCTGTCGTACCCGAGTTGCCGCACGCGGCCGCAGCCAGGAGGCAGATACCGGCCCCCACCGCCCGGGCCCGCTTCCTCGACACGTCCATCAGCCCACCGAGAGCCGCTGCGGAGCGGTGAAGTAGTCGTGGTACTGCTGCGGCGTGACGGTGATGTCGCGGTCCGGCCCCCAGGGGTTGCCCAGGATCATGTTGCCGTCGCCGTCGAAGCCCTTCACATAGAAGACGTGCCGCGTCACGTACTTGTCGTTCCAGTGGGGATCGAGGCCCTTCGACTTCAGGTCGGCGTCGGACGGCGTGGCGACGATCACCGGATGGCTCGACTGGTACGCCTTCTTGACCCCGTCGAAGCCGCCGTCGATCGACTTCGACTTGTCGCCGGTGACATAGGGCGGCGCCTTGTCGGTCTCGTCCCACTCGGTGGCGCCGTAGTCGCCCTGCTCCGTGCGGTCGTAGAGCGGGTCGTCCTCGTGGCCGTCCGGGGCGCCGCCCTTGTCGCCCGCGTACATCAGGGCGAACGCCTTCTCGTAGTAGGCCGGCCAGCTCTCTCCGGTGCCGTAGGCGGACACGGGGACGTCGTTGCCGTCCATCGGGATGTCCGGTGTGACCGTCACCCAGTGCATCTTGCCGCTCTTGTCCCAGATCCGCACGTTCACCGTGCCGTTGGGATTCTGCTTGATGCCGTCGGCGATGAACTTCGGGTCGGCCTGGGCGGTCGCCTCCAGCGACGCCATGTACCAGCAGTCCGCGATCTGGCCCTGTGACACCCCGGAGGCATCGACGGTCCCGGGGTTCTTGAACAGCGGGTCCGTCGGCATGCCGTAGTGCATGTCCGGTACGCCCTCGCCCCGCTGGGAGTTCTGGCCCTCCAGCCAGGCATCCGTCGTGTCGAATCCCGGCTGCACCGGGAAGGCCGCCTCGATCTTGGGCCAGTGCGTGGGCCCCGCCTTGGCCAGCAGCGAACTGGTGAAGTCGCGGTACTCGCCGGCGGGCAGGCCGTTGTCGTGGTCGAAGGGCCAGATGCCGCTGCTGCCGGTGTGGGCGGCGACGGTGTTGAAGTGGGCGAGGTCGCCGGCCGGGACCTTGTCCAAGAAGGCGTCGAGTTCCGCCGGGGTGAGCCCGTCCAGGTCGCCCTTGATCCGCTCCAGGTCCGAGCGGCCGGCGGTGTCCCCGGCGTCCTTGCCGTTGAGCTTCGCGAGGTCGCTCATCGCAGCGTTGATCTTCTTCTGGTCCGGCGCCGTCTCGTCGTCGAAGTAGAGCGAGGGGTCGATGTGGTAGCCGCCGTCGACGAGGGCCTTCACTCCGGTGAGCTGGGCGTTGCGGCGCTTCATCGACGCCTGGGTGCCGTCGAGCTCGCGGACCAGAGTGCCGGGCAGGCAGCGGTAGTTGCCGAAGAAGATCCCTCCCATCAGGTCGCCGACGAGCGGCTGGAGCAGGGAACTGGTGGTGACCGGTGTGCTGCCGTCGAGCAGTTCGTCGGCGCGCGTGAGCAGGGCGGCGGTCCTGCGGTGGAGGCCACCCGCGCCCTCGCTCGCCTTCTGCAGGTCCCCGGCCAGCGTGGCGATCTTGTCGGTGTCGAAGCCGGCGAACTCCATCAGTGCGCCCCCTTCGCGGCCTCGTCCTCCAACGTCTGGGCCGCGTTCTCCCAGCGCTTGGCGTCGGCGACGAGGTCGGACGCCATCTGGTGGAGTGTGGACTTGCGCGAGCCGAGCATCGCGGTCGTCGTCTCGGCGTACGGGCCTTTCCAGATCCCGGAGTTGGCCTGGGCGACCGCACTGTCCAGATACGGCCCCAGAGAGCCCGCGATCGTGCGGGCGTCGCGCGCGCAGTCGCGTAAGTCGTTCGCTCGCTGCTTCTTCTGAGCGGGCGTCTCGCCCGGTTCGTCCGGCGCTCGTCCCATGTGGCACCCCCCGATGGACACAAAGTGGTGCCACCGTAGGGGGCGGGGAACGCGGATGGAGGGCGGACAGACCGGGCGTTACGGAACCGCAACGACCGTGACCGTCCGGTGACAACCAGTGATCACCGGCCGGGGGCGGGGCGTCAGTTGGCGTGGTTGACCTTGCGGGTGTGGAGTTGGCGGGCGACTTCGGCGATCGAGCCGGACAGCGAGGGGTAGACGGTGAAGGCGTTCGCGATCTGCTCGACGGTCAGGCTGTTGTCCACCGCGATCGAGATGGGGTGGATCAGCTCGCTGGCCTTGGGCGCGACCACCACGCCGCCGACCACGATCCCGGTCCCGGGGCGGCAGAAGATCTTGACGAAGCCGTCGCGGACGCCCTGCATCTTCGCCCGCGGGTTGCGCAGCAGCGGCAGCTTGACGACGTTCGCCTCGATCCGCTTGGCGTCGATGTCCGCCTGGGAGTAGCCGACGGTGGCGATCTCCGGGTCGGTGAAGACGTTGGAGGAGACGGTCTTGAGGTTGAGCGGGGCCACCGCGTCGCCGAGGAAGTGGTACATCGCGATCCGGCCCTGCATCGCGGCGACCGACGCGAGCGCGAAGACACCGGTGACATCGCCGGCCGCGTAGACGCCGGGGGCGCTGGTGCGGGAGACCTTGTCCGTCTTGATGTGGCCGGCGTCGGTGAGCTTGACGCCCGCCTCCTCCAGGCCCATCCCGCCGGTGTTGGGGATCGCGCCGACCGCCATCAGGCAGTGCGTGCCCTCGATCACCCGCCCGTCGGCGAGCGCGACCTCGACCCGGTCGCCGACCCGCTTCACCGACTGCGCCCGGGAGCGCGCCATCACGTTCATGCCGCGGCGGCGGAAGACGTCCTCCAGGACGGCCGCCGCGTCCGGGTCCTCGCCCGGCAGCACCCGGTCCCGGGAGGAGACGAGGGTGACGCGCGCGCCGAGCGCCTGGTACGCGCCGGCGAACTCCGCGCCGGTGACGCCGGAGCCGACCACGACCAGCTCCTCCGGCAGCTCGTCGAGGTTGTAGACCTGCGTCCAGTTCAGGATGCGCTCGCCGTCGGGCAGCGCATCCGGCAGCTCGCGCGGGCGCGCGCCGGTCGCGATCAGCACCGCCTCCGCGGTCAGCCGCTCGGTGCTGCCGTCGGCCGCCTCGACCACGACACACCGGGTGCCCCCGGCGGTCTGGCACCCCTCCAGCCGGCCCCGGCCGCGCATCACCCGGGCGCCGGCCCGGGTCACGGCCGCGGTGATGTCATGCGACTGGGCGAGCGCGAGCCGCTTCACCCGGCGGTTGACCTTGCCGAGGTCCACCCCGACCACCCTGCCGGAACGTTCCAGCGGCGGCGCGTCGTCGCCGACGATGATGCCCAGCTCCTCGTAGGAGGAGTCGAAGGTCGTCATCACCTCGGCCGTGGCGATGAGCGTCTTGGACGGCACGCAGTCGGTCAGCACCGACGCACCGCCCAGCCCGTCGGTATCCACGACGGTCACCTCCGCGCCGAGCTGCGCCGCAACGAGCGCGGCCTCGTAGCCGCCGGGTCCGCCACCGATGATCACGATCCGAGTCACGTACCCCATTGTCCCGCACGTGCCAAGCGACCGCCGCCAGGGTCCCGCCCGTACGGCGGAAGGGCGCGCGGAAGCGATCGCGGAAAGAGCGCGCACCCCGCCCCTGACCTGCCGCCGACCCGCCTTCCGCTCCTTACGCCGGGTGAACGCCGCTCCCGTACTCTCGTGTCCATGTCGCTCTACGCCGCCTACGCCGGCAACCTCGACGCGCGGCTGATGACGCGCCGCGCCCCGCACTCCCCGCTGCGCGGCACCGGCTGGCTCGACGGGTGGCGGCTGACGTTCGGCGGCGAGCAGATGGGCTGGGAGGGCGCGCTGGCCACGCTCGTGGAGGCACCCGAGGAACAGGTCTTCGTCGGCCTCTACGACATCGCCGAGGTGGACGAGGAGTCGATGGACCGCTGGGAGGGCGTGCCCCTGGGCATCTACCGGCGCACGACCCTGCGGGTCCACACCCTCGACGGCGACGTGGCGGCCTGGCTGTACGTCCTCAACGACTACGAGGGCGGCCTGCCCTCCGCCCGCTACCTCGGCGAGATCGCCGACGCCGCCGAGTCCGCCGGGGCGCCCCACGACTACGTGATGGAGCTGCGCAAGCGGCCCTGCTGAGGTGGCGCAAGCGGCCCCGCTGAGGCGGCCCGCACGGCCCCGCCCACCCGGGTGGACGAGCGCCGACCCCCTCGTAGATGGTCGGAAGATCCGATTTCCCACCACCAGGTCTTCGCGGCGTCTACGCGCGTAGGGAAACACGGGTTACTCTCATCCGCGTGAACGCTTCCCCAGAACCCGATCCCTACGCCGCGGCCGAGGCCGCCGCCGCCCGCCTCCGCGAGCTGACCGGCGCCGACACACACGACGTGGCCCTCGTCATGGGCTCGGGCTGGGTGCCCGCCGCCGACGCACTCGGCGCCCCCGACCACGAGGTACCGGTCACCGATCTGCCCGGCTTCCCCGAGCCCGCCGTCGCCGGGCACTCCGGACAGGTCCGCTCGGTACGGATCGGCGCGGTGCGCGCCCTGGTCTACCTCGGCCGCACCCACCTCTACGAAGGGCGCGGCGTCGACACCGTCGTCCACGGCGTCCGCACCGCCGTCGCCGCCGGCTGCAAGACCATCGTCCTCACCAACGGCTGCGGGGGGCTGCGCCCCGGCTTCCTCCCCGGGCAGCCCGTCCTCATCAGCGACCACATCAACCTCACCGCCACCTCGCCCCTGCGCGGGCCGCGCTTCGTCGACCTCACCGACCTCTACTCGCCGCGGCTGCGGACGCTGTGCCGCGAGGTCGACCCCACCCTGGAGGAAGGCGTCTACGTCCAACTGCCCGGGCCGCACTACGAGACGCCCGCCGAGATCGGGATGGTGCGGGCGATAGGCGGGGACCTCGTCGGGATGTCCACCGCCCTCGAGGCGATCGCTGCGCGCGAGGCGGGGGCCGAGGTGCTCGGGATCTCCCTCGTCACCAACCTCGCGGCCGGGATGACCGGGGCGCCCCTCAACCACGAGGAGGTCCTCGAGGCGGGGAGGGTTTCCGCGACGCGGATGGGGGCGCTCCTCTGCGAGGTGCTGGGCCGCCTCTGAACGGTGCCCATCCCGCCCGCCCGCCCCTTTGCCCTCAATCGCCGGGCAGGCCGATCATCGGTACCCGCCACAAACAAGCCCGCCCGGCGATTGAGGGCAGGCACACGGCACAACCCGCACAAACCCCGAGCCCGCCCGGCGTTTGAGGGCAGGCGAGACCGGAAGAAGGTGAACCGACGGTGCGGCTGGAGCCCACGCAGTGGATCGCTGAGGACCCCGACCCCGAAACCCGCGCTGAGCTGGAGGCTCTGGTAGGGGCCGCGGCGGAGGGCGACGAGGAGGCCCGGGCGGATGTGGCGGACCGTTTCCGGGGGACCCTGGAGTTCGGTACCGCCGGGCTGCGCGGGGCGATGGGCGCGGGCCCGATGCGGATGAACCGGGTGGTGGTGATGCGCGCCGCGGCCGGCCTGGCCGCGTACGTGAAGGACGCGTTCCCGGACCACCCGGGCGGCGGCCTGGTCGTGATCGGGTACGACGCACGGCACAGGTCGGAGCGCTTCGCCCGGGACACCGCGGCGGTGCTGACGGGTGCGGGCCTGCCCGCTGCGGTGCTGCCGCGCCCGCTGCCGACCCCGGTCCTGGCGTTCGCGATCCGCCATCTCGGCGCCGCCGCGGGCGTGATGGTCACCGCGAGCCACAACCCGCCGCAGGACAACGGCTACAAGGTGTACCTCGGCGACGGCTCGCAGATCGTGCCGCCCGCGGACGCGGAGATCGCCGCGCGGATCGCGGCGGTGGGCCCGTTGAAGACGGTGCCGGCCCCCGAGGACGGCTGGACCGTGCTGGGCGAGGAGGTCGTGGCGGCGTACCTGGAGCGCGCGGTGGGGGTCGTCGCGCCGGGCGGCCCGCGCGAGGTGTCCACCGTGTACACGCCGATGCACGGGGTCGGCCTGGAGACGCTGCGCGCCGCGTTCGACCGGGCCGGCTTCCCCGCGCCCGCGGTGGTGCCGCGGCAGGCGGAGCCCGACCCGGACTTCCCGACGGTGGCGTTCCCCAACCCCGAGGAACCCGGTGCGATGGACCTCGCGTTCGAGGCCGCCCGCGCGCACGGCCCGGACCTGGTGATCGCCAACGACCCGGACGCGGACCGCTGCGCGGCGGCCGTACCGGACCCGGCCGCGCCCGGCGGCTGGCGGATGCTGCGCGGCGACGAGCTGGGTGCGCTGCTCGCGGTCCACCTGGTGCGGCGCGAGGTGGCCGTACCGGGCCGGGACACCTTCGCGGCGAGCATCGTCTCCTCGTCGCTGCTGTCGAAGATCGCCGCCCGCGCCGGCCTCGGCTACGCCGACACCCTCACCGGTTTCAAGTGGATCTCCCGCGTGCCGGGCCTGCGCTACGGCTACGAGGAGGCGCTCGGCTACTGCGTCGACCCGGCGGGGGTGCGCGACAAGGACGGGATCACCGCGGCGCTGATGGTCGCCGAACTCGCCGCCGACCTGAAGCGGGAGGCCCGTACGCTCGGCGACCTGCTCGACGAACTCGCCCTCGAGCACGGGCTGCACGCCACCGACCAGCTCTCCGCGCGCGTCGCGGACCTGTCACTGATCGGCGCGGCCATGGAGCGCCTGCGGGCGCACCCCCCGGCCGCCCTCGCGGGGCTGGACGTCACCGGCGTCGACGACCTGGCCGCCGGGTCGGCGGAACTGCCGCCCACCGACGGCCTGCGCTACCGCCTGGCCGGGCCCGGGGTGGACGGTGCCCGGGTGGTGGTCCGGCCCAGCGGCACCGAGCCGAAGCTCAAGTGCTACCTGGAGGTGGTGGTGCCGGTCGCCGCCGCCGCGGCCCTGCCCGCGGCCCGCGCCGCCGCGGCCGGCCTGCTCACCGCCCTCAAGCGCGACCTGGCGGCCGCGGCGGGCATCTGAACCGGCGTACGCCGCGGCGCCGTGCGCCTTCTTCGCGCACGGCGCCGCGGCGTACGGGCGAACGGGAGGTACCGGTCCCGTTCAGGCGGCTGTCTCAGGCGGTGGCCGCCAGCACCGCCAGCACGATCGCGCCGGCCACCGATGGCGCGATGACCTCGTAGCACCAGCGGATCACCGGGTGCGCCTGCTCCTCCTCGCCCGGCCGCGCCTCGTGGCGGTCGGCCAGTTCGCGCAGTTCGTACACCGCGCGGTCGGACGGCGCCCGTACGGTGCCGTCGGCGTCCGGCTGCCCCGGGCGGCGGCGCGGGATCGGGCCGAACGGGTCGCGGCGGCCGCCCCCGGACTGGGCCCGCTCGGTCTGCTTGGCCGCGCTCTTGCGGGCCCGCACCGACACCGGGATCGCCCACAGCTGGAACTTGCGGCCGCCGGCCAGCATCTCCGTCGAGTAGCCGGAGCGGATGCTCTCCACGCCGGGCCACGGCACCGTGATCGTACGGAAGGGGTTGCGCACCCGGATGCGGTCGTCGTTGGCGTAGACCACCGGACGCAGGGTGAACGCCACGATCAGGGGGACCGCGCAGAGCATCGCGGCGAGCGCGAGCCACGGGGTGTGGCCGGTGCCGCGGGCGACCGCGTCGCCCCCGATCCACCCCACCAGGACGAGCAGCAGCACACCGCCCACGACCCCCGCGACCGAGCGGTAGGCGCGGTCGGCGTACTTCGGCTGCCCGTCCCCGGCCGCGGCCGGACCCGAGCGGTCCTTCTTCGAGCTCGTCATCCCCCGATTCTGCCTCACGGCGCGCCGGACCCCCCGGTCTGCCCCGTCCGCGGGGCTGCGGGACCTTGCGGTGGGTGGGTGGCCCTGACCCTCCCGGCTGCCCCGTCCTGTGGTTCCGGGACCACCTCCCGGTGGGTGGGCCCTCCGGGCTGCCCCGTCCTGTGAGTGCCGGGGCCTTGCGGTCGCCACGGGCTGGTCGCGCAGTTCCCCGCGCCCCTGGTAATGCTCGGCTCCTCCCGCGAAAGAAGCTCGCGCCGCAAAGGGGCGCGGGGAACGGCGCGCGCAACAGGTCACCGGCCCGCCGCCGGGCGCGCGCCGCAATCACAACGGCGAGAGCCCGAGGGGCGCGGGGAACGGCGCGGTCAGCCGGACGCCGGGGGGTGGTCCCGGGACGGGGGGAAGCGCGCACCCCGGGGGGACTGGCCGACCTGTTACGCGCGTAGATATGGTGATGTGGTGACCATGTCCTCCGAAGTTCCCCCGCCCCCTCCCGACGTCGCCGACGCCGTCGGCGTGCCCGGCACCCCCGGCGTCCCCGGCGTGCCCGGCCTCGCGGACGTCGCCTCTTCCGCCCAGGCCCTGCGCAGCTACCTGCACGGACTGCCCGGCGTGGACGCCGTCGGCCTGGAGGCGCGGGCGGCAGCCCTGGGTACGCGCTCGATCAAGACGACCGCGAAGGCGTACGCGATCGACCTGGCGATCTCGATGATCGACCTGACCACGTTGGAAGGCGCGGACACGGCCGGCAAGGTCCGCGCCCTGTGCGCGAAGGGCGTCCGCCCGGACCCCACCGACCGTACGGCCCCGCGCGTCGCGGCGATCTGCGTCTACGGGGACATGGTCGCGACCGCGAAAGAGGCGCTGGCGGCGGCGGGCGGCGAGCAGGTGCACGTCGCCGCGGTGGCGACCGCGTTCCCCTCCGGCCGGGCCGCGCGCCGCGTGAAGCTCGCGGACACCGCGGAGGCGGTCGCGGCGGGCGCGGACGAGATCGACATGGTGATCGACCGCGGCGCGTTCCTGTCCGGCCGCTACCTGGACGTCTTCGAGGAGATCCGGGAGGTGCGGGCGGCCTGTGTCCGCCCCGACGGCACCCGCGCCCACCTGAAGGTGATCTTCGAGAACGGCGAGCTGTCGACGTACGACAACATCCGCCGCTGCTCGTGGCTGGCGATGCTGGCGGGCGCGGACTTCATCAAGACCTCGACCGGCAAGGTCTGGGTGAACGCCACCCCGGCGAACACCCTGGTGATGCTGGAGGCGGTCCGCGACTTCCGCCGCGCGACCGGCGTGCAGATCGGGGTGAAGCCGGCCGGCGGCATCCGTACCGCGAAGGACGCGGTGAAGTACCTGGTGATGGTGAACGAGACCCTGGGCGACGACTGGCTGTCGCCGCAGTGGTTCCGCTTCGGCGCCTCCAGCCTCCTCAACGACCTGCTGATGCAGCGGCAGAAGCTCAGCACCGGCCGGTACTCCGGTCCCGACTACGTCACGGTGGACTGATCCCTCATGGCAGACCAGAAGTTCGCGTACGCGCCCGCGCCGGAGTCCCGCGCGGTCGTGGAACTCGCGCCCTCGTACGGCTTGTTCGTGGACGGCGAGTTCACCGAGGCCGCCGACGGCCGGGTCTTCAAGACCGTCTCCCCCGCCACCGAGGAGGTGCTCGCGGAGGTCGCGCGGGCCGGTGAGGCGGACGTCGACCGCGCGGTGCGGGCGGCGCGCAAGGCGTTCGGGAAGTGGTCGGCGCTGCCGGGCGCCGAGCGCGGCAAGTACCTCTTCCGGATCGCCCGCATCCTCCAGGAGCGGGCCCGGGAGCTGGCGGTGCTGGAGACGCTGGACAACGGCAAGCCGATCCGCGAGACCCGGGACGTGGACCTGCCGCTGGTGGCGGCGCACTTCTTCTACTACGCGGGCTGGGCGGACAAGCTGGAGTACGCCGGCTGCGGGCCCGCCCCGCGGCCGCTGGGCGTGGCCGGGCAGGTCATCCCGTGGAACTTCCCGCTGCTGATGCTGGCGTGGAAGGTCGCGCCGGCGCTGGCCGCGGGCAACACGGTGGTGCTCAAGCCGGCCGAGACCACTCCGCTGAGCGCGCTGTTCTTCGCGGACGTGTGCCGCCAGGCGGGCCTGCCGCGCGGGGTGGTCAACATCCTCACCGGCTACGGCGACGCGGGCGCGGCGCTGGTCGCGCACGAGGGCGTGGACAAGGTCGCGTTCACCGGGTCGACGGAGGTCGGCAAGGCGATCGCCCGCACGGTGGCGGGCAGCCGCAAGAAGGTGACGCTGGAGCTGGGCGGCAAGGCGGCGAACATCGTCTTCGACGACGCGCCGGTCGACCAGGCCGTCGAGGGCATCGTCAACGGGATCTTCTTCAACCAGGGCCATGTGTGCTGCGCCGGGTCGCGGCTGCTGGTCCAGGAGTCGGTGCAGGAGGAGGTGCTGGACGCGCTGAAGCGGCGGATGGGCACCTTGCGGGTGGGCGACCCGCTGGACAAGAACACCGACATCGGCGCGATCAACTCCGCCGAGCAGCTGGCCCGGATCACCGAGCTGGCCGCAGCGGGCGAGGCGGAGGGCGCCGAGCGGTGGGCGCCGGCGTGCGAACTGCCCACGTCCGGCTACTGGTTCGCGCCGACGTTGTTCACCGGGGTGACGCAGGCGCACCGGATCGCGCGGGAGGAGATCTTCGGCCCGGTGCTGTCGGTGCTGACCTTCCGCACCCCGGCGGAGGCGGTGGAGAAGGCGAACAACACGCCGTACGGGCTGTCCGCGGGGATCTGGACGGAGAAGGGTTCGCGCATCCTGGCGATGGCGGACCGGCTGCGGGCGGGGGTGGTGTGGGCGAACACGTTCAACAAGTTCGACCCCACCTCGCCGTTCGGCGGTTACAAGGAGTCCGGCTACGGCCGGGAGGGCGGCCGGCACGGCCTGGCGGCGTACCTCGCCGAGGAAGGGGAGCTGGACCGATGACGGAGTCCGAGCGTACTGAGGGTGCGGCGCGGCTGAGCGTCCTGAAGACCTACAAGCTGTACGTCGGGGGGAAGTTCCCCCGTTCCGAGAGCGGCCGGGTGTACGAGGTGACGGAGTCCAAGGGCGGCGGCAGTGGTCGCGGCCGCGGCAAGGGCGGGGGCGGCGGGGCGTGGCTGGCGAACGCGCCGCTCGCCTCGCGCAAGGACGCGCGGGACGCGGTGGTGGCCGCGCGCAAGGCGTTCGCGGGCTGGTCGGGCGCGACGGCGTACAACCGCGGGCAGGTGCTGTACCGCGTCGCGGAGATGCTGGAGGGCCGGCGCGAGCAGTACGTCCGCGAGGTCGGCGAGGCGGAGGGGCTGTCCCGGGCGAAGGCCGGCGCGGTGGTGGACGCGGCGGTGGACCGCTGGGTCTGGTATGCCGGCTGGACGGACAAGGTCGCTCAGGTGGTAGGGGGCGCCAACCCGGTTGCCGGTCCTTACTTCAACCTGTCCACGCCGGAGCCGACCGGCGTGGTGGCCGTCCTCGCGCCGCAGGACTCGTCCCTGCTCGGGCTGGTCTCCGTCCTCGCCCCGGTGATCGCCACCGGCAACACCGCGGTGGTGGTCGCCGCCGAGCGCGCGCCCCTGCCCGCCCTCTCCCTCGGCGAGGTGCTGGCGACCTCCGACGTCCCCGGCGGCGTGGTCAACATCCTCTCCGGCCGCACCGCCGAGCTCGCGGCGCCGCTCGCTGCGCACCAGGACGTCAACGCGATCGACCTCACCGGCGCGGCTCCCGAACTCGCCGCCGAACTCGAGGCCGCCGCCGCCGACAACCTCAAGCGCGTCCGCCGCCCCTCCCCCGCCGAGACCTGGACCGCCTCCCCGGGCACCTCCCGCCTCACCGCCTGGCTCGAGACCAAAACCGTCTGGCACCCCACCGGCGTCTGACCCCGGGCCCCGGTTCCCCGCCGGACCACCCCCCGGTCACCCCGCGGCGACGTTCAGTCGGTCGCCTTGGGGTGACCGGTACCGGCGTAGGTGATCCATGCGGTCCGCGTGTCATGCGCCGTTCTCCGGAACGGGCACCGGCCCGAGGTAACGTGCTCCACGGCAGCGCTTCGGGCAGCACCTGCCGCAGTGCGGCGATGTTCCCGCTCCGCACCAGGCCGGCCAGCAGCCGGGCGGAGAAGTCGACAACGGTGGCGTCCTGCTCCGTCTGCGCCATGCTCGTCAGGGCCAGGTCCTCCGTGTCCGGTCAGCGGGAGAGGGTGCGGCCGAAGCCGGCGGCCAGGGGCATCCGCAGGCCGAGGGGTGGCGGGGCCGCGAGGGCGTCGGCGACGGGGCGGGAGAAGGGGCGTTCGAGGAGGGTGCCGAGGACGAAGTCCGCGGCGAGCGCGGCCACCTCGTGGCGGTGGTGGTGCAGCCCGTGCCCGTCGGAGTGCACCTCGAACCGGCAGACCTCCCGGTTCCCCTTCTTCGCCCGCTCGGCGAGCTCGTACGACAGCTCGGGGTCGGTCGTGCTGTCGTCGGTGCCGTGCACGATCAGCACGTGCCGCCCGTTGAGCTGCTTCACCGGCTCGGGCTCGTCGCCCTCCGGCAGCCAGGGCGCGAGCGCGACGGCGGAGCGCACGGCGGGGTGCCCTGCGGCGTGCAGCGCCGCCCGCGCGCCCATGTCGGTCCCGAGCAGGCAGACGGGCACGTCGCCGTAGCGGCGTACGACCTCGCCGACCGCCCACTCCGCGTCCTCCGCGGGGTGCGCGTGCGCGCCGTTCCACCCGCGGAAGCGGTAGTGCACGACGTGCGCGGCCACCCCGTCGGCCGCACCGACCCGCACCAGGTGCCGGGTCAGCGGCCACATCGCGGCCGCGGCCATCGGCGAACGCCGCCGGGTGCTCAGCGCGTTGCCGCCGGGCAGCGCGAGCACCACCGCGCGCACGGTCGGCACCTCGGTGTGCTGCCCCTGCTGCCGTGGTGTGCGCCCGGGTGCCACCTGCCGCCCGAGTCGTGCGCCACGCGCCGGTAATGCTTGCGAAGCCATGGCGCAACGATGGCAGACAGGAGGGTGTGCGTTCGATGGCCAGGCGGAAAATAGTTGCCTGGAAGGCGATATCTACGCGCGTAGGGGCTATCGTTCGAGGATGGAGAACGCCACGCCCACCCTCCCCTCGGGGGAGCAGATCCGCCGCGCCCCGAAAGTCCTGCTCCACGACCACCTCGACGGCGGCCTGCGCCCCGGCACGATCGTGGACATCGCCCGGGCGACCGGATACGAAGGGCTGCCCGAGACCGACCCGGACAAGCTCGGCCTGTGGTTCCGCGAGGCGGCCGACTCCGGTTCCCTCGAACGGTACCTGGAGACCTTCTCCCACACCTGCGCGGTGATGCAGACCCGCGACGCGCTGGTGCGGGTCGCCGCCGAGTGCGCGCAGGACCTGGCGGCCGACGGCGTGGTCTACGCCGAGGTGCGCTACGCCCCCGAGCAGCACCTGGAGGGCGGGCTGTCGCTGGAGGAGGTCGTCGAGGCGGTCAACGAGGGCTTCCGCGACGGCGAGCGGCGGGCGCGCGAGGCGGGCCACCGGATCAGGGTGGGCGCGCTGCTCACCGCGATGCGGCACGCCGCCCGCTCCCAGGAGATCGCCGAACTCGCCAACCGCTACCGGGACCTGGGCGTCGTCGGCTTCGACATCGCCGGCGCCGAGGCGGGCTTCCCGCCCACCCGGCACCTGGACGCGTTCGACTACCTCAAGCGCGAGAACAACCACTTCACCATCCACGCCGGGGAGGCGTTCGGCCTGCCGTCGATCTGGCAGGCCCTCCAGTGGTGCGGCGCCGACCGGCTCGGCCACGGTGTGCGGATCATCGACGACATCACCGTCGACGGCGACGGGGTGCACCTGGGCCGGCTCGCCTCCTACGTCCGCGACAAGCGGGTGCCCCTGGAGATGTGCCCCACCTCCAACCTCCAGACCGGCGCCGCCACCTCCTACCGCGAGCACCCCATCGGGCTGCTGCGGCGGCTGCACTTCCGGGTCACCGTCAACACCGACAACCGGCTGATGTCCGGCACCAGCATGAGCGAGGAGTTCGGCCACCTCGTCGAGGCGTTCGGCTACACGCTGGACGACATGCAGTGGTTCACCGTCAATGCGATGAAGTCGGCGTTCATCCCTTTTGATGAACGACTCGCCATGATCAACGAGGTGATCAAGCCCGGTTACGCGGCTCTGAAGGCCGAGTGGCTCTTCGCGGCGGGCGCCGCCGCACCCTCCGTGGCCAGCGGTTCCGCCGCCGAGCAGGGCTGAACCCGGCGCCGGCGCGGCGCGGCGCGCGACGGGCGCGGAGCCGCGCCACGCCGGTTGCACACGGCGCGCCCGCGTCACTACGTTCTGTGCTCATGCAGACCCTCACCAAGAAGACCCTCACGACCGCCGTCCTCGGGCTGGCCGTCACCGCCGCTGCTGCGGGCACCGCGTCCGCGGCCGGGCTGGCGCAGTCGAGCGACGCCCTCGCGCCGGTCGGCTCGGCCGCCAACCTGCTGCCGGGTGCCGCCTCCACGGTGACCGGCGCGCAGACCGCGCTCAGCAACGGCACGTCCGCGCTGCCGACGGGCTCGGCCACCAGCCTGCTGCCGTCGGGCAACCACCTCTCCGGCAACTCCCTGGGCTCGGCCACCGGCCTGCTCGGCGGCCTGCCGATCGGCGGCTGACCCCGCAAGGGACCCCGCGGCCGGCGGCGGCCGCACTCCGCGGCGTTCCCCGTACCCCTTGCCGGGTGCGGGGAACGTCGTGCGTCGGGGCGGGGCGCCGGCGCGGCCCTACGGCATGCTGGCCGGGAGGGGTTCGTGGGCGGTCTGGGGGATCGGCGCGGCCTCGCGGAGGATACGGCGCCGGGCGGCCGGCACGATCAGCAGGTGCGCGGCGGCGACGCCCACCGTGTTGAGGATGAGGGCGTCCACGTCGAAGATCTGCCCGGGCACCATGGTCTGGGCGAACTCCACGAGCAGGGAGACCATCAGGCCGGCGAAGGTGGTGCGGACGAAGGACGCGAGCCCCGAGCTGTCCGCCCGGCCGCCGGCCATCGGCAGGAGCACGCCGAGGGGGGCCAGCAGCCCCAGCCCCGCGCCGAGCCGCCGGGCGGCTTGCAGGGGCCCCAGCGACAGGTCGTCGCGGATGGTGTCCAGCGGCTGGAGGTTGGGCGCGGACACCCACGCCACGTCGTGCGGCCGCAGGAGCTGCCACCCGACCAACACGAGATATGCGGCGGTGAGCAGCAGCCCGGCCGCGCGCACCCTGAAGACGAAGCCGTCGTGCCGCACGTTGTCGATGACGTCCGGGTCGCGCGCGCCGGTTCCCGGTCCGCCACCGCGACACGCCCGCCACCTGCGTGATCCCCATCACAAGCCGCGTGCAGGGCAGTTGCCGCCGCCACCGGGCCCGGCGCGGGCCCGCCCCGGGACGCTCCGGCGCGGGCGGTCAGCCGACCGCGGTGCCCGCGCCGTCCGCCGCGTCGGAACGGCTGCGCAGATCCGACGTGCAGGTGTAGGAGCGGAGCTTGGCGTCCTGCTCCGGGCCGCCGAGCACCACCGAGTGCCCGGGTGAGACCAGCGAGTCCGCGGTCAGCGTGCAGACCAGCTGCGCGAGCGCGAAGGACGGCAGGTCCTGCGGGCGGAGGTTGAGCAGCAGGGCGCCCTTGTGGCTGCCCGAGGGGACCTCGACGACCTGGAGGGTGCCGGGCACGGCCGTGGAGAAGCCGGCCTTCGTCTCGGCGGTGCGCGGGCTCATCTGGAGCTGGGCGAGCAGCGTGCGGACCTCGCCGATCCGGTCGAGCCGGCCGTCGCGCACGTCGACGTACCGGCTGACCGGAGTGACCTGGGTGTTGCAGACCAGGTAGACCTTGTCGACCATCGTGTCCTGGCCCGGGGTGGCCGACGCGCCGGGCGGCGCGCACGCCACCCGGGAGGGCGCGGGCCCGTCGTCCACCGGCACGGTGGTGCTGCGGATGCCGCAGCCGGACAGCGCCGCCAGGGCCGCGCAGGAGGCCGCCAGGGCGGCCGTGGAGCCGCGCAGGGCACGCCGGCCCCCGGACCGCGGGGTGCCCGCGGGAGCGTTTCTCAGCGTCATCGCGCGCTCCCCGCGGGCCCGTCGGCGCCGCCCGCCGGTCCCGTACCGCCGTTGCCGTTGTTGCCGCCGTTACCGCCGTTGCCGTTGCTGCCGCCGCCCTGGGCGTCGTCGTCGCCTTCCTCGGCGCGCGGCCGTACCGGCATCCGCAGGGTGAACACCGCGCCGCCGTCGGGGCTGTTGGCGGCCGTGATGTCGCCGCCGTGGATGTGCGCGTTCTCCATCGCGATGGACAGGCCGAGGCCGCTGCCCTCGGAGCGGGCGCGGGAGGCGTCGGCCTTGTAGAAGCGGTCGAAGACGTGCGGCAGGACGTCCTCGGGGATGCCCGGCCCGCGGTCGGAGACCACGATCACGATCTCGCCGTCCGCGCCGCCCTCCCGGCGCAGCGTGACCCGCACCGGGGAGCCGCCGTGCTTGAGGGCGTTGCCGATCAGGTTCGCCATGATCACGTCCAGGCGGCGCGGGTCGATCGTCGCCAGCACGCCGCGCGGCGCGTCCAGTTCGACCGAGTCCAGCCAGGCCCGCGCGTCCATGCACGCCATGATCATGTCGGCCACGTCGACCTCGTCGACCCGCAGCTTCGCCGTCCCGGCGTCGAACCGGGTGACCTCCATCAACGTCTCCACCAGTTCGTTCAGTCGCCGGGTCTCGCTGACCACCAGCCGTACCGCCGGGGCGATCATCGGGTCCAGCGCGTCCGCCTCGTCCTCCAGCACGTCGGTGACCGCGGTGATCGCGGTGAGCGGGGTGCGCAGTTCGTGCGACATGTCGGCCACGAAGCGGCGGCTGGCCGCCTCCCGGGCCCGCAACTCCTCGACCCGGCTCTCCAGTTGCTCGGCCGCGTTGTTGAAGGTCAGCGACATCTCGGCGAGTTCGTCGGTGCCCGACACCTTCAGCCGCGTGTCCAGCTGCCCTTCGCCCAGCCGCTTCGCGGCCTCACCCAGCCGCCGCACCGGGCGCAGCACCGCGGAGCCGGCCGCCTGCGCCAGCAGGGCCGCCCCGATCAGCGCCAGCAGCGTGGCGATGCCCAGCGACCAGGCCAGCGAGTTGAGGTCCTTGCGCTCGGCGTCCAGCGACTTGAGCATGTAGCCGGTCGGGCCGTCGTCGTTGATCCGCGCACCGGCCACCAGGTAGGGGTGGCCGGCCAGGGATATCCGCTCCCAGTGCAGGTGGTAGCGGTTGTCGTCCTTCGTGTGCTTGGTGTTGACCGCCCGCACCAGCGACGCGGGCACGTCGTCCATCGAGAACGTGCTGCCCTCGGAGCGCTCCGCGCACCGCTGGTCCGACGTGATGTCGAGCAGGATGACCTGGTAGGTGTCCGGGCCACCGATCCGGTTCGCCGCCGCGGCCACCGACTCGCAGGTGGGCTCCACCGGCAGCGAGGCGGCGTTGCGCTGGAGCGAGTCGCGGAAGTCGTCCAGCGCGCTGTTCTGCGCCCGGGTCAGCACCGCGTCGCGGTTGAGCCAGTACGCGATCCCCGACACCGACACCGCCGCGGTGAGCGCCACCAGCGCGAACACCCCGATCAGCCGCAGCCGCAGGCTGGTCCAGCGCAGCAGCCAGAACGGGCTGCCGTGAGCACGTTTCACTGAGGCGTGTCCAGGCGGTAGCCGACACCGCGCACGGTACGGATCAGCGTCGGCGACGACGGCACGTCCTCGATCTTCGCGCGCAGCCGCTGGACACACGCGTCCACCAGCCGCGAGTCGCCCAGGTAGTCGTGCTCCCACACCAGCCGCAGCAACTGCTGCCGCGACAGCGCCTGCCCCGGCCGGCGGCTCAGCTCCAGCAGCAGCCTCAGCTCGGTCGGCGTGAGCTGAAGGTCCTGGCCGTCCTTGGTCACCGTCATCGCGCTGCGGTCGATCACGATCGCCCCGAACGCCGCCGAGTCCGTGCTGTCGCGCTCCCCGCGCCGCAGCACCGCCCGAATCCGCGCGTCGAGCACCCGCGGCTGCACCGGCTTGATCACGTAGTCGTCCGCGCCGGACTCCAGCCCCACGACCACGTCGATGTCATCACTGCGCGCGGTCAGCAGGATGATCGGCAGCTGGTCGGTCCGCCGGATACGCCGGCACACCTCGAAGCCGTCGATCCCCGGCAGCATCACGTCCAACACGATCAGGTCCGGGCGCTGCTCCTTGAGCAGCTTCAGCCCGTCCTCTCCCGTCGCAGCGGCCACCACACGGTGACCCTGCCGCGACAGGCCGAGTTCAAGACCCGTACGGATGGCGTCGTCATCCTCGATCAGCAACAGGAAAGGCACGGGCGCCATTGTTGCCTACTCGGGCACCTGAGCGGGAAGGGGTCTCACCCTCCTTTCATCTCCCCCACATCCACCGCCGACCACCACAGCTCAACCAAGGAAGTCCAGAAGCAACCCAGGGGCGCGAGGAACTGCGCGAGAACCCCCCACCGACAGGTGGTCCCTCAGCCGACAGCCCCCCCACCCCGGAGGGTCCGCCCAGCCAGCCGCACGGCTCTGTTGCGCGGCTGTGACACTCGCCGGACAGCCCGATGAAACTGGCCCGGCAGGGTTATCCCCATCGAAGAAACGCGGCGGCTTCAAAGCTACGACGCCGAAGACCACGCGGCAGGTTCCACAGACGGGGGCGCGATGATGAACGCACTGCACAGCACCACCACCACCGCAGTTCACAGCGCGCACACCCGCCCGGGGTTCCGCCGCACCGGCGGCCACACCGCCCCCCGCCCGCGCCCGGCGCACATCGCCCCGGTCGGCACCGAGCAGCCCACCGCGGAGCGGGTGCCCGCGCAGGCCGCGGCGCCGCGCACCCCGCAGCACTCCGCCGACGCGGAGGCCGCGTTCACCGCCTACGTGCAGGAGCGCCGGGCCTCGCTCTACGCCACGGCCTACCACCTCACCGGCGACCGCTTCGCCGCCGAGGACCTGCTCCAGAGCGCGCTGTTCTCCACCTACCGCGCCTGGGACCGGATCAGCGACAAGGCGGCCGTCGGCGGCTACCTGCGGCGGACCATGACCAACCTGCACATCAGCGCCTGGCGGCGGCGCAAGCTCAACGAGTACCCGACCGAGGAGCTGCCCGAGACGGTCGGCGACACCGACGAGATGGGCGGCACCGAGCTGCGCGCGGTGCTGTGGCAGGCGCTGGCCCGCCTGCCCGAGCAGCAGCGCACGATGCTGGTGCTGCGCTACTACGAGGGCCGCACCGACCCGGAGATCGCCGACATACTCAACATCAGCGTCGGCACCGTCAAGAGCAGTATCTGGCGCTCGCTGCGCCGTATGCGCGAGGACGAGGCGCTGAGCTTCGGCCGGGACGAGGAGGACGCGTTCGGCGAGCTGGTCGCCTGAGCCCGGGGGTTCCGGGGGCGTACCGCACGGGCAAGGGGGGCGTACGGGGGAGCGGGGCCGGACGGCACGGAGGGGTGCCGTCCGGCCCTCGCGCGTGTTCACCGGCCGCGCGCGGGGCGGCGGCTCACCCGCCGGCGGCCGGTGACGACACCGGCACCGTGGCGGCCGGTGCTGCGCTGCCGAGCCGGGTGATACGGGCCAGGGCCTCGCGCTGGTCGCAGGGCGAGCAGCCGAACCCGACCTGGCGCCCGACGATCGCGCGTTCGGCGCGGAAGAGGTGCCAGCCGCGCCGGACCAGGAAGCGTACGGACTTGCGGCCCTCGCGCAGGTCGCGCACGAAGCGGCGGCGGGCGGTGGTGGCGGGGCTGCCGCGCAGGCAGATCGCGTCGGCGAGCAGCCCGAGCGCGCGGCAGCGCTCGGCGATCTCGGCGGCGAAGATGCCTTCTGCCACGAAGTGGGGCGCCCCGGCGAGGTCCAGCCGGTTCCACCCGCTGATGGCGCTGGCGGAGATGTCGTACCGCGGGGTGTCGGTGCTGCCCTGTTCGCACAGTGCGCTGATCGCGGCGATCGCGGCGTCCGCGTGCCAGGAGTCCGGGGCGTCCCAGTCGACGGCGGTGCCGCCGGGCAGCAGCGGGAGCGTCGGGTCGCCGTCCTCCTTGTAGAAGTCGTCGAGTGCGAGGACGGGCAGCCCGGTGCGGGCGGCGAGCGAGGACTTGCCCGAGCCGGACGGCCCGGCGAGCAGGATCACACGGGAACGGGAAGGTGGACTCACGGACAACCATTCTCCCGCAACCCCGCCCGGGGGACGCCGCGCGGTATGACAACTACCGTCCGCGGTCATTACGTTACGCTGCGACGGCAAGCCGTTACGTCGACAGGAGCCGTTCCATGCCCTCGCTGCGCACCGCCCTCGTCCTCACGCTGACCGCCGCGGCGGCGGTCGCCGCCCCCGCGGCCGGCGCCGTCGCCGCGGACGCCTCCACTGCGCTGCCCGACCTCCAGCGCACCACCGACGCGCTGCCCACCTCGGGGATCACCTCGGCGGTGCCCACCCAGTCCGTCACCGGCGCCCTCGCCAGCGGGATCGCGCCGGTCCGCGACCTGAAGCTCGACCCGCTGAACAACACCACGGTCGACCCGCTGACGAACGGCGTCGGCTCGCAGATCGCCGACTTCCGACCCGTCTCCACCACGGACGCCACCGCCCCGCTCACCAGCGGCGGCTCGCTCGGCACCCTCCCCCTCGTCGGCCCGCTCACCGGCGTCCTGACGCACTGACGCCGGGGGCTACCGGGCGCCGGTGAGGAGGGCACCGCCGTCGACGGTGAGGACGGTTCCCGTGACGAAGCGGTTGCCCATCAGGTAGAGGTGCGCGGCGGCGATCTCGTCGGCCTCGCCGATGGCCCCGGTGAGCGTCCGGTCGGCGAGGGAGGCGAACAGCGCGGTGCGCTGCGGCTCGGGGACCGGGTCCCACAGCGGCGTGCGGACCGCGCCGGCCCGGACCGCGTTGACGCGCAGCGGGGCGAGTTCGGCGGCCAGCCCGCGCGTGAGGCCCTCCATGGCGGCCGCGGAACCGGCCGCGAGCGCCGCGCCGGGCACCGGGCGGACCGCGACCGTGCCGGAGGTCAGCACGATGGAGCCGCCCGGCCGTATCCGCGGCGCCGCGTGCTTGACCGCGGCGACCGTGCCCCAGAAGCGGACGTCGAGGAGCTTGCGGGCCTCGTCGAGCGGCAGGTCGGCCAGCGGCTGCGGGCGCACCGCGTCCCCGGCGGTGTAGACGAGGTGGTCGAGCCCGCCGACGCGGGCGAAGAGGTCGGCGACGGCGGCCTCGTCGCGGATGTCGACGGCGGCGCCGTCACAGGTGTCCGGTAGTTCCGCGAGCGCCGCGTCGATCCGCGCCTGGCTGCTCGACGCGATCGTCACCGCCGCCCCGGCGGCCGCCGCGGCGCGGGCCGTGGCCAGCCCCATCCCCGAACTGCCGCCGATGACGACGACGCGCTGCCCCGAAAAAGTCCCTGCACCAGACATGGCGGTACTCCTGTGCCTCGAAGATGATGACTCAGTGAGCCGTCAGCGTAGCACCGATGATGTCCCAGTGAGTCGTCACTGTTAGACTGCGGGTATGCCGCGATGGGACCCGCACGCCGAAGACCGGCTGCGCGAGGCAGCGTTGGAGCTGTTCCTCCAGCACGGGTACGAGAACGTCACCGTCACGCAGATCACCGAGCGGGCGGGGCTGACCCGGCGCTCCTTCTCCCGGTACTTCGCGGACAAGCGCGATGTGCTCTTCGCCGAGGACGACCGGCTGCCGGCCGCCCTCGCGGGCGCGGTGCGGGCGGCCGACGAGGCGCTGTCGCCGTTCGCGGCGCTGCTGGCCGGCCTGCTGGGCGTCTCGGACGCACTGGCCCGCCAGGCGCCGCTCGCCGTTCAGCGGCGCGCGGTCGTCCAGGCCAGCCCTGAGTTGCAGGAGCGGGGGCGCACCAAGTTCGCCGCCGTGACCGCGGCGGTGGTGGACGCGCTCGAGGACCGGGGCGCGACCGCGTCGCAGGCGGGGCTGCTCGCCCAGGTCGGTGTCGCCGTCTTCCGTACGGCCTTCGACCGCTGGACCGACGATCCGGGCAGCGCCGGACTGGCCGCCCGGATCGAGGAGGCGGCCGCCGAACTCGCCGACGGCCTCGGTTCGGTGGACTTCGCCGCGCTGCCCCGCCCCTGACTCCTCGGCGGCGGGGCGGGGCAGCGCGGGCGGGCGGATCAGGCGGGGCTGACGCGGTCCAGGACCACCGGCGCGGGCGTGAAGGCGGTGCCGGCCGGGGAGATCGTGAACGCGCCCTCGAGCGCCTCCAGGGCGCCCTGGAACCGCTCGGGGGTGTCGGTGTGCAGGGTGAGCAGCGGGGCGCCCGCGGTGACCTGGTCGCCGGGCTTGGCGTGGAGTTCCACGCCGGCCCCCGCCTGGACGGCGTCCTCCTTGCGGGCGCGGCCGGCGCCGAGCCGCCAGGCGGCGACCCCGACGTCGTAGGCGTCGAGCGCGGTGAGCACCCCGGAGGCGGGCGCGGTCAGGACGTGCTGCTCGCGGGCGACGGGCAGGGCCGCGTCCGGGTCGCCGCCCTGCGCCCGGATCATCCGGCGCCAGGCGTCCATCGCGGAGCCGTCGGCGAGCGCCTTAGCCGGGTCGGCACCGGGCAGCCCGGCGGCGTCCAGCATCTCCCGGGCCAGCGCGAGGGTCAGCTCGACCACGTCGGCGGGGCCGCCGCCGGCCAGCACCTCGACGGACTCGCGCACTTCGAGGGCGTTGCCCGCGGTCAGCCCGAGCGGGGTGGACATGTCGGTGAGCAGCGCCACGGTGCGCACGCCGTGGTCAGTGCCCAGGCCGACCATGGTGGCCGCCAGTTCCCGGGCGTCCTCGAGGGTCTTCATGAAGGCGCCGGAGCCGACCTTGACGTCCAGGACGAGCGCCCCGGTGCCCTCGGCGATCTTCTTGGACATGATCGAGGAGGCGATCAGCGGGATCGCCTCGACCGTGCCGGTCACGTCCCGCAGCGCGTAGAGCTTCTTGTCGGCAGGGGCCAGGCCGTCCCCGGCCGCGCAGATCACCGCGCCGACATCCGCGAGCACCGCGAGCATCTCGTCGTTGCCGAGCGAGGCCCGCCAGCCGGGGATGGACTCCAGCTTGTCCAGGGTGCCGCCGGTGTGGCCCAGGCCGCGCCCGGACAGCTGCGGCACGGCAGCGCCGCAGGCGGCGACGAGCGGCGCGAGCGGCAGCGTGATCTTGTCGCCGACCCCGCCGGTGGAGTGCTTGTCGGCGGTGGGCCGGGCCAGCCCGGAGAAGTCCATCCGCTCGCCGGAGGCGATCATCGCGGCGGTCCAGCGGGCGATCTCGGCCCGGTCCATCCCGTTGAGCAGGATCGCCATGGCCAGTGCCGACATCTGCTCGTCGGCGACCTCGCCGCGGGTGTAGGCGTCGATCACCCAGTCGATCTGCTCGTCGCCGAGCCGGCCGCGGTCGCGCTTGGCACGGATGACGGAAATGGCGTCCATGAAACGGTGGTTCCTAGCGGTCGAGGTCTTCGGGCCCGAAGGCGTCGGGCAGCACATCGCTCATCGGCCGCACCCCGCGCGGGGTGTCGACGAGCAGGTCGGGGCCGCCGTGCTCCCACAGCAGCTGGCGGCACCGGCCGCACGGCATCAGCGGGTTGCCGCGCAGGTCGGAGCAGGCGAACGCGACCAGCCGGCCGCCGCCGGAGGCGTGCAGCGCGGAGACGAGCCCGCACTCCGCGCACAGCGCGACCCCGTAGGCGGCGTTCTCCACGTTGCAGCCGACCACGGTCCGGCCGTCGTCGGTGAGGGCGGCCGCGCCGACCGGGAAGCCCGAGTAGGGCGCGTACGCCCGGGTCATCGCCTCCCGGGCGGCGGCGCGCAGCCCCGGCCAGTCCACGTCCGGCCCGGCCGCGGCCACCGGGGCCGGGCCGGCCGCCGGCCGCGGCCCCGTACCGCCGCCGGCTTGCCGCCCGCCCGGTCCCCCGGTGTCGTCCGTCATCCGCTCTGCCCCTTCCGGTACGGCAGGCCGTCCGCCTTCGGCATCCGCAGCCGCTGCGCCGACAGGCCCATCACCAGCAGCGTCACGACGTACGGCGTGCCCTCCACGATCTCGTCGGGCACCGAGTCGGTCAGCATGTACCAGACTGCCAGCAGCACCGCGAAGCCCAGCGCCACGGCCGCGCCGATCCGCGCGCCGCGGTAGAACTTCCACACCGCCATCGCCAGCAGCAGCACCGCGATCAGCAGCAGCAGGGCGTGCACGGACGGGCCGCCGTTGCGCAGCTGGAGGCTGTCGGCGTAGCCGAAGAGCCCGGCGCCCATGGCCAGGCCGCCCGGCCGCCAGTTGCCGAAGATCATCGCGGCCAGGCCGATGTAGCCGCGGCCGCCGGTCTGCCCTTCGAGGTAGAAGTGCGTGCTCATGGCGAGGAAGACCCCGCCGAGCCCGGCGAGCGCGCCGGAGATGATCACCGCGGCGTACTTGTACGTGTAGACGTTGACGCCCAGCGACTCGGCCGCCACCGGGTTCTCGCCGCAGGAGCGCAGCCGCAGCCCGAACGGGGTGCGCCACAGGATGAAGAAGGTCGCCACGAACAGCACGATCGCCAGCAGCGTGATCGCGGAGATGTCGGTGACCAGGCCGCCGACCATCCCGGCCAGGTCGGAGACGAGGAACCAGTGGTGCTTCTCCACGCTGTCCAGCCAGTGCGACAGGCCCGGCACGGTGAACTGCTTCGCGTTGTCCAACTGCGGCGACTGCTTGGGGGTGCCGCCCTTGCGGGCCGCCTCGCCGACGTTGAACCAGCGCTTGGCGAGGTAGGAGGTGACGCCCGCGGCCAGGATGTTCATCGCCACACCGGCGACGATGTGGTCCACGCCGAAGGTGACGGTGACGATCGCGTGCACCAGGCCGCCCAGCGCGCCGCCGAGCACCCCGGCCAGCACCGCGACCCACGCGTTGGTCTGCCAGCCGGCCCACGCGCCGAAGAACGTGCCGAGGATCATCATGCCCTCGAGGCCGATGTTGACCACGCCGGCCCGCTCCGACCACAGGCCGGCCAGGCCCGCCAGGCCGATCGGCACCGCGCTGGCCAGCGCGCCCGCGACCTGCCCGGAGGAGGTGACGTCCTCCGCGCCGGTGATCGCCCGCACCGCGGAGACCGCGATCAGGGCGCCCGCGATGATCAGCAGGACCACCGGGAGGGTGAGCTTGACCCGCCCGCCCTTCTTGAGCCCGGCGCCGACACGCGAGGGCGGCGTCTGAGTCGTGGTGGCACTCATGCCGCGACCTCCTTCTTCTCCGTGCCCTGACCGGCCGCGGCGAGTTCCGCGCCGACCTGGCGCTGCTGCCGCGTGAGGCCGTAGCGGCGCACCAGTTCGTAGGCGACGACCACGGCGAGCACGATCACGCCCTGGATCACACCGACGATCTCCTTGTCGTACCCCTGGAACTCCAGGCCCGCCGAGGAGCGTTCGAGGAACGCCCACAGCAGCGCGCCGACCGCGACGCCGATCGGGTTGTTCCGGCCCAGCAGCGCGACCGCGATGCCGGTGAAGCCGATCCCGGTCGGGAAGTCGGTGCCGTAGTCGTAGGACTGGTTGAGCAGCGTCGGCATGCCGACCAGGCCCGCCATGGCGCCGGAGATCAGCATGCTGGTGATGACCATCCGCTTGACGCTGACTCCGCTCGCCTCGGCCGCGGACTCCGAGCGGCCGACCGCGCGCAGGTCGAAGCCGAAGCGGGTGCGGGAGAGCAGGAACCAGTAGACGACGCCGGCCAGCACCGCGAAGACGATGAAGCCGAAGACCGGGTCGGTAGACGTCTTGAAGCTGAACAGGTGGCTGGAGGTCGGGATCGGCTTGGTGGACACCATGTTGGCGTCCTTGTCGAGCACGCCGAGCCGGCCGCCTTGCAGGAAGTAGCCGATCACGATGCCCGCGATCGAGTTCAGCATGATCGTGGAGATGACCTCGCTGACCCCGCGGGTCACCTTCAGCACCCCGGCGATCGCCGCCCATGCCGCGCCGACCGCCATCGCGGTCAGGATGATCACGGGCACCTCGACGACACCCGGGATGGACAGCGCGCCGCCGACCACGGCGGCGAAGAACGCCGCGAGCCGGTACTGCCCGTCCACGCCGATGTTGAACAGGTTCATCCGGAAGCCGACCGCGACCGCCAGGCCCGCCAGGTAGTACGTGGTGGCCTTGTTGAGGATGTAGACCTGGCTGTCGGACTTGCCGCCGTAGGTGAGCATCACGTTGAACGCGTGGAACGGCTCCTTGCCGGTGGCCAGCAGCACCAGCGCGGTGACCACCAGCGCGCTGACCACGGCCAGCACCGGCGCCGCGATCCCCAGCAGGGCGCGGTCCTTGTCGAACTTCCTCATCGGTCCTCTCCCCCGGCCTGCTTGCCGATCTGCCGTTCGAGGTGCCCGGACGCGGCGCCGGTCATCGCCGAGCCCAGCTGCTCCGGGGTGATCGTCGACGGGTCGGCGTCCGCGACCAGCCCGCCCCGGAACATCACCCGCAGCGTGTCGGACAGGCCGATCAGCTCGTCCAGGTCCGCGGAGATCAGCAGCACCGCCAGGCCCTCGCGGCGCGCGGCCCGGATCTGGTCCCAGATCTGCGCCTGCGCGCCGACGTCCACGCCCCGGGTCGGGTGCGCGGCGATCAGCAGCTTCGGCAGGTGGCTCATCTCGCGGCCGACGATCAGCTTCTGCTGGTTGCCGCCGGACAGCGACGCGGCGGTGACCTCGATGCCGGGGGTGCGCACGTCGTACTCGCGGACGATCCGCTCGGTGTCGCGGCGGGCGGCGGCCGGGTCGATCAGGAAGCCGCGGCTGTTGGGCTGCTCGGTGACGTGGCCGAGGATGCGGTTCTCCCACAGCGGCGCCTCCAGCAGCAGGGCGTGCCGGTGCCGGTCCTCGGGGATGTAGCCGATGCCGTCCTCCCGGCGGCGCCGGGTGGGGTCGGCGGTGATGTCCCGGCCGTCCAGACTCAGCGAGCCGCTGTCCGGCGGGCGGGTGCCGATGATCGCCTCCACCAGTTCGGCCTGGCCGTTGCCCTCCACGCCCGCGATGCCGAGGACCTCGCCCTTGTGGATGGTGAAGGACACGTCGTCCAGCACGATCCGCTCGACGCCCTCCGGGTCCACCGCGGCCAGCCGCAGCCCGGTGACGGTGAGCATCGGCTCGTCGGTGACGGTGGACTCGCGGGTCTCCGGCGACGGGAGTTCGCTGCCGACCATCAGCTCGGCGAGCTGCTTGGCGGTGGTGTGCGCGGGGTCCGCGCTGCCCACGGTGGTGCCGCGCCGGATGACGGTGATGTCGTCGGCGACCGAGAGCACCTCGCCGAGCTTGTGCGAGATGAAGATGACCGTCAGGCCCTGGGACTTCAGCCCGCGCAGGTTCTCGAAGAGCGCGTCGACCTCCTGCGGCACCAGGACCGCGGTGGGCTCGTCGAGGATGAGGATGCGGGCGCCGCGGTAGAGGACCTTGAGGATCTCCACCCGCTGGCGGTCGGCCACGCCCAGGTCCTCCACGAGGACGTCGGGCCGCACCCCGAGGCCGTACGCGTCGGATATCTCGACGATCTTCGCCCGGGCCCGGCCGCCGATGCCGTGCAGCTTCTCGCTGCCCAGCACGATGTTCTCCAGCACGGTCAGGTTGTCGGCGAGCATGAAGTGCTGGTGCACCATGCCGATGCCGCGGGCGATCGCGTCGCCCGGGTCGCCGAAGGAGACCTGCTCGCCGTCGATCGCGATGGTGCCCTCGTCCGGCTTCTGCATGCCGTAGAGGATCTTCATCAGAGTCGACTTGCCGGCGCCGTTCTCACCCACGAGGGCGTGCACGGTGCCGCGCCGCACGGTGATGTCGATGTCGTGGTTGGCGACGACCCCGGGGAAGCGCTTGGTGATGCCGCGCAGTTCGACCGCTGCCGCGCTGCCGGGTTGCGGCGGTTGCGGCGGGGTCGGCGCGGGTGGACTCGTGGACGCGTTGATGGCGCACTCCCCTCGGGGAAAGGCTCGGGCGGGCGGAACGTGGGGGTGAAGGTATCGCGCGAAGGTGAATCTACGCGCGTTGCGGTGCCGATTCACCGTGCGGGACCCGGCAGTGGGCGCCCCGGTGCGGACACAGGCGCGCAAATCCACCCGGTCCCGCGGGCCGCGGCACGGGGAAGGCCCGGCGAAGGGGGTGCCGGAGCAGCCCCCCCTGCCGAGCCTCCGTGGTGCGGTCCTGCGGTCCCGCCGTGCGCTACCGGTTCACCCGGTGCGGGTCACGGAGTGGACTTGACCTTGATCGCCCCCGAGATGATCTTCTGCTTGGCCGCGTCGAGCTGCGACTGGATGTCGCTGATGAAGCCGCCCGAAGTCGCCAGCGAGACACCGCCGTTGGCCAGGTCGTACGTGTTGGTGCCGGTCTTCGGCTTGCCGTCGTGCACCGACTTGATCAGGTCGTAGACGGCCACGTCGACGTTCTTCACCGCCGAGGTGAGGATCTGCTTGTTGTACTTCGCCAGCGCCGGGTCCTGGTACTGGTCGGAGTCGACACCGATCGCCCAGGCGCCCGCCTTGCCGGCGACCGTCTGGATCGAGCCGTCGCCGGACAGGCCCGCCGCGGTGTAGATGACGTCGACGCCCTTGTCGAGCATGCCCTTGGCCTTGCCGGTGGCGGCGGCCGGGTCGGCGAAGCCCTTGGAGTCGGTCTCGTACAGGTACTGGTCGGTGATCTGGACGGAGGGCTTGGTGGCCTTGACGCCCTGGTCGAAGCCGGCCTGGAAGGTGCCGATCAGCGTGTTGTGCACACCGCCGATGAAGCCGACCTTGCCGGTCTTGGTCTTCAGCGCGGCGACGACGCCCGCCAGGTACGAGCTCTGCTCGGTGGCGAAGGTCATGCTGTCGACGTTGCTCGCGTCCACCACGGAGTCGACGATGGCGAAGGTGGTCTTGGGGTACTTCTTGGCTATCGCCTTGACCGCGTCACCGTAGGTGTAGCCCACCGCGATCACCGGGTTGTAGCCTGCTCCGGCAAGCTGGTCCAGCCGCTCCTCGCGGTCGGACTCGGTCTCGTCCTGGCTGGCGGTCTGCTCCTTCTCGCCGAGCTTGAACTCCTTCGTGGCCTTGTCCATGCCGCGGGCCGCGGAGTCGTTGAAGGAGTGGTCGCCACGACCGCCGACGTCGTACGCCATACCGACGCCCTTGTCCTTGCCACCGCTGTCGGTGGAGCTGCTGCCGCACGCGGTCGCGGTCAGCGCGAGGGCCGCGGAGGCGACACCCGCGGCAGCGATCTTGGATACCCGGCGCAAGAGGGTCCCCTTCAGTTCGAAAGCGCCCCGTCCGGCGCTGGCTAAGCCGGAGCTTAACGCGCGTAGATGACAGGTAAAGACCGCATGAAGACCCGTTATCGGATCGACGCATTTCGACCTGGTGAAGCCCCGGTAGCCGGGGCTTCACCCCCAGTCAGGACAGCAGCGCAGCGGCGGTGAAGAGCTCCACGCCGACCGCGATCGCGCCCTCGTCGATGTCGAAGTCGCCCTGGTGCAGATCGCGTGCGGTGCGGTCGCCGACCGGGCGCACCCCCAGCCGCGCCAGCGCGCCCGGCACCTGCTCCAGGTACCAGGAGAAGTCCTCGCCGCCGAGGCTCTGTTCGGTGTCCTCCACGGTGTGCGCGCCGAACCGGCGCGTCATCGCCTCGCGCAGCAGCTCCACCGACTCCGCCTCGTTGACCACCGGCGGCACCCCGCGCTGGTAGGCGATCTCGCACTTGGCCCGGTACATCGCGGCGATCTGGTCGACCACCTCGTGCACCAGGTCCGGGGCGTCGTGCCAGGCGCCCAGCTCCAGGCAGCGGACGGTGCCCTCGAGTTCGGCGTGCTGCGGGATGACGTTCGCCGCGTGCCCGGCCTCCATCCGGCCCCACACGATGCTCAGCCCCGCGCGCGGGTCCACCCGGCGGGACAGCGCGGCCGGCACCTCGGCGGCGAGCTTCGCCGCGGCCATCACCAGGTCCGTGGTCAGGTGCGGCCGCGCGCTGTGGCCGCCGGGGCCGTCCAGCACCAGCTTCAGCCTGTCCGCGGCCGAGGTGATCGGGCCGACCCGCAGGCCGATCCGGCCGACCTCCACCTTCGGGTCGCAGTGCAGCGCGAGGATGCGCTCGACACCGTCGAGCACGTCCGCCTTGATCGCGTCCAGCGCGCCGCCCGGCATCACCTCCTCGGCCGGCTGGAACAGCAGCCGCACCGGGCGCGGCAGCCGGCCGAGCCGGTCCAGCTCGGCGAGTACCAGCCCCGCGCCGAGCACCACCGTGGTGTGCGCGTCATGGCCGCAGGCGTGGGCCTGGCCCTCCACGGTCGAGCGGTACGGGACGTCCTTGCGGTCCGGCACCGGCAGCGCGTCGAGGTCGGCGCGCAGCGCGAGCCGGCCCCGCCCGTCGCCGGCCGAGCCGATGTCGCAGACCAGGCCGGTGCCGGACGGCAGCACGCGCGGCTCCAGCCCGGCCTGCGCCAGGCGGGCCCTGACCTGTTCGGTGGTGCGGAACTCCTGCCGGCTGACCTCGGGGTGGCGGTGCAGGTCGCGGCGGAAAGCGATCAGTTCGGCGCGCAGCTCGTCGCTCACTGCGGCGTCTTCCGGCGCGCCGGACGGTGCTGAGGGTGAGTCATTCACCCAAGTCACGGTATGCCCCACGACCTGCTCCTCATCGGGTGATCAGAAAAACGATGTCCTGTTGTGCTCACGGGGAGGAGAAAGAATCGCCCGATCGGCGCATACCTGGTCATCCTCTGGGGTATGCCCTCCCTTTTGGGGCTAGGCCACCAACACTTCCATACTCCCGCACCCCCGCCCCAGAAGCGAGCCAACGCGCTCCCCGTGCGGGCCAGCACCTACTCGTCGACGGTGCAGGGGCCAGGGCCCGGCCCATGGGGAGGCGGCGTCTCCGGCGCGCTGTGTCCGGGATGGAGCCGGCCGCGCTTGGTGCGTCGCTGATCAACCCGCTGCGATGTCGGCCTCGATGGCGTCGACGACATCTCGCAACTGGGAGCGGGCCGTGATGCCCAACTTGGGGAAGGCACGGTAGAGGTGGGAGCCGACCGTTCGGGGGGACAGGAACAGCTTCTCCGCAACCTCACGGTTGGTCAGGCCGGTTGCCGCCAGCCGCACGATCTGCTGCTGCTGGGGCGTGAGCGCGGTGAAGGCGTTCGGCTCGGTTGTGCTCGTCTGTGCTCCCGCTGCCCGTAGTTCAGCCTGCGCGCGCGCCGTCCAGGGCCGGGCCCCCAGTCGCCGGAAGGTCGCTTCGGCCTCGGCCAGCGACGGGCGCGCCTCTGCGATACGGCGCCGCCGGCGCAGCCACTCCCCGTGCGCGAGCAGCGCCTGAGCCCGCTCCAGTGGCCTGCGGCCGAGCACCGGGTCCGTCAGTGCCCGGGTGAAGTACGGCTCGGCCTCGTCGGGCGTGGCGAGGATGGCCCGGCTCAGCTGGACCAGGACCGCCCTGCGCGGCGCGAGATTGCCCGCGCTCTTCAAAGAGCGCTCGGCTGCGTCCACGGCGAGGGCGGCCTCGTCGTTCCTGCCGCAGCGGGCCGCGGCCGACGCGAGTTGGGGCAGGGCCGGGTAGGAGAGGTGGTAGTGGGTGGGATGGCCGTGGCCGTCGAAAAGGGCGCGGTAGTGCTGGTACGCCGTCTCGTGGTCGCCCTCCGCGGTGGCGGCGGTGCCCAGTGCACGGTGGGCGAGAACCATGATCCCACGGCTCTCCGCGGGGTCGACGAGTTCCAGGGCGTACCGGGCCTGGTCGCGGGCTCCGGCCAGGTCGCCACGCAGCGCGCGCACCATGGCGTCGGTGGCCGCGGAGCATGCGGCGGCGTGGTCCAGGCCCGCGGCGGACGCGACGGCCGCGAGTTCGGCGCAGGCCGTCTGCGCGCGGGCCCAGCGGCCTTGGTCGAGGTAGGCGAGGGCGGCAGTACCGCTCAGGCCGTTGGGGACCGGTCCCTTGGAGGCCCAGGACGCGAATGCGGTGTCGAAGGTTCCTGCGGCCAGGTCCGTCTCGTCGATCAGCCACGCGGCGATGGCCAGCAGGGTGAGAAGGTCGGGCTGATCGCCCACGGCCTTGACCAGGGTGGGCAGCCGCGACGGGAGACCGGGTTCGGCGGCCTCGGGACGCGCGACGGTCCTGGCCCAATCGGCGAGCAAGGTCCCCTGATCGGGGAGCGTGAGGCCATCGGGCTGCGTGGACGCCGATGCGACGGAGGCGTCGGCGTGCGTCAACAACCCTTCGATTTCCCGCAGTTGGCTCGGGTCGGACGAGTAGAAACCGACTACGGATGCCGCGGCCACGGCCTCCACAGCGGCGGCGGGGGCGGTGTCCAGGAGCATCCGGGCCGGGCGTATGAGCTGCCCGAACGCGGCGCTGTGCGAGGTGGTCATGGCCATGAGTCGTCCGACCTGCACGGCGGCGAGCGCCGCGGCCGTCGGGTCGTCCGTGTCGGCGCGGGTCCGCGCAGCCAGTCGTTCGACGGTGCTCAGCTTGCCGGTCAGGACCGCCGTACGGGCGGCGGTGACGAGCAACCGGGCGCGCTCGGCCTGGACGGGGTGCAGTTGCGCGGCGCGCTCCAGCAGGTGCGTGGCGGCGGAGTATCCGCTGCGGCGCCGCGCGCGGTCGGCGCTGTTCTCGAGCTCGGTGGCCACCCGCGCGCTCGGCCCGGTCGTGGCGGCTGCGAGGTGCCAGGCGTATCGGTCGGGGTCGCGCTCGCGGTACAGCCCGGCCAGTTCCAGGTGGGCGGTGCGGCGCTCGTCGGCGGGGGCGGCCTGGTGGACGGCGAGGCGCACCAGTGCGTGGGCCGCGACCAGCCGTCCCCCGGACCGGCGTACGAGCCCGGCCTTCTCGGCGGGGGCCCACACCGGATCTCCGATGCCCGGGAGCCACGACAGCAGTGGCTGCGGCGGATCGTCGGCGTCCGCCGTTGCCAGGCGTACGATCGCGCGCCTTGTCGCGTCGGGCAGGGCCGCCAGCCGTTTCGCGTAGACGAGCTCCAGCCGGTCGGTGACCGGCAGGGGGCCGTCGGCGTCGCTCAGAGGGTACGGGCGCTCCGCGGCGGCGCGCGTAAGCTCCACCAGCGCCAGGGGGTTGCCCTCCCCTTGATCGAGGATCCGCTCGCGGGTGGCCGGATCGGTCTCCTCCGGCAGCCCGGCGAGCAGCAGCCGCGCCGCGTCCCGGTCCAGGGGAGGCAGGTCGATGGCCTGCTGCCACGGCACGAGTTCTGGCAGGACACCGTCGTGGGTGGCCAGCACCATCGTCACGGGCTCGTCGGCCAGGCGCCGGGCAGCGAAGGAGAGGGCGTCGAGCGAGGCGCCGTCGGTCCACTGGGCGTCGTCCATCACCAGCAGTACCGGGTGGTCGGCGGCGAGATCCGACAGCAGGGTGAGCACGCCCATGCCGATGAGCATCGGGTCAGGCGCCTCGTTCCGCTCGCCCAGTCCGAACGCGGTGCGCAGCGCGTCGCGCTGTCTGGGGGGCAGCCCGTCGATGCCCTCGCGGACCGGCCGCAGCAACTGATGCAGGGCGGAGAACGCCAGGTCGGTCTCGGACGGGACGCCGGCGGCGCGCAGCACCCGCCCGCCTGACGCCCCGAATCGCCCGGCGGCCCGAGTGACCAGGGTGGTCTTGCCCGCTCCGGGCGCCCCGATGATGACCAGTACCCCGCCCGTGCCGCGCGCCGCGTCCACAACGGCGAGGATTTCGTCCTGCTCCGCCTGCCTGACAGCCGAGGACTCCGTGTGGGGCGCGTCGTCCTGTTCGGTGGCTCCCGTGGCGTGCTCATCCACCAGATCTCCAGACGTCGCGGGCGCGGTGCGGGGCCGTGGCCCGGTGATGGTGTCCGGCCTGCTCCATCGACGTTACCAGGCGTTTTCCGCCACGACGGGGGCTGCGGGCGCAGGTGCAGTCAGGTGTGCGATACCGCCGGCACCGGTGCCCGTCCCAGGCTGGGACCCGTCCGAACAGACGTAGGAGAAAGCCATGTCCCTCACCTCTCCCGCCCCCTCCGCCACCGCGAACGGGCAGGGTGCCGCTGCGAACGGCGCCCTCGAACCGACGGTCAGCACCATCGAACTCGGTGATGTGCAGATCCACCGCGTCATCGAGTTCTCCGACACGACACCGATGACGACGGACGTCTTCTTCCCCAACAGCGAGCCCGAGGAGTGGAAGCTCCACACCGAACTGCTGGCGCCCCACCACTGGGACCCGGCCACCGACCTCACCCGCGCCGCCACCCAGTCCTGGGTGCTGCGCAGCGAGGGCAGGATCATCCTCATCGACACGGGCGCCGGCAACGACAAGTACCGGCCACTGCAGCCGATCTGGTCCTATCTGCGCACCGACTACCTGGCCAATCTCGCCGCGGTCGGCATCCGGCCCGAGGACGTCGACATCGTCGTCAACACCCATCTCCATGATGACCACGTCGGCTGGAACACCCGCTTGGAGGGCAGGGACTGGGTGCCCACCTTCCCGAACGCCACCTACCTCATGCCGCAGCGCGACTTCGAGTACTGGAAGCCCGAGAACCTGCACAACACGGTGTTCGGGCGGGGCAACCAGAACGTCTACGAGGACAGCATCGACCCGGTCGTCGAGGCCGGCCTGGTAGAGGTCTGGGACGAGTCGTACACCATCGACGCCAACCTCCGCCTCGAGCTGGCCCCCGGGCACACCCCCGGCGCGTCGATCATCCACCTGGAGTCCGCGGGAGACCGCGCCGTCTTCGCCGGTGACCTGCTGCACGGCGCGATCCAGGTGCACGAGCCCCACATCAACAGCTGCTTCGAGGAGGACGAGGACGGCGCCCGCGCGAGCCGAGCGCGGATGTTCGCCCACGCCGCCGACAACAACGCCCTCGTTCTGCCGGCCCACCTGCCAGGCCACGGCGCCTTCGAACTGCGTCGGCGCGGTTCCGGCTTCGAACTCACCAACTGGGCGCCCTTCTCCCGGACCTGACCACGACGCCCGACCTGCGTACGACGACGGCGCGGGGCTGTGGGAAGGCGCCTGGTTCCAGGGCCGCAACCAGCGGGACGGCAACCAATGGGCCAGCCGATCACAGGTGCAGAAGGCCGAGCCCGGAACCGCGTTCGCCTACACGGTCCTCGGCTCGGTGCCCGTGCCCATCGTCCGCTGGGGCTCCCTTCGCCCGCACACCCGCAGGGCCAAGCCCGCAGAAGGACACGAGAGATGAGCCACCGCCCCGATCCCGTCGTCACCACAACACAGGGGGCCATCCGCGGTCTGCACCTACACGACGGCATCGCCGCATTCCTGAACATCCCCTACGCCGCTCCTCCCCACGGCGGCGGCCGGTTCGCACCGCCCGAGCCGCACACGTCATGGAACGGCGTGCGGGACGCCCGCATGCCGGGCCCCAACGCACCGCAGTCCGAGCGCAAGCTCGGCAGCATCGACATGTCCCCGTACTTCGGAACCGGTTGGAGCCGCGGCGAGGACTACCTCACCGTCAACGTCTGGACGCCCGCTGTCATGCGCGGCGGCCTTCCCGTGATGGTGTTCGTCCACGGTGGCGGCTTCGTCGCCGGCTCGACACGGTCCGCCTTGTACGACGGAAGCGCCTTCGCCCGCGACGGCGTCGTGCTTGTCACACTCAACTACCGGCTCGGCATCGCCGGTTTCCTCGACCTGCCCGAGGCGCCCGCCAACCGCGGCCTGCTGGACGTCGTCGCCGCGCTGCACTGGGTGAACGAGAACATCGCCGCGTTCGGCGGTGCTCCGGACAACGTCACGCTCTTCGGCCAGTCAGCCGGGGCGACCATGGTCGGCGGCGTCCTCGCCGCCCCCGAGGCGGCAGGGCTCTTCCGCAGGGCGATCGTGCAGAGCGGCAGCGGCCTGGGCGCCTTCACCACCGAACAGGCCGCCCGCGTCACCGCCGCTGCCGCCGAGGCCCTCGGCATCAAGCCGCACGTGGACGCCTTCGCGGAGATCCCGGACGAGCGTCTGGTGGCCGCCGCCGCCAAGCTCGCCGGGATCGCATTGGAAACCGCCACCCACCGCGACCCGATGATCGGCCTCACCCCCTTCGGTCTGGTCCTGGACACCCAGCCCGCCGTATCCGTCGCTGCCGGACAATCGTCCGACGTCGACCTGCTCGTCGGGACCAACGCCGAAGAAGGCCGCCTCTACCTGGTCCCCGTGGACAGGTTCTCCTCCTCGACCGCCAAGGATCTGGAGGAGACGGCGGCGCGCTCGCACCCGAACCCGGCCCGGCTCATCGAGACGTACCGCACGACGCGTCCCGACGCGTCCTACGGCGAGCTGCGCTCAGCCATCATGGGCGACGCCTTGTTCGGCGTGGGCAGCCGGGCCCTGGCCGATGCCCATGCTGGTCGGGCCGGGTCCGCCACCTTCGCCTACGAGTTCGCCTGGCGCTCGCACGCCCTGGACGGAGAGTTCGGCGCCACGCACACGGTCGAGTTGCCCTTCGTCTTCGATCTCACGCACCTGCCCCGACTGCACGGCCCCGCCGCCCTCCTCGGCCCGGACCGGCCCCCGGCGGATCTCGCGGCAGACGTACACCGAACGTGGGTCCGGTTCGCCAGGACCGGTGACCCCGGCTGGGACCCCTACGACACCGAGCGCAGGGCCACGATGCGCATCGATGCCGAGTGGACCCGAGTCGACGACCCCCACGGCCGCGAACGACAGGCGTGGAGCTGATGTGTGTGCCCCAGAGCGCGTTTGAGCAGTTCAGTGGGCTTGGCGTAGGGGTTCGGGGCCGAGCCGGGCGGCGGGTCGTCCACGGACGGTCCCGGGTAGGTCAAGACGTGGCAACCCGGGGGGACCGCTCACGGCCTCCCCAGGCGATACACCCCACCGCCGCCACACACAGCGCACCCCCGGTGACGAGGGCGGCCGTGCCCGACCAGGCGCCGGCGACCAGTCCGCCCCGCATGTTCCCGAGGTCGGGCCCGGCCTGCCCGACGATCTGCTCGGCCGCACCGACCCGTCCGAGCAGGGCGTCCGGCGTGTGGAGCCGTACGACCGTCCCGCGCGAGACCACCGCCACGGTGTCGGCCGCACCGGCGACCACGAGGCAGCCGAGCGCCGCCCAGGGGCGCGTCGCGAGCCCGAAGCCCATCAGCGCGACCCCCCACAGCGCGGACCCGCAGAACATGACGGCCCCGGGCCGCGCCCGCCGCGTGAACGCCCCGGACAGCACCGACGCCGCGATCCCGCCGACCGCGATCGCGGTGAGGAACAACCCGAGGGTGCGCGGACTCCCGCCGAACCGTTCGGCGTTGACCAGCGGGAAGAGGCTGATCGGCATGGACAGCACGGTGGCGGCCAGATCCGTGAGCAGGGCCGCGCGGACCACCGGGGTGCGGGCGAGGAACGCCAGGCCGTCGGCGATTCCGCGCAGCCCGGGCCGGGCCGGGGCACCGGCGCCCGCGGCCGTACCCCGGGGCGAGGGAGGCAGGCCGTACAGCCCGTACAGCCCGGCAGCGAAGGAGACCGCGTCGACCAGGTAGCACCCGCCGACGCCCCACGCCCCGATCACCAGCCCGCCGAGGGCGGGCCCGACCAGCATCTGCGCCTGGAAGGCGACCCGGTTGAGCGCGAGCCCGGCGGCGAGCGACTCCTTGGGCAGCAGTTGCGGCAGGAACGCCCCCGCGGCGGGCCCGGAGAACGCGCCGAAGGACGACTGCACGGCGAGCAGCCCGAGGACGGCGGCGACCGGAGCGGGCCCGGCGAGCCCCTGAACGGCGAGCAGCGCCGAGCACACCGCCTGGCCGGCGGCCGCCAGCAGGCACAGCCGCCGCCGGTCCACCCGGTCCGCCACCGACCCGGCCCACAGCCCGAGCACGACCACCGGCAGTGCCTGCGCCAGCCCGACCGTGCCGCTCCACACGGTGCTGCCGGTGGTCTGCCACACCTGGTACATGACGGCGACGAGCGTCATCTGCCCGCCGAAGCCGGAGACCGCCCGCCCGGTCCACAGCCGCCGGAAGACCGGGGAGGCGCGCAGCGGCGCGGTGTCGACCAGTAAGTGCCTCACTGCCATTCCGGGTCCTGTGCGAGCTGCGCGGCGATCCGGTCGTAAAAGCTGCGGCGGGCCAGCGCGGCGCGCATGTCCTCGACCACGCGGCTGAGCGGGTACGGCAGTTCCGCCTCCAGCTCGGCGCTCGCCCGCTCGGTGGCCCGCCACTCCGCCGCCAGCCGACCCGTCAAGCGCTTGGCCTTCGCGGTCAGCGTCACCTTCTTCGTCCGCGCGTCCGCGCCCGGCACGGTCCGCACCAGCCCGGCCGTCCGCATCGCCGCGACCTTCTGGCTGACCGCGGAGTGCGTCAGGCCCACGGACGCGGCGAGTTCGGTGATCGTCATGGGGCCGCGCGCGTGCAGCCGCAGCAGCTCCCCCACGTGCGTGGGCCTGATCTCGCCGAGCGCCGCCGCCGCGTAGATCCGCGCGATGTCGTCGTCCATCTCGCGCATCAGCACCCACAGCGGCCGCCACAGCCCCTCCTCGCTGGGGTCGCTACCCGCCGCGCTCCCGGGCACCTGCTCCTTGCCGTCCATTCCACGAATGTAACAGCACTTATATAAGCACTGTCAAAGAGCGGCCGGGCGACGGAGGCGGGTTCCTAGCTCCCGCCGCCGGAGGCTGCGGGGGACGGCGTGGCGGGGCGCGGGCAGGACGAGGGGGAGGTGCGGGTGAGCTGCCAGCCGGGGGCGGTCACGACGATCCGGACCGGCTGCCGGGTGGGTTCGGGGGACACCTCGCCCGGGAGTGTCGCGGCGGCGGGGAGCGCCGAGGGCCACGCTTCGGCGGCGGTGCAGGCCAGTTGCTCCATCGCGAGCGCGTCGAGCCGGGGCCCGGCGGAAGGCAGCCGCACGGTGACCGTACGGCCCTGCACGCTCACCGGCGCGGCTACCGAGTACCGGGGCAGGTGCGTGGTGAGGTCGGGGCGCCCGGCGGCGGCGGGCCCGGCCAGCAGCAGGTCCACCGCCGCCGCCTCCGGCTCCGCCTGGTCCGGCACCGTGTGCTCGGCCGCCTGGAGCCGGCCGTCGGCGTCGAGGAAGTAGACCAGCGCGACGCGCACCGCGGCCGGGCCGCTGGGCAGCGCGTCCGCGGGCACGCCCACGTCGATGACGCCGGTGGTGGGCACCCCGCACCCGGCGAGCAGCGCCAGCGCGGCGGCGCCCGCCGTACCGGCCGCGCCGGCGTGCCACGCCCGCACGCCTCCTGCCCCGCGCCGTACCCTCACGTGTCCTCCCCCGCCGGCACACCCGCGGGCACACCCGCGGGCCGCTCCGGCAGCTCCGGCAGCTCCACCGTGAAGACGGCGCCGCCGCCCGCCGCGTTCTCCGCCCGGACGGCCCCGCCGTGCAACCGCACGTTCTCCGCGGTGATCGCCAGCCCGAGCCCGCTGCTCTCGCTCCGGGTGCGCGCCGAACTCGCCTTGTAGAACCGATCGAAGACGTGCGGCAGCGCCTCCGGCGCGATCCCGGGCCCGCCGTCGGCCACCACCAGCCGCACCCCGGGCGGTTCCGCGTGCCGTGCCAGCGTCACGCTGACGGGCGGGGCGCCGTGCCGCAGCGCGTTGCCGACCAGGTTCGCCACCACCACGTCGAACCGCCGCGGGTCCACCGCCAGCCGCAGCTGCTCCGGCCCGGGCAGCCGTACCTCCACGCGTTCCTGCCAGCCGCGCGCGGCCAGCGTGCGCCGCACCGACTCGGCCAGGTCGATCTCGTCGAGGTGGAGTTCGGCCGCGCCCGCGTCGAACCGGGAGACCTCCATCAGGTCGTTCACCAGCCGCACCAGCCGCTCGGTCTCCTCGCTGATCAGCCGCACCGCCTCGGCGGTGCCGTGCTCCAGGCCCGCCGCCTCCTCGTCCAGCACGTCGGTGACCGCAGACATCGCGGCGAGCGGCGTGCGCAGCTCGTGCGAGACGTCCGCGGCGAACCGCCGGGCCTGCGCCTCCATCCGGCGCAGCTCGGACACCGAGCGCTCCAGCGCCACCGCCGTCTCGTTGAACGCCGCCGACAGGTCGGCGAGTTCGTCCGAGCCGTTGACGCTGAGCCGGGTGTCGAGGTGCCCCGCGGCCATCCGGCGGGTGGCCTGGCGCAGCGCCCGCACCGGACGCAGCACCCCGCGGGCGACGAACAGCGCGAGCAGCACCGCCAGGCACAGCGCCGGCAGCGCGGCGCGCTCGACCGACCCGACCAGCGCGGTGACATAGCGCTGCTCGGTGGTCTGCGGCACCACGAGGTAGCAGGCCAGCCCGGACGCGACCCGCCCGCCGTCCCCGGTGCCGTAGACGACGGGCAGGCCGACCACCAGCGAGGAGCTGCCGCCGGTGTGCACGCGCTGGAAGACGGCGACGTTGCGGGTGCGCACCGACTTCCGCAGTTCCGCGGTGAGTTCGGGGAAGCGGTCGCCGGGCTGCGAACCGGCCCGCAGCCCGCCGTAGGTGGCCAGCACCCGCCAGTGCTGGGAGCGGTGCGTGGCGGCGAGGTTCTCCACCAGCGCGGTCAGATCCTGCTGCCCGGGCCGGGACGGGATGCCAGGGGTCAGGGCGTCCACGCTGTCGCGGAACTGGTTGACGACGGTGTCCTGGCTCTGCTGGAGCACACCGGTGCGCGCCTCGCGGAAGGTCAGGGCTCCGGTGCCGAGCGCGCTGACCGCCGCGATCAGGGCGAAGCCGGCGACGAGGCGGAAACGCAGGCTGCGTACGGCTCCGGGCATCCTGGCCATGGCGTCCGGCCGACCTCACACCGCGCGGAAGCGGTAGCCGAAGCCGCGCACCGTCTCGATGCAGTCCTGGCTCCCGCCGGACGCGCGGGAGTCGTCGGAGGCGGCGCCGGCAGCCGGGCCGGATGCCGCACGCGCGCCCGGCCCCGAGCGTCCGCCGCTGCCGCTGCCGCTGCCGCTGCCGCCGAGCTTTCCGCGCAGCCGCTTCACACACGCGTCCACCAGCCGCACGTCGCCGTGGTAGCTGTGCTCCCACACCTGTTCCAGCAGCTGCTGGCGGCTGAGCACCCGTCCCGGGGACGCCGACAGCGCCAGCAGCAGCCGCAGTTCGGAGGGGGCGAGCGGCACCGGCCGGCCGCGGTAGGTGACGGCCATGGCGGTGCGGTCCACCACGAGGTCGCCGTAGGTGCTCGGCGCCGGCCGGGTGCGGCCGGCCGCGTCGGGGTCGGCGCGGCGCAGCACCGCGCGTATCCGCGCCTCCAGCACGCCGGCCCGCACCGGCTTGACCACGTAGTCGTCGGCGCCCGCCTCCAGGCCGACCACCACGTCCACGTCGTCGCCGCGGGCGGTCACGATGATGATCGGGACCTGGTGGTGGTCACGTATCCGCCGGCAGACGTCGAGCCCGCGGATGCCCGGCAGCATCAGGTCGAGCACCACGACGTCCGGCCGGTAGGGGCGCAGGAGGTCGAGCCCCTCCTCCCCGGTGGGCGCGGACTCGACGGTGTGCCCGCGGTGCCGCAGCGCTACTTCCAGGCCCCGCCGGACGGCGGGGTCGTCTTCGATCAGCAGGACGCGGGGCACGCGCATCAGTATGTGGTCGCCCTGCGGGCGAGCGGCACGCCGGGACCACTCCCGGGGCAACTGTTGCAGAACGGTCACACGGGCCGCGGGCCCTCCCACCGCCCCCCAGCAGGCACATCAGGCCGACTGTTACGGCTTCGTGACCGCGCGGGCCAGAGGTCATCATCTCCGGGCACGAGCCTGGAGCCGTTACGCACCGTACGCGGCCGCCCGGTCCCCCTCCCCCGCCGCCGTGGCACCGGTGCGCCGTCATGCCGTAGACCGGAGAGGACATGGAATGGGCACCAGGGCACGCAGGCGGAGGGCGACCGCACCCGCGGGCAGGGGCGCGGGCAGGCGGGCACCGGCCCGTCGCGGCCCGTATCTGCTCTTCGGACTGGTCTTCCTGGCGCTGCTCGGGGTGACGCTCGCCACGGTGCGCTCGGGCGGCCAGGCCCACGCCGGCACGTCGGCGGCAGCCGATGGCGGCGCGGACCGTACGGCCGGGAGCGGTGCCCCCTCGGCCGGGGCCACGGCGCCCGCGGCCGGCTCGCCGAAGACCTCCGCACCGAGGACCTCGGCTCCTCAGACCACGGCCCCGAAGACCACGTCGCAGGCCCCCACCACCCAGAGCGTCCCGGCGCATGGCTCGGGCAGCTTCACCACGGCCGACGCGTCGGCGAAGGCGGTCGGCCACGGTGATATCCGCCGCTACGAGGTGCAGGTCGAGGGCGGCACCGGGGTCGCGTCGCAGGCCGCGGCGAAGGAGATCCAGGACATCCTGGCCGACTCGCGCGGCTGGACCAAGGACGGTCGGGACGGCTTCCAGCTCGTCTCGTCCGGCCCCGCCGACTTCGTGATCAAGATCGCCACCCCGGACACGGTGGACGCCATCTGCGGCGCCGCCGGCCTGCACACCCACGGCGAGGTCAACTGCGACGTCGGCGCGACGGTGGTGGTCAACCTCAAGCGCTGGCTGCTGGGTTCACCGCAGTTCCCCGGGCCGATCGAGGACTACCGGGCGCTGATCATCAACCACGAGGTCGGCCACCGCATCGGCCACGGCCACGAGGGCTGCCCGGGCGCGGGCAAGCTCGCGCCGGTGATGATGCAGCAGATCGACGGGCTGCACGGCTGCAAGGCCAACGCCTGGCCGTACGACAGCAAGGGCCGCTACATCCAGGGCCCGTCGGTCGCCTGACGGACCGATCGCCTTTGCGGGCACGGCAGTTGGCGGAAAGTCCCGCCGGCGCTCAGCGCAGGGGGCCGAGCAGCCGGGCGTACAGGTCGAGCAGCGGTGCCGACTCGGTCTGCCAGGACCACTGGCGCAGCACCTCCACCTTGTCGTACGCCTTGCGGTAGCGGCGCGGGTTGGTCAGCACCGCGCCGACCGCGCGGACGAAGTCGGCGGTGTCGCCGGCCCGGAACACCTCGCCGTTGCCGGCCTCGAGGGTGGCCGCGGACATCGCCCGCACGTCGGAGACCACCACCGGCAGCCTGGCGTGGGCGTATTCGTAGTAACGGGTGGCCAGCACCGTCTGGTGGTACGGCAGTTGGTGCACCGGCAGCACCCCGATGTCGGCCGAGGACAGGAACGCGGGCACCTCGGGCACCGGCACGTACGGCACCACGTGCAGCCGGGCGTGCACGCCGATCTGGGCGGCGCGGTCGCGGAGTTCGGCCAGGTACGGGTGGTCGGGGTCGGGCACGACGAAGGCTGCGTGCAGGTCGTAGAGCTTCGGCAGCGCCTCCACCACGGTGGACGGGCCGCGGTCTGGGGTGACCGGGCCGGTGTGCACCAGCAGCGGGACGTCCGGCCCGAGCCGGCAGCGGGCCCGCACCCCGTCGTCGCGCCCGGCTGGCGGCGCGGTCATCGGCGGGGTGTTGCGGACCACCGTGGGCAGCGTGGACAGGTTGTGCCGGACCAGCAGTTCACCGGCGAGGCGGTCCCCGACGGTGACCACGCCGTCGGCCTCGCGGGCGTACGAGCGCAGCAGCGCGTCGTCGGCGACGGCCGCCCGGCGGGTGGCGGCGGGGATGCGCGGCGGCGCGTCCCACACCACCTCGATCCGGTGGCCCGCGCCCTCCGCGCGCAGCGCCGCCCGGATCGCCAGGGCCAGCGCGCGGTGCCCCAGCGCGTGGATCAGGTGCGGGCGGACCGCGTCGAGCACCGGCCCATACGCGACCTCCTCGTCCAGCAGGGACGGGTCCAGCCGCCGCCAGGCGCGGCGGCCCAGGAGCAGGCGGGCGAGTTCCGCGGCGAGGTCGTCGAGGCGGGTGTCGGGGCTGCGGCGGCGCTCCACCGCGGCGCGGTACTGGGCTCCCCGCAGGCCGGTCCAGCCGGCGCGTACCGCCAGCCGCGCCGACGTCAGGCCGTGCCCGGCCCGGGCGAACGCCTGGAGCGGCAACGGGCGGTGCACCACGTCGAGTTCGGCGGCCCGGGTGGCGCCCAGCAGGCGGTGCGCGGCCAGCAGGGCGGTGCGGCGCTCATAGGACTCCGCGGCGCGGTAGGCCAGCGGCCAGCGCAGGCCCGGGCGCGGGCGGCGCTCGCGGTGGGCGCCGAGCGCGGCGCCGGCGGCCACTTCCCTGACGGTGACCTCCGGTTGGGTCTGCCGGGTGGTCGCCGCCGGGCCGGCGCCGACCAGGGTGACGGCGTACCCGGCGGAGTTCGCCGCCGCGGCCACGCGCAGGGCTCGGGAGTCGCCGTCCAGTACGCCATCCGTCACGATCGCCACGCGCAGCGTCGGCCGGGCTGAGGGCTCCGCCATTCCCGTATCCGACCCTACGGAGGTGAACGAACGCGACCCTCCGGGTTGCCTGGAGCTGTCGGCTCCGGGACCACCTGCCGGTGGGGGGTTCCCTCCGGGCTGCCCCGTCCGCTGAGTGCCGGGACCTGACGGCCTGTCGTGGCTTGTCGCGCAGTTCCCCGCGCCCCTGCGGGCGCGAGCTTCTTTCGCGGAAGAGCCGAGCAACACAGGGGCGCGGGGAACTGCGCGAACAGCCCACCACCGGCGGGTGGTCCCTCAGCCGACAGGACACACCACCCCGGGGGGTCAGGGGCACCCCGCTTACGTGAGGTTGTGGAGGGTGCGGGCCTTGTCGGTGATGTCGGTGAGGAAGGTGTGGGCGCGGGGGGAAGCCGCGGTGGTGAGCCACTCCTGGTCGATGTCGCAGACGGTGATCGTCACCCCGGTGCCGGCCAGCGCCAGCGGCAACGTGTGCACGACGGTGGAGGGGAAGGAGAGCACCGCGCGCCCGATCGGCCCGCGGCGGGCGACGAGTTCGAGCGGCAGGTCCGGCCGTACGATCTCCAGCCCGGTCTCCGCGGCGAGCCGGTGGAGCTTCGCCGGGGCCTCCCGGCGGTGCGCGAAGTACCGCCGGGCACCGTGGCGTTCGGCGAGCCCGCGGACGACGGCGAGGTAGCGGTCGGGGTCCACGACACCGGTCTCGACCAGCGAGGTGCCGATCAGGTCGGTGCCCGCGAGGGTCCGCGGCGGCCCGAACCGCCCCCGGGTCCAGGCGAACCGGTTGGCGCGCAGCGCCATCCCGGGCGGCGGCGTCGCCGGCATCGCGCTGAACAGCTCGATCCGGGAGCGCCGCCGGGGGGTGAGCCGGCGGCGCGCGCTGCGGGCGAAGACGCCGAACGCCACGTCCGCCGGGGAGCGCCGCTTCCCGCTGCGGTGCCAGCGCACCAGCTTCCCGCGCCGCGCCAGGATCTCGGTGAACTCCATGGTCGCGGTGCCGTCGTCGACGACGGTGATGTCCTTGGCCCGGCACAGCGGCAGCAGCACCTGCACCAGCCGGGAGAACGGGTCGCCGATCACCAGCCGCTTCACCCGTATCAGGGTCGGTGCCAGCGCGAACGCGGTCCGCAGCAGCCCGCCGCGGCCGCCGCGCGCCTCGTACCACCGCACCGACGCGCCCTCGTCCCGGGCGAGTTCGGCCATCCGCCGCAACTGGCCGCGGCTGGTGGGGTCGGCGGGCGAGAGCACCACCACGGTCAGCGGCGCGACCTGCTCACCCGGTGCGGCCGGCGGCCGGACGTGGGCCCACTCCAGCACGTTGAGCAGCTGCACGGGCGACTCGACGAGCGCGACGGCACCCGGTGGGGCGGGCCGGTCGGCCATTCGGCTTCCTTTCGGTGGGCGGCCGCACGCGTCCGCCGTCAGCTCGGCCCGCGCCCGCGTGCGGCTCCTTCCGCGGAGGGAGCCGCACGCGCGGGCGCGGGCGATGGGGTTGGTGCCCGGGCGGAGCGGTCAGACCGTCGCGTCGGCCGTCTGCTGCGCCTCGGTCTCCGCCTCGGCCACCACGCCGGCCACCCGGCGCAGCTTCTTCATCGGGCCGATCTCGCCCTCGTAGACCTTCTTCACGCCGTCGCCGAGCGAGGTCTCGATGATGCGGATGTCGCGCACCAGGCGCTCCAGGCCCTGGGTCTCGACGGAAGCGGCCTGGTCCGAGCCCCACATGGCGCGGTCGAGGGTGATGTGGCGCTCCACGAAGACCGCGCCGAGCGCGACCGCGGCGAGCGTGGTCTGGAGGCCGACCTCGTGGCCGGAGTAGCCGACGGGGACGTTCGGGAACTCGGACTGGAGGGTGTTGATCATGCGCAGGTTGAGCTCTTCGTGCTTCGCCGGGTAGGTCGACGTGGCGTGGCAGAGCACGATGTTGTCGCTGCCGAGCACCTCGACCGCGTGGCGGATCTGCTTCGGCGTCGACATGCCGGTGGACAGCACCACGGTGCGGCCGGTGGCGCGCAGCGCGCGCAGCAGCTCGTCGTCGGTGAGGCAGGCCGAGGCGACCTTGTGCACCGGCACGTTGAACTTCTCCAGGAACTCCACCGAGGGCACGTCCCACGGGGAGGCGAACCAGTCGATGCCCCGCTTGCGGCAGTACTCGTCGATGGCCCGGTAGCCGTCCTCGTCGAACTCGACGCGGTGCCGGTAGTCGATGTACGTCATCCGGCCCCAGGGGGTGTCGCGCTCGATCTCCCACTGGTCGCGCGGGGTGCAGATCTCCGGGGTGCGCTTCTGGAACTTGACCGCGTCGCAGCCGGCGGCCACGGCCGCGTCGATCAGGGCGAACGCGTTCTCCAGGTCGCCGTTGTGGTTGATGCCGATCTCGCCGGTGATGTACACGGGCTGGCCGTTGCCGATGTGGCGGGAGCCGACGGCGCGGAGGTTGGCGGGGAGCGTGGTGGTCACGGCGTGTTCCTTCACTACGGGGGTTGGGACTGGGGGTTGGCGCGGGCCGGAAGCCCGGGGGACGCAGGAACCGGAAAGGCGAGGGGAGTTCGGGGCGGCCGGGCTCAGCGGGCGAGCGTGGGGCCGAGCAGCCAGGCGGCGATCTCGCGGATCGCGCCGTCGCCGCCGTCCCGGGTGGTCACCGCGCGGGCGGCGGCGCGCACCACGTCGTGGGCTCCGGCCACGGCGACCGGCCAGCCGACGAGGCCGAAGCACGGCAGGTCGTTGACGTCGTTGCCCGCGTACAGCACCCGCTCGGGGGCGATGCCCTGCTCCTCGCACCACTGCTTGAGCGCCAGGTCCTTGCGGTCGATGCCGTGCAGCACCGGCACCTGGAGCTTGCGGGCGCGGGCGGCCACCACCGGGTTGGTCTCGGTGGACAGGATCAGCACGGGGACGCCCGCGCGGCGCAGCGCGGCGATGCCGAGGCCGTCGCCGCGGTGCACGCTGACCGTCTCGTGGCCGTCGGCGTCGATCAGCACCCGGTCGTCGGTCTGGGTGCCGTCGAAGTCGAGGACGACCGCGTCGACGTCGTCGCGGCGGGGCGTGGTGACTCCGGCGTCGAGCAGCGGGGCGAGGGCGCGGGCCCGCTCCAGGTCGGCGGGCTCGTCGATCTCCAGCACCCGGGCCGGGTCGGTCCACACCAGGCTGGTGCGGCCGAAGAAGCGGTGCCGGGCGGCCCGGAAGCCGTCGGCGCGGAAGCCGTAGGCGGCGCCGGTCTCCAGCAGGTCCTGCGGGCGGTCCTGGCGGCGCGGGCGGGTGGACTTGTCGTGGTTGACGCCCACGCCGTTGCCGCGGAAGTCGGCGCTGCCCGCGCCTTCGGCGCCGTGCGAGCCGTGCGAGCCGCCGGCCGCCTCGGCGGCGTCCGGGCCGTCGGCCCGCCAGACGAAGCCGTGGAAAGGCGCGACGGTGTGCGCGGTGTCGGCTCCGCCCTCGGTGATCGCCTCGACCACCCCGTCCAGTTCCTCGCCGGTGACGAAGGGGCTGGTGCACTGGACGAGCAGCACCACCTCGGCGGCCGCGCCGCTCATCGCCTCGTAGGCGTCCATCGCGTGCAGCACCGCGGCCTCGCTGGTCGCGGTGTCCCCGGCGATCGCCGCCGGGCGCAGCACCACCTCGGCGCCCGCCGAGCGGGCCACCTCGGCGATCGCCGGGTCGTCGGTGGAGACCACGGTCGCGGTGATCCGGCGGGCGGCGGCGCAGGCGCGCACCGCGCGGGCCACCAGCGGCACCCCGCCGACCGTCGCCACGTTCTTGCCGGGCACGCCCTTGGAGCCGCCGCGGGCGGGGATCACGGCGAGGACCCGCGCCTCGCCGGCCGACGCGCGGGACGGCTCCCCCGCGGACGTGATCGTCTGGGTCATCGTGCGGCTCCTGTCGTGGGGGTCGTGCGGGCCGCGGTCGCGGCGGGACGCGCCGCTTCGGCGCGTGCGGGGCGCACCGGGGTGCGCGGACTCGTACGGAGGCAGGTGTGCGCGCCGGGCGGCGGCGTCCCGCCGCGCCCCGGGCCCGCGGTGCGCGGCCGGCTCACAGCTGGCCCCAGCGGCGGATGGCCGGGGCGACGCGCTGCACGCCCTGGCGGTAGGCGGTGCGGGCGGACTTGCGGATCATCCGGCGGGCGGCCTTGCGCACCCGGTTGCTGCCGCCGGCGGCGGTGGCCGCGCGGACCGCGGGCAGGCCCTCGGGGTCCAGGCCCTGGCGGGCGAGGATGCCGGGCAGGTAGCCGGGCGCGGTGCGCAGCGTGTAGTAGGGGGTCAGCCGCGGCAGCCGGCCGGCGGCGAGCAGGGCCCGTACGCGGGCCCGCAGGTCGGCGTACGGGTCGCCGAGCGCCACCCCGTGGGCGGCGGTCCAGTCCGGGTCGGCCTTGGGCAGTTCGCCGTCGTCGAGCTGGTCCCAGGAGGCCAGGCAGCCCGAGCCGAGGAAGTGGTGGTTGCCCAGCGGCTCGCGGATACCGAGGTCGGTGAGGATGGCCGTGGGTATGCCGCGGTAGAGCGACTCCAGCGCGGCGGTGGAGCTGACCGTGACGAGCAGGTCGGTGCGGTCGAGCACCTCGCCCATTGCCCCGTAGACCAGCGAGACGTTCGCCGGCGGCTCCAGCGACTGCATCAGGTGCTGGTAGGGGTGCTCCTCGACGTGCGTGGTCTGCTCGCCGGGCATGCTGCGCAGTTTCACCAGCACCTCGCGGTCGGGGTGCCGCCGGGCGTGCTCGACGGCCCGGCGCAGCAGGTACAGCCGGTCCGGGCGCTCGGCGGGCGCCGACGGCTGCACCGCGAAGGTCACGGTGAACGGGGTGTTCGGGTCGCGGCGGTAGGGCGCGCCGTCCAGGAACGGCAGCGCCGTCTCCACGATCGCGCCGGTCGGGAAGCCGACCCCTTCGTACACCGCGCGGAACCGCAGCGCGTCGTCGGTGCTGTTGGCGAGCACCACGTCGGCGCCGGCCCGCAGCAGCAGCCCGTCGGCGAGCTTCTCGTAGACCACGCCGACGTAACCGGTGACCACCACCGGCCGGTTGGCGTGGCCGCGCCAGGCACGGTCCAGGCCGTGCAGGAAGCACTGGATGGTGCCGCCCACGCAGGAGATGACGAGCACGTCGCAGGTGTCCGCGCTGACCTCGGCGAGGATCTCGGCGGTGGTCTGCTCGGTCATCGAGTCGGCGGTGATGCCGAGTTCGGCGAGTTGGCGCTGCGTGGGGGTGGCACGGCCGCGGAGGAAGCGGGCGTCGATCCGCGCGTCCGGCGCGATCCGACGCGCGGTCAGCGCACCCCACTTCCAACGGGTGTCCGAATCGGCGATCACCGTGACCCGCAGGGGCCCTGACGTACGTTCTGGCACATCGCAGACAGTAGGAAGCAGGTGGGTGGAATGGACTAATCGAAGGCCAACGGAAGGTAAACAGAATGCCGATACTTCGCGAGCTGCGGGCCATCGCAAAGGGCACACCCGGTCGACATTCTCCGTTTACCTGGAAGTACGAATTCGGCAAAGTACCGGGCCGGAGGGCGTCCTAAAGTAATCGGGTGGTCAAGCTCTCCGTCATCGTGCCGTTTTTCAATGTGCAGCCATTCGTCCCCGACGCGCTGAGAAGCCTGCGGGCCAACGCCCGCGACGACTTCGAGTTCCTGCTGATGGACGACGGGTCGACCGACCGGACCCCGCAACTCCTGGAGGAGGGCGTCGGTTCGCTGCCCGGTGCCCGGATCATCCGCCGGGACCACACCGGGGTCGCGGCGCTGCGCAACGCGGGCATCGACGCGGCGCGCGGCGAGTACCTGACGTTCATGGACGGCGACGACTGGCTCGCCCCCGGCTACCTGCCGCAACTGGTGCGCGCCATGGACGACCTGGACGTCGACTTCCTGCGCACCGACCACGTGCAGTGCACCGGCACCAGCCGCAATGTGATCCGCGCCCCGCACGGCCGGCGCAACGCCCGGATCGACCCGCGCTCCGCGATCCTGCCGGCCAACCGGCCCACGCTGGTGGACTACCCCTACTCCTGGGCCGGCGCCTACCACCGGCGGATCGTCGAACAGGGCCTGGTGCACATGCCCGAGCACCTGCGCACCGCCGAGGACCGGCCGTGGATCTGGCGGCTGCACCGCGAGGCGAAGTCCTGCGCGGTGGTCGGCCTGCTCGGCGTGCACTACCGGCGCGGGGTGACCACCTCGCTGACCCAGATCGGCGACGAGCGCCAACTCGACTTCGTACGCTCCTTCGACCAGGTCATAGCCGAACTGGCCGGCGACCGGGACGAGGAGCGGTTCCTGCCCAAGGCGATCCGCAACTACTGCGCGATCATCGCCCACCACCTGGACAACATCGACCGGTTCGAGCCCGCGCTCGCCCGGCAGTTGAAGACGCTGTCCGCCGCCGCGCTGGGCCGGCTGCCCGCGCAGTTGCTCGCGGACGCGCTCGACTCGATGGACGACGAACGCAGCGCCCGGGTCCGCCGGTTGCGCGGGCGGATGGCGGCCAGAGGCGACAGCGGCGGCCCCGGCGCCGACGGCGAGGCCGACGCGCGCGACAACGCGACCAGCGGATCGGTGATGGCGTGATGGCCCGTACCCAGCTCCTCCTCGCCTCGACCCTGTACGGGATGGCCACGCTCGCCGCGGCCGTCGACGCCGGCGCGCTGCCGCCCGCCGACCGCAGGGTGCTGGTGGTCAGCAACAACGCGGGCGTGCCCGAGACCCACGACGCCCCGGACCGGGCGCCCGGCTTCGACCCGCTGCGCGGCCGCTTCGACAAGGTGGTGTCCTGGAACGAGGCGATCCGCCCGCTGCACCCGGGCGGCTGGTCCCCGCGCACCGACGAAGTCCCCATGTGGGAGCGGTACTTCCGGCAGCTGTGGCAGCTGGGCGAGGACGACCTGGACCTGGTGGTGGAGTCCCTCCAGGTCGCGCCCGCGCTCTCCTTCGCGCAGGTCTTCACCGGCGCGCCGATCACCGTCTACGCCGACGGCCTGATGTCCTACGGCCCGACCCGCAACAAGCTCGGGCTGCTGGTGGACACCCGGATCGACGCGCTGCTCCACCTGGACCTGGTACCCGGTCTGGAGCCGCTGCTGCTCAGCGAGTTCCAGGTGCCCTCGCGGGTGGTGCCCAGCGCGGAGTTCACGAAGGTGCTCGCCGAAGTGGCCGACGCCACCCGCGGCTTCGGCGCGGCGGACCCGGCGGACCCGGTCGACGCGCTGCCGCGCGACGCGGCGCTGCTGCTGGGCCAGTACCTGTCGGCGCTGGGCATCCTCAGCGTCGAGGAGGAGGAGCGGCTGCACCTGTCGCTGGTGCGCGGCGCGGTCGCCCTCGGCCACCGCAAGCTGGTCTTCAAGCCGCACCCGACCGCCCCCTCGCACTGGCTGGAGCCGCTGCGGCAGGAGGCGCGCACGCTCGGCGCCGAACTGACCGTGCTGGACACCCCGGTGCTGGCCGAGGTGGTCTACCAGCGCGCCCGCCCGGCCCTGGTGGCCGGCTGCTTCTCCACCGCGCTGCTCACCGCGTCCGCGCTCTACGGCATCCCCGTCGCCCGCAGCGGCACCAAGCTGCTGCTCGACCGGCTCGCCCCCTACCAGAACAGCAACCGGGTGCCGGTGACCATCGTGCACGCGCTGCTGCCCGACATCTCCGACGCGGCCGCCGTACGGGCCTGGACCCCGCCCTCGCCGGAGCAGGTGGCCGCCGACCTCACCCCGCTGCTGCACACCGTCGGCTACTGCATGCAGGCCGAGGCGTACCCGCATCTGCGGGCGGAGGCCGAGGCATGGCTGGCGGCCCACCTCGGGCCCGGGGTGCAGCCGTACTTCAAGCGCCGCCGGCTGACCTCGCTCGGGCTGCCCGGCGCGCTGCCGCCCAAGCGGTCGCTGGTGCCGCGGGTGCGGGCGGTCCGGCAGGTGGCGCGCGGCGCCCGCGCGCTGAAGAAGGCGACGCTCGGCTGAGCGCGGCGCGGGGCCAGGGGTACGGGCGGGCCCGGTGCGGCCGCCGGGGACGGGCGGTGCCCCGATTAACGGACACGGGAGCTCATACGCCCTGCCCTACGATGGAACAGTGAGCGATATCACCCGTGGGAGTCTGCGCGAACAGCCGACGCGCGCCGAGGCGATCCTCGCGGCCGGGCTGCGCGACGAGAAGAGGCGGCAGACCCGGCGGCACATCGCCGAGGTGGCCACCGGGCTGTTCCTCGAACACGGCTTCGCCCGGGTGACCATCGCCGAGGTGGCCCGCACCGCCGAGGTGTCGGTGAACACCGTCTACACCTACTTCCCCTCCAAAGAGGACCTGGTCTTCTACCCCGAGGAGGCGTCCGCCCAGCGGATGGTGCAGATGGTCCGGGACCGCGCGCCCGGCCAGTCCGCGGCCGGGGCGGTGCTCGCCGCGCTGCGCGGGGAGCTGCGGGCCGGGGACCGCATGGTCGGCCTCACCCAGGGGTTCGGCCGCTTCCTGGAGATGGTCCGCGCCGAGCCGACGCTCTCCGCCCGCCTGGACGCCACCAACCGCGAGATGGTCGACGCGCTCGCCGAGACGCTCGCCGAGGAGACCGGCGCGGCCGGAGGCGACCCCATGCCCCGCCTGGTGGCCTCCCAGCTCGGCTGGGCGCAGGAGCAGCTCTTCCGGGAGATCGGGGAGCGCTCGCGCGCCGGGCGCCCGCCCGGCACCGTCGCCGAGGACGCGCTCGCGCTGCTCGACTGCGTCGAGTCGCTGCTCGGTGACCGCGTCCTGACGTACGCGACCCGCTGACCGCGTCCCGCGCGTACGCCACCCGCTGCTCCGGCCTGCCCTGTTCCGTTTCCGCCCCGCGGCTCGCGACCCGCGCCGCGGGAGAGCGAGCGCGGCCGGGCAGGGGGAAAACGCACCCGGCCGCGCTCTGTGTCGTGGCCACCGGCACGGGGAGAGCCGGCGTCCACCGGGTCGATGACCAGTCGACCCATTACATAAGGGCGACACAGGGCCCGGAAGTGTCACCCACCCCGTTCGCCACCCCTGCCCGGCGCCGGGCGCGACCGGCTCAGTGCCCGGTGCTGCGGCCCTTGTCCCAGCCCAGGCGGCGCCCGCGGTCCAGGCGGTTCACCGTCCCTTCGTCATCCCCGTGCTCGTCGTCGGTGTCCCCCGGCGGCAGGAAGGACAGCCCGTCGGTGGGCAGGGTGCCGGCGTGGGAGGACGGCGATGCCGGCGGAGCTGTCGGAGGGGTCGAAGGGGTCGGAGCCGTCGGGTCGGGCGACTCCTCGGGTTGCAGCGCGTTCCGCCCGGACACACCCGAGCCGCCGGGGTCAGCCGTGGCCCCGCCCCCGTCCGAGGCGGCCGGTACGGGCACGCTGCTGCCCGCCGGGTGCACCGGCTGGCGCCCGCCGCTGCCGGCCGCGGTGGCCGCCACGCCGAGCGCGACACCGCCCAGCGCGACCACGGACGCGGCCGCGGCGAGCGCGATCCGGGTGGACCGCCCCTGCCGTACCCGCCGCGCGCGCCGCGCCCGCACCAGGCGCGCGGACCACGGCGGGAGGGCGGTGTGGCCGCCGACCACGACGGGTTCGGGCAGCGCGTCGCCCGCGGCGACGTCGTCCGCAGCCGTGTCCCTGGCGGCCGCGTCGTCAGCAGCCGCCTCGCCGGAGCCCTCGTCCGCGGCCCGCCCGACCGCCACCGGCGGCGCGACCCGCGCCGCGACCCGCGCTGCCCGGAAGGCCGCGAGCGCCTCCTCCTCGCGTACCGGGTCGAGCGGCTGGAGCGCCGCGTGCTCGGCGGCGGCCGCCCGCAGCAGCATCGCCAGCCGGCGCGCCTCGCCCGCGTCCCGGCGGTCGGCCAGCGGCAGCTGACGCCCGGACAACAGCTCCTCCGCCGCTTCCCCGGTCAGCCACCGCCCGCCGGCGCAGGGCGCCCCGGCACCGTCGCCCTGCTCTTCGCGAGGCAGCCGCTCGGCCCGCCGCGGGTGCGGAAACCCCGCCGTCCGTCCGTCGTCGCTCATGCCGCACCCTCGCCGGAACCAGAACCAGAACCGGGGCCGAAACCGGAAGCGGAAGCGGAGCCGGCACAGGCGCGGGCACCGGCACCGGCACCGGCACCGGCACCGAACGCATGACCGGACCGCGCCGCCCGCCGCCCGGCGCCCGCGGACGCGGCCGCCACGCCGCCCCCGCCCCCGGCTCCGCCGCCGGTCCCGGTCGTCGACTCCACTCGGCACCGCTCCTCTCCTGCGCCCGCGGGCCTCATCCGCGCACGTCCAACCGCTCCTGCGGCGCGGTGTACGCCGTGCCCTCCCGCACCGCCGATCCCCCCTGCGCCGCCCCGCCCGGCGCGCCCTCATCCTCCCGCCCACCGGAAGCACCGGGCACCCGTTCCTCGGACGCCCGTTCCCCGGACATCCGTTCCCCGGCTGCCCGCTCCGCGGGTTTCGACTCCCCTGATTCCCCCGATCCCCCCGGTTCCCGCTCCGCCGCCGACGGCTCGGCCGACAGCTGCTCGGCCAGCCTTCGCAGCCCCCGGTGCGTGGCCATCCGCACCGATCCCGCGCGCCGGCCCAGCACCTGCGCGGCGCTGGTGGAGTCCAGCCCCATCACCACGCGCAGCAGCACCGCCTCGGCCTGCTCGCGCGGCAGCGCCGCTATCGCCGCCAGCGCCCGGTCGGTGGCCACCGACTCCAGCGCCTCCCCGGCGGTGTCGGCCCGTCCGGGCAGCGCGACGAGCTCGTCCACACCGGCCCCGGCCACCGGGCGGCGGCTGCGCGCCCGGATGTGGTCCAGCGCCCGGTTCCGGGCGATCCGCGCCGCCCAGCCCTTGATACCGGTCCCGCCGCCGCGGAAGCTCGGCAGGTCCCGGGCGATCTGCAACCACGCCTCCGAGGCGACGTCCTCCGCGTCGCCCGGCCCGACCAGGCTGCGCACGTACCGCAGCAACTGCGGCTGCACCGCGCGGTACAGCACCCTGAACGCGGTCTCGTCACCGCCTTGCGCCGCGTTCACCGCGGTCTCCAGATCCACTGTCCGGTCCCGCCCCCTCGACCCCCTTGGTCCCCCGCGAACGGGCACCATCCTGCCGCATTCCGGCCGGTGACACTTTCTTACGGTCATACGCCTTACAACTCGGCGGCCGGGGACGCTCCTGTGGGGGGAGGCGGACCCCGGCCGTCTTCACGCCGCTCCGACCGTCCCCACCGCGCACCTCCGCCCGTGCCTCCGCCCTCGACACCGCCCTCGTCACCGCGCCGGACCGCCCGCGACACGCCCGGTTCCGCCCGGTGTCCACAGCCCGTACGGGTGAATTCACCGATCCGCCCAACCGATCGGGCCGGGGCGGCGTCTACAGTTGCCGTGCCCCCCGTACTGCGCCCAGCCGCGCGCCCGCTTCCGGCGCGCCCGCCCCGCGACCCAGGAGCCCCGCTGTCCAGCGACACGCCGCCCGAGGGACTGCGCCTGCTCAACCGCGCACCCGCGGCCGACGCCGAAGCAACCCTGCTCACCTGCTGCGGTTCCCACCGCTGGGCCCGCCGGATGACGGCCCACCGCCCCTACCCGACGCTGGAGTCGCTGCTCGCCGCCGCGGACGAGGCCGCGTACGACCTCGCGCCCGCCGACCTCGCCGAGGCACTCCAGCAGGAGGACACCACCCCGCTGCCGGACCGCGGCAACCTCGCGGTGCACACCGCGCTGCGCGCCGCCCACGCCGCCTACGAGGCGAAGTTCGGCCATGTCTTCGTCATCGCGCTGGACACCGCCGACCCGGCCGTCGCCCTGGACCAGGCCATGGCCGGCCTGCGCACCCGCCTCGACCACGACGAGGACCGCGAGTCGGCCGTCACCGCCGAGCAGTTGCGCCGTATCACCCGCGCCCGGCTCGCCCGCCTCGCCACCCGCGGCGACGGGCCCCGCCGCCGCGCCCTCGCGCACGCTCACCGGCCGTAGCGTTCACCCGACCGTGCGGGATCGATCACACAAGCACGACCCCGCAGCATCCTGCACAGATCGCGTCGCTACGATGGCCGGGGCCGGTGGACCGTACCCGGCCGGGCGTGACCGACAAGAAGCCGGCAGCCCTCGTCCCGCTTCCGGAGGGTTTTTTCCGTGCCGGCAGGAACGCTCTACCGCGGCCGGGAAGGCATGTGGTCGTGGGTGGCTCATCGAGTCACCGGTGTCCTCATCTTCTTCTTCCTGTTCGTCCATGTCCTCGACACCGCGCTCGTGCGCGTCTCCCCCGAGGACTACGACAAGGTCGTGGCGACCTACAAGACCCCCATCGTCAGCCTGCTGGAGTACGGCCTGGTGGCCGCGATCCTCTTCCACGCGCTGAACGGTCTGCGGATCATCGCCGTCGACTACTGGACCCAGGGCCCCCGCTACCAGAAGCAGATGTTCTGGACGGTGATGGGCCTGTGGGTCGTCCTGATGATCGGCGCGATCTACCCGGTACTCGGCCACGCCGCCCGAGTCCTCTTCGGGAGCTGACGTCCCATGGCCACTGAAGTCTCCCCCAAGGACGCCGTCGAGCTGACCGGCTCCAGCGTCTCCTACAGCCCCGAGAACCCGGCGCCGCTGATCGAGCCGCCGCGGGCCCGGACCAAGCGCACCCCGCGCCGCGGCCGCACCAACTTCGAGCTGTACGGCTGGCTGTTCATGCGGCTGTCCGGCGTGGTGCTCGTGGTGCTGGTCATCGGCCACCTGCTCATCCAGCTGGTGCTGGACGGCGGTGTCACCAAGGTCGGCTTCGCGTTCGTCGCCGGCCGCTGGGCCTCGCCGTTCTGGCAGTTCTGGGACCTGGCCATGCTGTGGCTGGCGATGCTGCACGGCGGCAACGGCCTGCGCACGGTCATCAACGACTACGCCGAGCAGCCGAACACCCGCGTCTGGCTGAAGACGATTCTGTTCACGGCCGTGGCGTTCACCATCGTGCTCGGGTCGCTGGTGATCTTCACCTTCGACCCGAACATCCGCTAGGCCAGGGCAGGGAAGCGACCCCCATGCAATTCCACACGTACGACACCGTCATCGTCGGCGCGGGCGGCGCCGGTATGCGCGCCGCCATCGAGGCGACCAAGCGCAGCCGCACCGCCGTCCTGACCAAGCTCTACCCGACCCGGTCCCACACCGGCGCGGCCCAGGGCGGCATGGCCGCCGCCCTGGCCAACGTCGAGGAGGACAACTGGGAGTGGCACACCTTCGACACGATCAAGGGCGGTGACTACCTGGTCGACCAGGACGCCGCCGAGATCCTGGCGAAGGAGGCCGTCGACGCGGTCCTCGACCTGGAGAAGATGGGCCTGCCGTTCAACCGGACGCCCGAGGGCCGGATCGACCAGCGCCGCTTCGGCGGCCACACCCGCAACCACGGCGAGGCCGCGGTGCGCCGCGCCTGCTACGCCGCGGACCGCACCGGCCACATGATCCTCCAGACGCTGTACCAGAACTGCGTCAAGGAGGGCGTGGAGTTCTTCAACGAGTTCTACGTCCTGGACCAGCTGCTCACCGAGGTCGACGGCGTCAAGCGGTCCGCCGGCGTGGTCGCCTACGAGCTGGCCACCGGCGAGATCCACGTCTTCCAGGCGAAGGCCGTGATCTACGCGTCCGGCGGCACCGGCAAGTTCTTCAAGGTGACGTCCAACGCGCACACCCTCACCGGTGACGGCCAGGCCGCCGTCTACCGGCGCGGACTGCCGCTGGAGGACATGGAGTTCTTCCAGTTCCACCCGACGGGCATCTGGCGGATGGGCATCCTGCTCACCGAGGGCGCCCGCGGCGAGGGCGGCATCCTCCGCAACAAGGACGGCGAGCGCTTCATGGAGAAGTACGCGCCCGTCATGAAGGACCTCGCCTCGCGCGACGTCGTCTCCCGCGCGATCTACACCGAGATCCGCGAGGGCCGCGGCTGCGGCCCCGAGGGCGACCACGTCTACCTCGACCTGACCCACCTGCCGCCGGAGCAGCTGGACGCGAAGCTGCCGGACATCACCGAGTTCGCCCGCACCTACCTGGGCATCGAGCCGTACACCGACCCGATCCCGATCCAGCCCACCGCGCACTACGCGATGGGCGGCATCCCCACCAACGTGCACGGCGAGGTGCTCTCCGACAACACCACGGTGGTGCCGGGCCTGTACGCGGCCGGCGAGGTCGCCTGCGTCTCCGTGCACGGCGCGAACCGGCTGGGCACCAACTCGCTGCTGGACATCAACGTCTTCGGCCGCCGCTCCGGCATCGCCGCCGCGGAGTACGCCCACGCCAACGACCTGGTGCCGCTGCCGGAGAACCCGGCCGAGCAGGTCGAGGCGCAGGTCGAGCGGCTGCGCGCGTCCACCGGCAACGAGCGGGTGGCCACACTGCGCCTGGAACTCCAGGAGTGCATGGACGCCAACGTGATGGTCTTCCGCACCGAGCAGACCATCAAGACGGCGGTGGAGAAGATCGCCGAGCTGCGCGAGCGCTACCTCAACGTCTCGATCCAGGACAAGGGCAAGCGGTTCAACACCGACCTGCTGGAGGCCGTCGAGCTGGGCAACCTGCTCGACCTGGCCGAGGTGATGGCGGTCTCCGCGCTGGCCCGCAAGGAGTCCCGCGGCGGCCACTACCGCGAGGACTTCCCCAACCGCGACGACGTCAACTTCATGCGGCACACGATGGCGTACCGCGAGGTGGACGCGAACGGCACCGAGTCGATCCGCCTCGACTACAAGCCGGTCGTGCAGACCCGCTACCAGCCGATGGAGCGTAAGTACTGATGAGCACCCCGACGATCGACAAGCACTCGGCGGCCCTGGACGCGGCCGAGGTCACCGGATCGCACCTGATCCCGATCACCCTGCGGGTGCGCCGCTTCAACCCCGAGGTCTCCGCGGAGTCCGAGTGGGTCGACTACCAGATCCAGGTCGACCCCAAGGAGCGCGTGCTGGACGCGCTGCACAAGGTCAAGTGGGAGATCGACGGCTCGCTGACCTTCCGCCGGTCCTGCGCGCACGGCGTGTGCGGGTCCGACGCGATGCGGATCAACGGCAAGAACCGGCTGGCGTGCAAGACGCTGATCAAGGACATCAGTCCGGAGAAGCCGATCACCATTGAGGCGATCAAGGGCATGACGGTCCTGAAGGACCTCGTCGTCGACATGGAGCCGTTCTTCCAGGCGTACCGCGACGTGATGCCCTTCCTGGTCACCACCGGCAACGAGCCGACCCGCGAGCGGTTGCAGTCCGCCGAGGACCGGGCGCGGTTCGACGACACCACCAAGTGCATCCTGTGCGCGGCGTGCACGTCGTCCTGCCCGGTGTTCTGGAACGACGGGCAGTACTTCGGGCCGGCCGCGATCGTCAACGCGCACCGGTTCATCTTCGACTCCCGCGACGAGGGCGGTGAGCAGCGCCTGGAGATCCTCAACGACAAGGACGGGGTCTGGCGCTGCCGCACCACCTTCAACTGCACGGACGCCTGCCCGCGCGGCATCGAGGTCACCAAGGCGATCCAGGAAGTCAAGCGCGCCCTGATCACGCGCCGCTTCTGATCCTCTTGACGCGCGTTCGGCCCCGCTTCCCCCGTGGCAGCGGGGCCGACCGCTTTCACAGCTGGCTCAGGACGGCCGGGTCGGTGATCTCCGTGTCCCGGGCGAGCATCATCGCCTTGCTGAGGACGATCGCGAGGGTGCGGTCGCCCTCGAAGGGCAGGTAGCCGACCGCCGGGGTGCCGGGCGCGGCCTTGGGCACGATGCACAGGTAGCGGCCGTCGGGCGTCCGCAGGATGTTCCCGGAGCCGAGGTGGATCTTGTACGTGTGCCGGTCGCCGCGTACGTGCAGGAAGCGGCCCTCCACGCTGCACCGCTCGGCGATCGCCAGGCGGGGTACCAGCCGGGCGAGCAGGTCGCGGCGGGCGAGGGCGGTCTGCGACAGCTCGCCGAAGCCGTAGCTCTGCCAGTAGGTCCGGAAGCGGCCCTCGGGGCCGCCGTCCTGCCACTCCGGGTCGTTGCCGACGCTGGCCACCCCGACGAAGAGGTCCACGTCGCGCAGCACCTCGCTGAGCACCAGCGGAGGGACCTCCGCCAGCGGCACCGGCTCGGCGGGCTCCTGCCCCCGCACCGGCCCGTACCGGCCGACGTGGGCGTGCGCGACGTTCTCCGCCGCACCGGCGCGGTAGAAGCGCACCTGGTCGGTGGTCAGCCACACGAAGGCCCCGGACTCCGAGACGTCCTCCTCCACGCCCTCGACCCAGTACTCGGCCCGCAGCCCCCACCGCGGCAGTTCGCGGGTCGCGGGCGGGAAGTCGTCGTCGACCGCCAGCCGCAGCGGGTCGCGCCAGCCGCGGACCGCGGCCAGCGCGTGGAACGGGTACTGCCGCAGCACATGCCCGGCGAACCGGTTGGAGTACGTCCCCGTGGTCCGCTCGGCGTCGGTGAGCGGATACACCTCACGGTGGGCCTGCTTGAACGGCTGGGTGACCGCGTGCCGCTCCAGCCAGTCCCGCCAGCCGGCGACCTCGGCGGGCTCCCGGCCCACCGGGTGCCACAGCTCGACGGCGGCGTCCTTCGCGACCGTCCCCAGCTCCTCGTCCGTCAGGGTCCGCAGCGCGCCCCGCGCCCAGCCGCAGGCGCGGCCGTCGACCGTCCACAGCAGGCGGCGGGCGAGGGTGCCGAGCAGCGGGTGGTCGAGGTAGCGGGCGCGCCACGCGGCGTAGGGCCAGGTGCGGCGGGCCAGGAACTGCCGGTCCAGCCGTTCGGTCTGGGCGCGGAGCATCTTGTCGATGTCCTTCGCGGCGGCCTTCAACTCCGTGATCCGCTCGGGCTGTTCGCGCTTGAGTGCGGCGGGCGGGCTCTTGACCGCCTTGCCCGCGGGGGTGCGCCAGGTCAGCACCGCCTTGCCGCCGGTCACCGCCAACTCGCCGTGTTCGTGCGGCAGCCGGCCGACCTCGGTCAACCCGTAGGCGGGCACGGCGAGTTCCTCGACCTCCTCGCGGCTCATGCCGAGTGCGGCGGCCCGCGCCCCGAGGGCGGTGTCGAGCTGCTTGAGGGTGCCCTTGAAGGTGACGCGGGCGGCGAGCCGGGCGAGTTCGGCGAGGGCGGCCTCGTCCTCGATCCGGGACAGCGCCAGCACGGCGGCGTTGGCGACCTTGGGGTTGCGCGGGCCGGTGCCGGGCACCTTGCGCAGCGACGTCTCGACCAGCCGGCCGAGCGCGCGGGCGGTGTCCGGGTGCTGCGGCAGCAGCGCCAGCAGCCAGGCCAGGCCGCGCAGCGCGTTCGCGTTGTAGGGGTCGTAGAGGTCGTCCTGCGCGACCTGGGCGTATCCGCGCCCCCGGTACGGCAGGGTGCGGGGGCGGCCGACGAGCGCGAGCCAGCCGGTGATGCGGGTCCGGGCGGTGTCCGCGCCGAGCCGGTCCAGCAGCGCGCTGCCCTGCGCGTTCCACCCGGCGGTGGGCCGGGCGGCGGTCGCGGTGGCCGCGTGGCGCAGCAACGCGCTCCAGGGCGGGCCGAGTTCGGCGGCGTCGGCGAGCGCGGTGTCCGACCACGCCTCGCCGACGTCCAGGGCGGGTTCGGTGAGGGCCGCCGCCAGCCCGGCCATCCGCCCGGGGGTGTAGGCGGTCAGGGCGGTGCGGCGGACGACGGCGACCACGCCGGCGGGTACGGGGCGGCCGGCGGCGCGCTCGTCCTCGACCAGGTCCGCGAGCCCGTCGAAGATCGCGACGCTGTGCAGGGCGGCGTAGCGGTCGAAGTGCGCGGCGCGGGTCGCGGTCAGCGCGTCGTCGCCGAGACCGCGGGCCAGCCGGACCACCAGCTTGAACAGCCCGTCGAGGAACGGTTGGTTGTCCTCGCCGGCCAGGTGCCGGGCGGTCAGCAGGTCGAGCAGCCGGCGCCGGTCCGCCTCGGGCAGCTCCTCGACCTGTGCGAAGAGTCCACCGCCCCGGTGGTATCCGCCGACCTTCCCGGCCACGCACGCCAGCGGGTCCGCCAGCGCCTCGATGTCCCGCGCGGCCAGGTGCTGCCGGCAGACGGTCAGGAGCTCCTCGAAGTCGTTCATCAGCCACCCACCAGCGGCACGAGCTTGAGGAAGACCACTTCGGTGCCCGGGAGCAGGTCGACCTCCTCATCCCACTCCTGGACCTGGCGGTCCCCGACGAGCACCAGGAAGCCGTTGCGGCCGAACGCCTCCCGGGCCAGTTCGTACTGCTGCTCGGGGTCGATCCGGCGCGGGGTGCCCGACCGGTGGGCGTCCGGCGCCGCTGCGGTGCCGGCCGGCTGGACGAGGCCGCGGAACGGCGCGCCGTCGGCCGCGTGGTGCTCCGCGACCTCCTGGAAGACCCGTCTGCGGACCAACTCGCCCACGGTCAGCCGCTCTTCGGCGATCTCCAGACCCCAGGAGCCGCCCCGTCCACCGGATGTCGTCTCGTCGACGTATGTGACCCTTGCCATAGCCGTCACCCTAGGTGACCCCACTGACAGTCAGCCGGCTCGTACGGGGCTCCGGCGGACGGGCTCCTACGCCCCCTGCGCCGAGCACGTCGACGGCTGGAGGTGGCCGGTGACGAAGGCGGCGACCTGGTCGAGGGCCTCGGCCGCCTCGTCGACGAGCGGGGCGAAGCCCTGGAACACGTGCGGCGCTCCGGGGAAGATCCGCAGGGTGACCGGGACGTCGGCGTGGGCGGCCCGCGCGGCGAGCCGCAGGGCGTCGTCGAGCAGGATCTCCCGGCCGCCGGCCTGGATCAGCAGCGGGGGCAGTCCGCGCAGATCGGCGTGGAGCGGGCTGGCCAGCGGGGTGCGCGGGTCTGCTCCGGCGAGGTAGTCGGCGGCCCGGGTCTCAAGGGCCCGGCGGGTGAGCGCCGGATCGGCGTCGGCCCGGGTGGCCATGGTGCCGCCGGACTGGGTGAGGTCGGTCCACGGCGACAGGACGCTCGCGGACGAGGGCTGCGGCAGCCCCGCGTCCCGGATCGCCAGCAGCAGGGCGAGGGCGAGGCCGCCGCCGGCCGACTCGCCGGCCACCGCGATCGAGTCGGCCGGGGTGCCCCGGTCGAGCAGCGTCCGGTAGGCGGCCAGCGCGTCGTCCACGGCGGCCGGGAAGGGGTGTTCGGGGGCGAGCCGGTAGTCGACGGACAGGGCCGTGGCCGCGGTGCGCCGGGCGATCTCGGAGACCAGGCCGACGCCCGCGGCGGCGGAGCCGATCGCGTAGGCGCCGCCGTGGAAGTACAGCAGGGTGCCGGCCGCCGCCGCGGTGCCGCCCGCCCGCACCTCGACGGCGGGCACCCCGCCCAGGTCGGTTTTCCGGGTGCGGACGTCGCCGGGCAGCGGCGCGGCGCCGAGCACCTCCTCGAAGACGCGGCGCATCGTGGCCACGTCGCCGCCCAGGTCCAGCGGCGAGTTCAGCAACAGGTCACTGGCGGCGTCCAGCTGGCTGCGGGTCATGTCGTGTCCATTCGTCAGGGAAGGCGAGGTGATCGGTGCCCGGGATGGTGGATGACGATGTCGAGCGCTCCCCCGTCCGCCGGCACGGCCGCCACCGCGCGGTCGGCGGAATCCTGTGAGGTGGCGTCCGGTTCGGCCGCCTTCAGGTCGAGCCGTCCGGCCTCGGCGAGCCGGCGATGGTTCCGCGGCGGGGGCGGCGTCGCGGGTCAGGCGATGCCGCCGTTGCTGAACAGCACTTGGCCGTTGATCCAGCGGCCGGCGGGGCCGGCCAGGAAGGAGACGGCCTCGGCGATGTCCTCGGGGGTGCCGAGCCGCTCCAGGGGTGCGGCGGCGGCGATCCGGGCGATCAGCTCCTCGCTCTTGCCCTCGGCGAAGAGCGGCGTCGCGGTGGGCCCGGGGGCCACCGCGTTGACGGTCACGTCCCGGCCGCGCAGCTCGCGTGCCAGGATCAGGGTCATGGCCTCGACCGCGCCCTTGGTCGCCGCGTAGCCGCCGTAGCCGGGTTGCTGGAGCCGGGTCACCGAGGTGGAGAAGTTGATCAGCGCGCCGCCGGGGCGCAGCCTGCGGGCGGCGAGTCGGGAGACCACGAAGGTCCCCCGGACGTTGACCCGGTGCATACGGTCGAAGGCTTCCAGCTCCATCTCGGCGAGCGGAGCCAGCAGCATGATCCCGGCGGTGTTGACGACCGTGTCGACGCCGCCGAACCGTTCCTCCGCGGCGTCGAAGAGCGCGGCCGCCTCCGCGGGCTCGGCGACGTCGCCGGGCAGGGCCGCCGCCGTGCCGCCGGCGGCGATGACCGACTCGACGACCGCCTCGGCCTTCGCCGCGCTGCCCGCGTAGTGGACGACGACGGCCATGCCGTCCGCGGCCAGCCGGCGCGCGACCGCGCCGCCGATGCCGCCCGAGCCGCCGGTCACCACGGCCACCCTGGGGCGGCCGGGTCCGTTCTGCGATACCGCGTGGTCCATCGCTGCTCCTTGTCCGGCATCCGCGGGGACACCTGGCACCGGGGGTTCGCGGGCGGTCGCCCGACGACGGGATCAACCCTCCGCCACGTGCTGGTATTTGTCTAATGCATCATGAAGATGTAGGTTATTCGAATGGTGCATATCGAACGGGTCGACCTCAACCTGCTGGTCCCCCTCGCCGCACTGCTGGAGGAGCGGCACGTCTCGCGCGCGGCCGAAGTCGCCGGGATGAGCCAGCCCGCGATGAGCCGGGCCCTCCAGCGGCTGCGGGACACCCTCGACGACGAACTGCTGGTACGCACCCCGCGCGGGTACCGGCTCACCCCGCGGGCCGAGCGCGTCCACCGCCGGCTGCGGGCGGTCCTGCCGCGCCTGGAGGGCCTGTTCGCCCCGGAGGGGTTCGACCCCGCCTCGGCCGCCGAGGCGTTCCGGGTCGCGGGCACCGACTTCACCCAGGTGTTCGCGCCCGCGGTCTTCCAGCGGGTGTTCCGGGAGTCGCCGCGCTCCACCCTGCACTTCCGCACCTGGCACGACGCCATCTACGAGGACCTCGACCGGGGGGTCGTCGACCTGGTGTTCTTCGCCAGGTCGACGCCGCTCACCGCCCTGCACACCGAGCATCTCCTCGACGACCGGTTCGTGTGCGTGCTCTCCGCGGACCATCCGCTCGCCGAACGCCCGGAGATCGCCCTGGCGGAGTACCTGGACGCGGCCCACGTCGTCGTCGGCACCCTCGGCGAGCGCCAGACCGCGATCGAGCAGCGCCTGGAAGACCTCGGCGAGCACCGCCGGGCCGGGCTGACCGTCCCCTACCACTCCCTGGCCCTGCGCTCGGTCCCGGGCACCCGGCTGATCCTCACCCTGCCCGCGCGGCTGCTGGCGGTGCAGCGCCCGGACCCCGGCGTCCGCGTCCTGCCCGCCCCCGAGGAAGTCCGCCCGCTGGGCTACCAGATGGCCTGGCACCCCCGGCTCGACGGCGACCTGGGGCAGCGCTGGCTGCGGAACGTCATCCGCACCGTCACCTCCGAACTGCCGGAGCCGGCCGAGCACTTCTGACCCCGCGCCCTGGTCCCGCGCCGCCCGCGCAGCGCATCCGGGAACGGCCCGTCAGACCGGCGTGAGCCGCCCGGCGGCCGCGGGCAGCGTCACGTGGACGGTCAGGCCGCCCTCGGGCGCGCTCTCCACGCCGACGCGGCCGTGGTGGGCCTGCACCAGCGCCTGCACGATGGACATCCCCAGGCCCGCGCCGCCGGTGTCGCGGGCCCGGTCGGGAGCGGCCCGGAAGAAGCGGTCGAAGACGCGGCGGGCGTCCTCGGGGGCGAGCCCCGGGCCGCGGTCGGTCACCGACAGCCGTACCTCGCCGTCGCCGTGCGCGGCGACCTCCACGGTGACCGGGACCCCGGGGAGCGTGTGCACGCGGACGTTGTCCAGCAGGTTGCCGACGATCTGGCGCAGCCCGGCCTCGTCGCCGAGGACCGCGGGCAGGTCCTCGGCGCCCTCCCCGCCCCCGGCCGCGCCGGCCCCCTCGCCGTACGCCGCCCCCGCGCCGTCGGGCTTCGCCCCGCCATACGTCTCCCCCGCACCGGCCGCTCCCCGGCCCGGCACCAGGACCGTCACCGGCCGCCCGGGCTGCTGCGCGGCCAGATCGGCGGCGGCCTCGCGGGCCAGGCAGGCGAGGTCGACCGGGCCGAACCGCAGGGCGGGGCGGTCGTCCAGCCGGGCCAGCGCGAGGAGTTCGTCGACCAGGCGGCTCATCCGCAGCGCCTCGGCCGACACCCGGCGCAGCGCCCGGTCCTGCTCGTCGGCGTCGAGCATGCCCTTCTCATAGAGCTGGAGGTAGCCGCGTACGGACGCCAGCGGGGTGCGCAGCTCGTGCGAGGCGTCGGCGAGGAACTGCCGCAACTGGGCGGTGGCGCGGTCGCTTTCGGTGAGCGCGGTCTCGATCTGCTGGAGCATCGCGTTGAGCGAGCCGCTGAGCTGCTCCACCTCCTCGCAGCCGTGCCGCGCGGTCGGCTCGGGCACCCGCCGGGACAGGTCGCCCTCCGATATGGCGGCCGCGGTCTCCACGATGGCCTCCAGCGGCCTGAGCCGGCGCCGGGCGGCGGTGAGCGAGCCGACGGCGAGCAGCACCAGCAGCACCGCGCCCACGCAGCCCTCCACGACGAGCAGTTCGCCGATCGCGTGGTACACGCCGCTCAGCCGCATGCCGCGGACCACGACGGTGCCGTCCGCCAGCCGCATGCCGATCACCCGGTAGGACCGGCCGCGGGCGTGCACGGTGACCGCGCCGGCGCCGGCCAGGTGCCGCGGGTCGGGCAGCGCGGCGGCCAGCGCCCGCTGCTCGCCGTCGACCGGGGTCGCGCTGCCCGGGCACATCGCGCCCGGGCGGCCCTGCGGGTCGAGCACGACCAGCAGTTCCTGCTGGAAGGTCTTGGCGAGCACCGAGTCGTCCTTGCCGCCCAGCAGGTCGGCGAGCGTGCACAGCTGGCGCAGCCCGCGGGCGTCGACGGCGGTGTGCGCGATCGCCGACTGCGACGACTTCAGCGAGTCGTCGATCTCGTTGATCAGCACCATGTACGTGGCGGCGATGCTCGCGGCCGCGGCGAGCACCAGCCCGACGGCGACGAAGGCCACGGTGGCGATGGTGAACCGGCCGCGCAGCGACTGCGGGCGCGGCCAGAAGCCGCAGCGCACCCAGGCGGTGGCGGCGCCCCTCACGCCGGACCGCCCCCGGGCGGCAGGGCGGTCGGCTCGCAGAAGTCCAACTCGCTCTCGTCGTAGGGGCGTTGCGCCGCATCCCGGCGGACGGCGGCCTCGTCCGGCCCGGGTCCGGGGAAGATGCCGTAGCCCACCCCGCGCCGGGTCTGGATCAGCGGCGGCCCGAGCCGGTCCAACTTCCGCCGCAGGTAGGAGATGTAGGTCTCCACGACGGTGGAGGAGGAGACGGCGCAGTCGTAACGCCAGACGTGCTGGAGGAGTTGTTCTCTGGTGAGGATGCGGCCGGCGTTGCGCAGCAGGTGCCGCAGCAGGTTGTACTCGGTGGGGGTGAGTTCGACCGGCTGTCCGGCGCGGCGCACGGTGTGGGCCGCCTCGTCGAGTTCCAGGTTGCCGTGGCGCAGCACCCGCGCGGCGGGCAGCGGGTCGCGGCGCCGGGTGCGGCGCAGCACCGCGTGCACCCGGGCCACCACCTCGTCGACCCCGAAGGGCTTGGTGATGTAGTCGTCGCCGCCGAGGGCGAGTCCGGCCACCACGTCGCGCGGCGCGTCGCGGGCGGTGACGAAGATGACCGCGGGGCCGTCGGGCTGCCCGCCGGCCGCCTCGCCGCTCCCGGCGGCGTGCTCGCGGCGCAGCGTGCGGCAGACCTCGAAGCCGTTGCCGTCGGGCAGCATCACGTCGAGCAGCACCAGGTCGGGCCGGTGCTCCCGGGCGGCGGCGAGCGCCTGCCGGCCGGTCGCCGCCTCATATACGGTGAATCCGTTGTATTTCAGGGTGATCCGCAGGATGTCGGCGATACCGGGTTCGTCCTCGACGATGAGCACCGTGGCGTCCATGCCCCTCAGTATCCGTGGCCGCGACGGCGGTTGGCGGCACCGAACTTTGGAGTTCCTTGAGAGAACGCGGTTCGGCTTGGTGGTGGGGTGTGCGGCCGCGGACGCTGGGAGGGCGGGGTGCGCCGGGCGCCGAGGCGGCCGGCCGGCCCCCGCCGAGGACACCGGGAACGGCGAAGACGACGAAGACGACGATGGGGATGTGGACGTGGCGGGTGTGGCACGCTGGTGCTTCCGGCACAAGTGGTGGGTGATCCTGCTCTGGTCGGTGGCGCTGCTGTCCGTGGGCGGGGCGGGCCGGGCGGCCGGGGACGCGTACTCCAACGCGTTCTCGCTCAAGGGCACCGAGTCCGCGAAGGTGCTCGACCTGATGGGCAAGGCGGTGCCCCAGCAGTCGGGTGAGGCCGACACGGTGGTGTGGCACGTGGACTCCGGCTCGGTGCGGGACGCCGCGGTGCGCGAGCGGATCAGCCCGATGCTGGCGCGGGTCGCGCACCAGAAGGACGTCGGCGCGGTCGTCGGGCCGTACACCGCGGCGGGTGCGGCGCAGATCAGCAAGGACGGCCGGACCGCCTACGCCACCGTGACGTACACCAAGCTGGGCGGTGAACTCTCCAACGACCAGGCGTCGTTGCTGATCGACACCACGCACGCGGCGCGGGCGCCCGGGCTGCGGGTGGAGGTGGGCGGCGCCAAGCCCGCGCAGGCCGAGCAGCCGCTGCCCGAACTCGCCGAGGGGATCGGCATCGCGGCCGCCGGAGTGGTCCTCTTCCTCGCGCTGGGCTCGCTCTTCGGCATGCTGCTGCCGATCGTCACCGCGCTGTTCGGCATCGGCATCGCGTCGTCCGCGATCATCCTGCTCAGCCACGGGATGGATGTCGCGGACTTCGCACCGGAGTTGGCGACGCTGGTGGGCCTGGGCGTCGGCATCGACTACGCGCTGTTCATCGTCACCCGGCACCGGCGGGCGATCCTGCGCGGCCGCAGCCCGCAGGACGCGGCGGTCCTCGCCCTCAACACCTCGGGCCGGGCGGTGCTGTTCGCCGGCGGCACCGTGTGCATCGCGCTGCTGGGCATGTTCACCCTGCGGCTGACCTTCCTCAACGGGGTCGCGGTGGCGGCGGCGTTGACGGTCGTGATCACCGTGGCGGCGGCGATGACGCTGCTGCCCGCGCTGCTCGGCGTGCTCGGCATGCGGGTCCTCAGCCGCCGCCAGCGGCGGGCGCTGGCCGCGTCGGGCCCGCGGACGGAGTCGGCCACCGGGGCGGCGGCGCGCTGGTCGGGCTTCCTGCAGCGGCACCCGCGCTCGCTCGCGGCGGTCGCGGTCGTGGTGATGGCCACGCTGGCGGTCCCGGCGCTGTCGCTGCGGCTCGGCTCCTCCGACCAGGGCAACAACCCGACGGGCACCACCACCCGCAAGGCGTACGACATGCTGGCCGCGGGCTTCGGTCCGGGCTTCAACGGCCCGCTGACGATCCTCGCCGAACTGCCGCACTCCGGTGACCAGGCCGCGCTGGACGGCCTGGTGACGTCGCTGCGCGCCACCCGCGGCATCGCCTACGCGGCGCAGCTGCCGACCGCGGGGGACGGGAAGGTCGCCCTGGTCGAGGCGGTGCCGACCACCTCCCCGCAGGACAAGGCGACGTCCGACCTGATCGACCACCTGCGCGACGACGTGGTGCCCGCGGCCGAGCGCGGCAGCACCATGCGGGCGTACGTCGGTGGCCAGACCGCGGTGTTCGAGGACTTCTCGACGGTCCTGTACGGCAAACTGCCGCTGTTCGTCGGGGTGATCATCGCGCTGGGCTTCGTGTTGCTGCTCTTCGCGTTCCGCTCGCTGCTGGTGCCGCTGACCGCGGCGGTGATGAACCTGGTGGCGGCCGCGGCCTCCTTCGGGGTGCTGGTCGCGGTCTTCCAGTGGGGCTGGGGCGGGCCGCTCGCCGGGCGGGCCGGGCCGGTCGACGCCTTCCTGCCGGTCATCATGCTGTCGCTGCTCTTCGGGCTGTCGATGGACTACCAGGTGTTCCTGGTCAGCCGGATGCACGAGGAGTGGGTGCACACCCGGGACAACGCGCGGGCGGTACGGGTCGGCCTCGCGGAGACCAGCCGGGTGATCAACTCGGCGGCCGTCATCATGATCTGCGTCTTCGCGGCCTTCGTGCTCAGCGGGCAGCGGGTGCTGGCGATGTTCGGCATCGGCCTGGCCGGCGCGGTGGCGCTGGACGCGTTCATCCTGCGGACAGTGCTGGTGCCCGCGCTGATGCACCTGTTCGGCGCGGGGAACTGGTGGCTGCCCGGGTGGCTGGACCGGCGGCTGCCGCACCTGGCGGTGGAGCCCGCCGAGGAGGACGCCGGGGACGCCTCGGGTGCCCCGGGTGCCGGGGCGGGTGGGCCGGGTGAGCCGGGTGAGCCGGCCGTCCCGGCGCCGCGCGGCGGTTCCGGCGCGGGCACACTGGTGCGCGGCCGGGTGACCGGTGCGGCCGGAGTGCCGGTGCCGCGCGCGGAGTTGACGCTGATCGCGGCGGACGGCCGCCAGGCGGCCCGGGCGCGCGCCGCCCAGGACGGCGCCTACACCCTGCCCGCCCCCGCTCACGGCTCCTACGTCCTGGTGGCGAGTGCTCCCGGCCACCATCCGCAGACCGCGAGCGTGCTCACCTCGGGCGGCGAGGTCGACTGCGACCTGGAGCTGACCGGCACCGGCACGCTGGCCGGCACGGTGCGCCGCGCGGACGGCCTGCCCGTCGAGGACGCGAAGGTCATCCTCCAGGACGCCGACGGCCACCAGGTCGCCGAGGTGCGCACCGGCGCCGACGGGTCGTATGCCTTCACCAACCTCCACCCCGGCAGCTACACCGTCGTCACCGTCGGGTACCCGCCCTTCCCCGCCGCGGTCCGCCTCAGCGACGACGACCCCGACGGCGACGGCACCCTCGACGTCCACCTCACCCACTCCGACTGACCCCTCACCCCGCCGCCCAGGGCCCGGCCTCCCCTCATGGG
>NZ_JBAGKC010000026.1:0-110955 GCF_037034245.1 Streptomyces sp. CA2R106
CCCGGAGACCCGGAAGGCGCGATCGACTTCCGGCCCGTCCTCTCGGCGCTGGCGGAAGCCGACTACGAGGGATGGCTGGTGGTCGAGGCCGAACAGCACCCGGCGACGGCGGAACCGCTGAAGTACGCCACGATGGCCCGCCGCTACCTCCGCGAAGTCCTGGGATGGTGAGAGGGACCCGGTTCAGGTGTCCGGGTCGACGTCGGGGTGCGTGAACCGCACGGGCTTGCCGAGCGACCGGGCGTAGGCGATCTCGGCCCGGGTGCTGTCCCCGATGTAGCCGCCGACGACGAGCACCTCGTCGGCGAGCCGGATCTTCGCCCGGTGCAGGTCGTCGAGCCGGGCCTTGAGCGCCTTGGCCTCGACGGGATCGGACCACAGCGCGTGCGGTGACTTCATGTCACAACCCGGTTTGACGACGATCTTCCCCGCCGCGGTCTCCCGCACATCGGCCTCGGCCATCTCCGCCATGAACCGGGTGGACCCGCAGATCACGACGACCCCCGGGAGGGCGAGCCGTCTCTTCGCCTCGGCAAGCGCCTCCTCGGGGGTCGGGTGCGGTCCGGCCCGACCGGTCGCGGCGACCACTTCTCGCGCGATGTCCCCGACCGGCTGTGCGTCCGCGTGGTCCATGGGGACAGCGTGACAGGGCGCGGCCCCCCGCGCGATCCGATATCGATCAGCCCCCGTGGAGCGGCTCAGCCGTGATCGGGCAGCGACTCCGTCCAGCGCGCGACCTGGGCGTGCAGGGCCGCGGGGTCGAGGGAACGGCCGTCCGCGTTGTCCGCCCGGATCTCCGTCACCGGGATGCCCGCCTCCCGCAGGGCACGTGTGGTGAACCAACTGCTGCGGCTGTCGGGGCTGATGAGGTGGACCACGCCGTCGACCCGGTGCGCACGGGCTTCCTTCACGTACCACTCCACCGACCACGGCGGTGTGTACATCTGGTCGCGGAAGGCGCAGAACCTGGCCGCCAGGGCGCGCAGCGGGTCGTCGCCGTAGCGGGCATAGGCGTCGGCGGCGAGGGCGAGGTACATGGACCAGACGAACACCGCGCCGTGCGACTGCTCGAAGGAACGGTAGAAGTCCATGTCGAACCAGAGGCCGCGTCCGATCCACATCAGCCGGCGCCTCTCCCGCGGGACGACCGCGCGCCCCTGGGCCACGAGCGCACTGACCTCGTGGTAGAGGGATTCGGCTGCCGAGGTCGCCCACGGTGTGCCGCGGTGCCACTGCGGGATCATCACCGCCGGGATGACGTCGTTGACCGGGACAGGGCACTGCGGGGCGGAGGCCAGCAGGTCCCGGGTTCTGCGGTTCCACTCGGCCTGCTCGTTGGACAGCGCCATGATCCGAGCGAGGCGTTCGGTACTGAAGCGTGCTCCGGTGAGCTCTTCGAGCCGGGGGACGAGCACCCGGAGTTCCTGGTGGAGCAGATCGATGCGCGGGGAGCCGATGGCCGTCTCCCAGTCGTGGCGCATCAACTCCCACCAGTTCGCCGGCACGGTCTCCGCCGCGGCGCCCTCCAGCGGGAGGAAGGGCACGCCCAGTTCGCTCTCCCACAGCTGGAACATACGGTGCATGTTGTCGCCCGTGCAGTCCGCGAGGACGACCGACGGCAGCGGCAGCCCGCCCCAGGGCGCGTCCTCGCCGCGCGGGGACAGCGCCTCGGCCAGCGGCAGGGCACTGTACTGCTCGACGTCGTCGGGCAGCCCGCGCTCGCGCAGCGCCTCCAGGTACCGGCCCGACATCCGCTTGGCGGAGATGATGGACGCCCACCACTGGTTGACGACGTACGGGACGTCCATGGCGCGCAGCAGTTCCTGCGGGAAGTCGGCGTTGACGAGGGCCAGCGGGCGCCCCCGCTCCGTCTGGCCCCGCAGGCTCGCGAACCATTTGCGCTGGTGGCGCAGCGCGTCCCCGGCCGCTTCGAGGCGCGGGCCGGTTCCCCTGCGGGCGGGTGTGCGGTCGGTCATGGTGTCGTCTGCGCTTCCTGCGTGAGGAGCCGGCGGCTCAGTTCGGGCAGGTCGATGCCGGCGTAGGGCTGGTCGCGCAGGAGCGTGGTGGGCACTCCCGCCGCTGCCGCGCGTGCGGGCTCGCCCCACCGGTGGGCGTCGTCGTACCTGCGGCAGTAGGTGAGGACGTACCGCGCGCCGCTGCTGCCGACCGCGTCGCGGAGGGCGGATGCCGTCTGCCGCGGGGGCCGGGCCGTGGCCGGCAGCACCGCGCGGGTGTAGTGGTCCGCGAGGGCCTTCAGGGTCGGTTCGCCGACGGGCGGCTGGTCGCCGCCGTCGCCCCAGTCGTGGTCCTCGCCCACCACCCGCCAGCCGTCGCCTTCGAGCGCGTCGTAGACGTCGGCGGTGTCATGGGTGCTTCCGGAGACGTACAGCGGACGGCCCGCGGGCCGGGCGGTGGCACCGGCCAGCGCGGTGGTGAGGACGGCGGCGTACTCCCGGGCCGGCATGGCCGTGCCGGCGGCGTACCACCGCAGCGCCTCGCCTCCCGGCAGAAGGCCGGCGCGGCGGCGGCGCAGCTCGGTGCGCGCGGCCCGTGCGGCGTCGTGGTCGGCGACCGCCTCCGCCAGTTCGGCCGCGTCGACAGCGCGTCCCCGCCAGGCCGCCAACTGGTCGGCGAAGCGGCGCAGGCGGCCCAGGTTGTACAGCCGGGTGGGCTCCCCGGGCAGGTGGAGCAGATCGACGAAGTGGACCGGGGGGAGGGTCTGCGCCCCGATCCGGCGCAGCTCCCTGAGTGTGTAGAACAGTTGGAGTGAGGCGTCGCAGTCGTGGGTGATGACGATCAGGTCGGGCACGGGGTCGTGGTCCTCGGGTGTGAGGATCGCCGCGAGGACGTTCACCGTCTGCGGGTCGACGGCGCCGTCCAGATAGGTCCCGGCCAGGGTGGTGTCCCGCCCGGTGTGTCCGGCCAGCCGTACGGGCAGGGCACCGGCGGCTGTGATCAGTTCGACCGGGGTGTCGCAGCCGACGTAGCCGACCACCGGCCGGCCGTGCGCCGCGTGCCGCCGGGCGCTCAGTCCCCGGTCGTCGTGCGCGGCGCGCAGGGCGACGGCCGCCCGCTGTGCCTCGGGGGGCGCCGTCATCACACCACCCCCGCCTGCCGGAGTTCGGCTATCTCCGCAGCCGACAGGCCACCGATGGTCGCGAGCAACTCCTCCGTGTGCTCCCCGAGATGGGGTGCGGGAGTGTCCAGGCGGACGTCGGCGTGGGAGAAGCGGATGGGGACTCCCGGACCCATCAGGCCGGTCGGGCCGTGCTGGGGGTGGCCGAGTTCGACGACCTCCTCCCGGCGCAGCACGTCGGGGTTGCGCAGCGCGTCCGCCGGCTCCAGGACCTCGGCCGCGGGCGTGCCCTGCGCGACGAGGGCCGCGACGGCCTCGGCGCGCGGCCGGCCCTGCGACCAGGCCGCGACCATCTCGTGGAGTTCGGAGGCGTGGCGCACGCGCTGGTCGCGGGTGGCGAACCGTTCGTCGTCCATCAGCTCCGGACGGCCCATCGCCCGGAAGACGCCCCGGGCGAAGGTGTCGGTCGGCCCGCAGAGCGCGATCTGCCCGTCCTTGGCGGGGAAGATCCCGAACGGGGCAAGGCGCGGTACCGAGTTGCCGGTCCGCAGCGGCATCCCGACCTGTTCGAGGGCGTCGAAGGGCTCCGTGGACAGCAGCGAGGTCAGCGCGCCGAGCATGGAGACGTCGACATGCTGGCCCACACCGTCCTGGTCGCGCTGGACCTTGGCCGCGAGGGTGCCGATGACCGCGTACAGCGGTGCCAGCAGGTCGCCCACCGGCAGGCCGAAGCGGACCGGGTCGGCACCCGGCTCTCCGGCCGTGTACATCACCCCGCTCAGCGCCTGGATGATGGAGTCCATCGCCTTGCCCGTTCCGCCCCCGGCACCGAATCCGCTGATCGAGGTGTAGATCACGGACGGGTTGACGGCCCGCACGTCGTCGTATCCGACGCCGAGGCGGTCCGCGGTGCCGGCGGCGTAGTTCTCCACGACGATGTCCGCGTTGCGGGCCAGCCGCAGGAAGGCCGCGCGTCCCCTCGCGTCCTTCAGGTTCATGGTGATGCTCTTCTTGTTGCGTCCGCGGCCCATCATCGACACCGACATGTCGGTGTCGGAGGTCCGCCCGGTGCTCAGCCCGTGCGGCCCGTAGTAGGGCGAGTTGGTACGCGCGCTGTCGCCGCCGGTCGCGGGGTTCTCGACCTTCACGACGGTGGCGCCGAGCCCGCCGAGCAGGAGTGTGGCGTAGGGCCCGGACAGGGCGGTGGTCAGGTCGAGCACCACGGTGCCCGCCAGCGGACGGCTCGGCGTACGGGCCTGGTGCGGCATGTCGGTCACCGTTGCTCTCCCTGGGTGATGGTCACGATGTCGTCGCCGCTCCAGTCGAAGCGGGTGGACAGGCCGGCCCTGCGGCTGATGTCACGGACGTAGGCGACGACCTCCTCGCCGCCCGTGGCCCGGGTCAGGGGTACCGGCCGGCCCGCGTCGTCGATGCGGCACGGCCGCAGCCGGGCGTGCACCTCCCCGTCGTCGTCGACCTCGACGCAGGCGACGACGGTGTTCCTGGACTCGGGGTGGAAGGGGTAGGAGGGCATGTCCGGGTCGGGGGCGAAGCCGTAGAGTTCGACCCGGCGCTGCGCCCATGCCCGGCGTTCCGGGCTGTCGTTGTCGTCGGCGGGGGTGAGGGCGCGGGTGACGGTCACGAAGTTGCCCAGGCCGTGGTAGATGGGGCGGCCGCGGTGGATCTCGATACCGCGCATGATGTGCGCGTGGTGGGCGAAGACCGCGTGTGCGCCGGCGTCGATCGCGGCCTGCGCCACGGGCCGCTCGTACATGGCGAGTACGGCCGGGGTGTGCCCGATTCCCTTGTGGAGTCCGACCACCACGATGTCCGCCTGCTCCCGGGCGGCCGCGATGTCCTGGCGCATCGCGTCGAGGCTGCCGGGTTCGGCGAAGGTGTAGGTGCTGGGCGGGCCGCCCGGGCTCGCGTGGTCGAGTTCGTAGTGGGTCAGCACGTGTACGTAGGCGCAGCCGGGCTTCGACGAGGTCGCCCAACTCTCGCGCGGGCCGACGCAGTTGTAGCTGAGCACCGCCACTTTGCGGTGCCCGGCGCGGACCACGGCCGGCTTCCTGGCCTCGGCGAGGGTTGCGCCCGCCCCGGCGCTGGCGAGGCCGTGCTCGTGGGCGTGCCGCACGGTGTCGAGCACGCCGTCGGGTCCGGTGTCGGCGATGTGGTTGCCGGCGAGGGTCACCACGGAGAAGCCGGCCCGGGCCAGGGCGCCCAGGGCCGCCGGATCGGCCGGCGGCGCCGGGACGTCCGTGCTGGTCTGCGCGGTGGTGGTCGAGTGCGGCACCTCGACATGGCCGATGACGGTGTCCGCGCCCAGCAGGGTGCGGCGGCTGGGCTCGAAGAAGGAGTCCGGGTCGGGCTCGTCGAGGATGATGTCGCCGACGGCCAGGAGCGTCGTCATCGCCACTCACCCCCGTTGGTCTCGTAGTCGGCCAGTTCGCCGAGGAAGACCCCCACCTCGCGGGCCAGTCGCCGCGGGCGTTCCTCCGCCATGAAGTGGCCCTCGTCCTCGAACAGCACGGTCTTGCTGTGGGGGACGGCGGTCGCGGCGCGCAGCGCGGACCGCGGGGAGATGACGCCGTCGCGCAGGCCGACCAGGGACAGCACGGGAACCTCGATGGTGCGCAGGATCTTGCTGAGTTCCTCGTCGGTGGCGGCCTCGGGGAAGGGCATTCCCTGGTTCACCAGCGCTTCCTGCTCGGTGTAGCCGAGGTGGTGTTCCACCAGCCTGCGCAGGGTGCGCTCCCGCGTCCTGAGCCGTTCCTCGCCCTCGGTCCTGCCGCCGAGGATGCCGAACTGCTCCCTGAGGACGGCCGGGTCGCGGCGTCCTTCGACGACGCGTCTGCGGCCGGCCGAGGAGGAGGTGTCGCCGGACCGGTCGTGCGGTGTGCCGACGACGCTGATCAGGGCCCGCAGCCGCTCGGGGTGGCTTCGGGCGAGGTGCCAGCCGATGCCGGCGCCGTGCGAGACGCCGGTGTAGACGAAGCTGTCGATGCCGAGGTGGTCGGCGACGGCCAGCACGTCGGCGCCCCACTGGTCCAACCAGCCGGCGGCCGGCGGCCGGGCCAGATGCGTGGAGCGGCCGAAGCCGCGGGCCTGCACCGTGACGACCGTGCAGCCGTACGGCTCCTCGGCGAGGATCGCCGGATACGGTCCGAAGCCGGAGGCACTGGAGATGACGACGTCACCGCCGGCGCCGTGCTGTTCGAACCAGATGTCGGCGCCCTCGAGGGCCAGGATGGTCACGGGCGGGTTCCTTTCTCCCGGGCCGCCGCGGTGCGGGCGGTCCTGTCGTGCGGGTGGGGCGCGGGGGGCGCGGGTTCACCGGTCAGGTGGGGCAGGGACCGGCGGTGCGCGGCGTCCAGCAGTTGCCGCGCGTCGCGTTCCAGGAGCAGGCCCTGGCCGGTGAGCCGTGCGCACGCGGCCTCGTACCGGTCCAGGTACTCCTGCCGGGTGGGGTAGAGCGCGCGCAGCTCCGCGACGGGCAGCGGCTCGGCGTGGCCGATCATCCGGGCGACCATCTCCGCGGTGCCCATGGGCGCCCAGGGCGAGGGAGCGCAGTATCCGGGGACCGGTGTGCTGTGCGGGCGGTAGGCCGCCACCGGCGCCTCGACCCAGGGGGTGCGGACGCCGCCTCGTACGTTGCCTCTGCTGTCGCGTACCAGTTCCTGTACGCCTGCGGTGCTCTCGGGGCCGGCGAAGGCGAATCGCTCGGCGCGCGGGGGAACCGCGCCGGTGGCCGCCCAGCGGTGCAGCAGGGCGTACGCGGCACGTGCCACGGCGTCCAGGCGGGCGTCGCTGGTCTGCTCGTTGATGCGCCGGTCGGACACGTCGTGGCCGCGCCGGCGGAACTGGGTGCGGTTGGTCAGCACCGTCCACAGGTGCGGGTTGTCGTGCGAGGTGCCGGCGACCTGGTAGAGGCGGTAGCGGTCGTTCGGGGCGTCGCTGTCCTCGCGCAGCGCCGGGCCGTGGGTTTCGCTCTCCAGCTCGCTGAGCACCTCGAAGACGGGGACGTCGGCGGGGCCGATGACGCGCCGCGGGTCGTCGGCCGGCAGTACCGGGGAGCCGTCGCCCAGCGGCGGGTAGCCGGCGTCGCCGGCGGCCCCGGAGGAGATGCCGATGAGGTAGCCGTCCACGGCCGGCGCCCCGCCGGCCAGGCGGTGCCGCTGGTGGAAGCCGTCGCGCAGGAAGACCCGGCAGAAGCTGCCGGTGTTCGACCAGCCGGACAGGTACACGTACCGCACCTGGTCGGCGAGTTCGCCCAGCGCGCTGCGGCCGGGGGTGCGCAGCGCGGCGAGGATGCCGCCGACGATGTCCCAGCGCAGGCCGGCGGCGGGGATCGACAGCTCGCCGTAGCGCTGCGGGTCGAACGCCTCCCGCATCGTGGCCGCCATGCGGTGGTCCTGGGTGATGCCGACCCAGGCGGCGCCGGTGTCGGTGATCCACGGATGCGCCGTCTGCCAGGTGCTCGCGGTGTCGTAGTCGGGATGCAGGGGTTCGGCCAGGACGACGCCGTTGAAGCGCTGGGCGGTGGGGAACCGCACCAGGACGCGGGTGACGTAGGGCTGTTCGCCGGTCTGCTCCCGCACCCCGTCGCGGTGGCGGTGTTCCCCCGCCGTGCCGGTGGCGAGGAGCTCGCGCTCCTGGTAGCCCAACGGCCCGAGGTCGACGCCGACGCCGTCTGCGGGCAGATGGCTGGTGCCGAGCGGTGGCGATGGCGCGGCGGCGTCCACTTCGCGCAGGTGGCGCAGCGTCATGGTGTGGTGCTCCCGGGGGTCTCGTGGGAAGGGGTGAGGTCCTCGGACCAGGGCGGCAGTTCGTCGGCGCGGTGGCAGGCGACCTGGCCGCCCAGGGGCGCGGGCCGCAGCAGGGGCCGTTCGCTGTGGCACCGGTCGACGGCGAAGGGGCAGCGGTGTGCGAAGGGGCAGGCGTCACCCAGCGGGGCCTGCCTGGCCGGCGGCAGCGCCAGTGCCTCGCGCCGCTCGCGGCGGGCCCGCTGCCGGTCGAGGTCCTGCAACGGCGCGGACACGACCAGTTGCCGCGTGTAGGGGTGCTGCGGCTGCCGGTGGACGTGCTCGGCGGGCCCGGTCTCCATGACCCGGCCGCGGAAGAGGACGACGAGGCCCTCGGCGATGTGGTCGACGACGGCCAGGTCATGGCTGATGAACAGCAGGGACAGGCCGAGGTCCTGCTGGAGTTCCAGGAGCAGGTTGAGGATCTGTGCCTGGATCGACAGGTCGAGGGCGCTGACGGCTTCGTCGCAGATCAGCAGCCGGGGCCGCAGGACGAGTGCGCGGGCGATGGAGATGCGCTGCCGCTGCCCGCCGGAGAACTGGGCCGGATAGCGGTCCGCCGCCTCCTCGGGCAGCCCGACCCTGGCCAGCATGGCCCGGACGCGTTCCTCGCGGGCGGCCGCCGTCAGCGGGCCCCCGGTGCGGGCGACGTGCGCCCGCAGCGGCTCCTGGAGGGTGTAGCCGATGGTCTTGGTGGGGTCCAGCGAGCTGTACGGGTCCTGGAAGACGACCTGGATGTCCTGCGGCCGGTCCCCCCGGCGCAGATCGTTCAGCACCTGCGTGCCGTAGGAGATCCGGCCGACGCTGAGCGGGGCCATGCCGAGAACGGCCTTGGCGACGGTGGACTTGCCCGATCCGGACTCGCCGACCAGGCCGACGACGCGGCCCGCGGGGACGCTCAGGCTCACCCCGTCCACCGCCCGGCGCTTGCGCCGCCGACCGGTCGGGTAGTCCACGACGAGGTCGGTGACGGTGAGTTCGGCGGCCTCGTCGGCCGCCGTGGCGCCCTTCACTGCCGCGCCTGGAGGAGCTTGGTGTGGATGCATCGGCTGGCACGTTCCTCGTTCAGTCGGATCAGCGGAATGACGTCGCCCGCGCAGTCGGCCGAGGACAGGGCGCACCGGTCCTTGAAGCGGCAGCCGTCGAACCGGCTGCCCGGCGGCGGCACGGCCCCGGCGACGGCGTCGATCGGGGTGCGCCGCGGGGCGTTGTCGGGGCTGGATGCCATGAGCGCGGCGGTGTACGGGTGGCAGGCGGCGCCGAAGACCTGCTCGACCGGGGCGCGTTCGACGACCTGGCCCGCGTACATGACCGCCACGTGGGTGCAGATGTCCGCGACGACGCCCCAGTCGTGGGTCACGAGCAGGACGGCCATGCCGGTCTCCCGCTGGAGGCGGCGCAGCAGGGCCAGGATGTCCGCCTGGACGGTGACGTCCAGGGCGGTGGTGGGCTCGTCGGCGATGAGCAGGTCGGGAGAGCCGGCCAGGGCGGCCGCGATGGCCACGCGCTGGGCCATGCCGCCGGAGATCTGGAACGGGTAGCGCCTCGCCATCTCCTCGGGTTCGGGGAGTTCGACCAGTTCCATGAGTTCGATCACCCGGCGCCGCGCCGCCTCGCGGGACATCTTGGCGTGGGACCGCACGATCTCCGACAGTTGTGCCCCGATCCGGAAGGAGGGGTCCAGGGCGACCATGGGTTCCTGCGAGATGAGGGCGATCCGGGTGCCGCGCAGGGCGGCCATCTCCTTGCGGCTCGCCCGGGTCAGGTCCTGGCCGTCGAAGACCACCGAGCCGCCGGTCACGGCGCCGTTGGCCTCCAGCAGGCCGAGGACCGCCCGTGCGGTGACGGACTTGCCGCTGCCGGACTCGCCGACGAGCCCGAGGGTCTGCCCTGCGGCCAGGTCGAAGCCGACGCCGGCGAGTACCTCCACCTCGCCGCCGGGGGTGAGGAAGGAGACGCTCAGGTCCCGCACCGACAGCAGGGCGGTCCCCTCGGGGGCGGGAGCCGGGGCGGCAGCCGGGGCGGTGTCGGGGCGACGCGTCGCGGGTTTGACGCGCAGGCCGCCGGAAGAGGTGTGGTTCTGCGCGGTGACGTCCCGCACGGTGTCGCCCAGGATGCCGAGGGCGAGCACGGTCACAGCGATCAGGCCGCCTGACGGGACCAGCAGCCAGGGCGCCGTGCTCAAGGTCGTGGCCGCCTCGTTGACCATGCCGCCCCAGGTCGCGGCGGGCGGGGGCGGGCCGAGCCCGAGGAAGGTCAGACCGGTCTGGATGCCGAGGCCGAGCGCGGCGAAGAGCGAGGTCTGGACGATGATGACGCCGCGGCTGCGGGGCAGGATGTGCCGGAAGATGATCTGGGTGCGGCTCAGCCCGAGCAACTCGGCGGCGGAGACGTACAGTTCCTGCCGGACCGTCATCGCGGCGCTGCGGATGATGCGCATCGTGCCCGAGGCGCCGAGCACGCCGAGGGTGATCATCGCGGCCGCGATGGAGTGGTCGAAGATGGAGAGGATGGCCAGCAGGATCACGATGACCGGCACCGACAGCACAATGTCGGCGGCCCGCATGACGAACCGGTCGAACCTGCCGCCCAGGTAGCCGGTGGCGACGCCGAGCGGCACGGCGACGAGCAGGTGCGCGGCTACGCCTTCCAGGATGCCGATGATGGATGACCGGCCGCCGTACAGCAGCCGGCTCAGCACGTCCCGGCCGAGGCTGTCGGTCCCCAGCCAGTGGGCGCCGGAGGGTTTCTGGAGGATCTGCTGGAGGTTCTGGTGGAGCGGGTCGGCCGGTGAGATGACCGGGGCGAGCAGGCAGCAGACGAACAGCAGCAGCAGGAAGCCCGCGGTGATCCGGCCGCGCCAGGTGGCCAGTACGGAGCGCAGGACGCCGCGCCTCTTGGCGGGAGAGTCGGTTGCCGTGGTCATGAGACGCGGACCTTCGGGTTGAGGAGGCCGTAGGCGAAGTCGATCAGGAGGTTGATGACGATCACGGAGAGGGTGAAGAAGACGCCGACACCGAGAATCACGGGCACGTCGTGGTCGAGCGTGGCCTGGGTGGCCAGGGAGCCGAGGCCGGGGAGGACGAAGACGTTCTCGATGAACACCGCCCCGCTGAGCATGCCGACCGATACCAGTCCGAGCGAGGTCACCACCGGGATGGCGGCGTTGCGCAGCACGTGCCGGTAGCGCACGGACCGCTCGGGGACGCCGTTGGCCCGCAGGAACTTCACGTAGTCGGCCTCCAGCACCTCCATCACGGTGTCGCGGGTCTGCTTGGCGACGGAGGTGATGCCCTGCAGGCTCAGCGCCAGTACGGGCAGGATGATCGACTTCAGCCATCCGGTGGGAGACGCCGCGAAGTCCTGGTAGCCGGTGGCCGGCAGCAGGTTGAGGTGCACGGCGAAGAAGGTGACCAGGATCAGCGCGATCCAGAAGCTGGGCAGGGCGAAGCCGAGCAGGGACACCACGTCGATGAACCGGCCCAGCGCGCCGCCGCGCACCGCGCTGGCGAAGCCGAGCGCGACTCCTGCGACAGCGCTCAGCAGCATGCTCGGCACCAGCAGCGACAGGGTGACGCCGAGCCGGCTGTTCAGGCTGGACATCACGTCCACGCCGCTGATGATCGACGTTCCCAGGTCTCCGTGGACGGCGCCGAGCAGCCAGTGGCCGTAGCGGACGGCCCACGGGTCGTTCAGCCCGAGTTGGCCGCGCAACGCCGCCAGGCTCTGGGGCGTCGCGTTCTCCCCGAGGATGGTGCGGGCCGCGTCTCCCGGCACGACGGCCTCCAGGCCGAAGATGATCAGGGAGACGATCAGCAGGAGGGGGATGGACATCACGAGGCGATGGACTATCAGCCGCCACACGGCGTGCCTCCGCTTCTTGCGTGCCGTACGGCCGCGCCGGTCACTTCAGCCGCCAGGACAGATCGGCGGTGGGGCCTACGGGCATGGGGTTGGGGTTCAGGACCGACAGCTGGACGTTCTGCAGCCCGGCCGCGGTGTAGTAGACGTTCTGGGTGGCGAAGATCGGCACGGTCCAGGCGAGATCCTGCAGCCGCTGCGAGGCCTTCTGGTACTGCGCGGTACGGGTGCGGGCGTCGGTCGCGGTCGCGGCCTGCTGGAGGATCGAGTCGAGCCGGGCGTCGGAGGAGCCGAAGGGGTTGAACAGGCCGGTGGTGATCTGCGAGTCGAGATCGGACATGGTGGTGCCGGCGGTGGGGAAGATGACCGCGGCGTACTTCTTCGACAGGGCGTCCGCGGTGAACTGGGCGATGCCGGTGGTCTGCACCTGGAGCGTGGCGTCGATGCCGATGTCCTTCAGGGTGCTGGCGATGGCCTGGGAGTAGGTGTTGTTGACGTCGAGGACGGACTCCGTCAGGACCTTGAGCTTGAATCCGTTCGGGTAGCCGGCCTGGGCGAGCAGGGCCTTGGCCTTCGCCACGTCGTGGCCGTAGCCGATGCCCTTGTCGTAGCCGTCGGTCCCGGGGAGCAGCACCTGGTTGCTGCCGGAGGCGTAGGCGCCGGCCAGTGCCTTGGCGATGGCGGGGCGGTCGAAGGCCAGCCCGATCGCCTGGCGTACCCGTGGGTCGGCGAGGGCGGGGGCGATGGCGCCCTGGCGGTCGACCAGGTTGAGCGACCAGTTGAAGAACGGTGCGGTGTCGACCGTCAGCCCCGACCGCTTCGCGGCGGCCGCGGTGGTGGAACTGCCGGCGGCGAACTGGACCTGGCCGGTCTGGGTCGCGGACAGCACGGCGTTCGGGTTGTTGATGACGCGGACGATCGTGGAGTCGAAGTGCTGTGCCGCGGGCTGGAAGTAGTGCGGGTTCTTCTTGTACACGTACCGGTTGCCCGCGACCGAGGTGGTGCCGTCGTAGACGAACTGGCCGGTGCCGTCGCTGGAGGTGAGCAGCGACTGGGGGTCGGCGAGTGCTTTGGGCCCGATGAGGTTGCCCATCCCGTTGTACTGGGTCAGCGTGGACGCCGCCTCCGGGGTCGGCTTCTTGTAGGTGATGCGCACCTTGGCGGGTGCGACGGCCTCGACCTTCGCGACCGGGCCGACCTTTCCGACCAGGCCGCCGCCGGCGCCCAGGAAGTAGTTCATGGAAGCGGCAGCCGCCTTGGCGTCCAGCACCGAGCCGTCGGAGAACTTCACACCCGGGCGCAGCGTCAGCTCGAACACCTTGTTGGCGTGGTCGGTGAAGCCCCACTTCACGGCCAGGTCCGGTACCAACTCGCCCTTGCCGTCCAGGTAGATCAGCGGATCGTAGGCCAGTGACACGAAGACCGCGGACTCGCCGTTCCCGGCCTTCGCCGGGTCCAGGCTCACCGGCGGTCCGGGGAACTGGAGGGAGAGTTGGGAACCCGACTGCGAACCGGTCCCGCCGCCGGAGCAGCCTGCCAGCGCGAGGGCGCAGGCCGCGGCCGCGACCGCCAGACGGGGACGGGTGGCTCCTGGGTGGCGCCCGGAGGCGGAGGTGAAGCCGTACATTGCGCTCCTCAGCGACTGTGATGGGGACCACGGGACGGGGCGAACGTATCTACGTAGATAACGAGCGTCAATAGAAGTGCAACGTATCTTTCCTGCCCGCGTGACGGATGGGGCGCAGGAAGATCCCGGTTGACGTTGACATTCGTCGAGGCGGTCTCGATGATTCGAGCAGGATCTGTGACGTCCGGCATCGAATGTGTGATCAGTTGGAGGAGTGTCGCCGTTGGACACGAAGGCTCGCTCGGCTTCGGCCCGGGACTCCGCGGAACAGGCGATGCCCCGCATGCAGGAAGGCCCGTCCCCCCAGCACGTGTTAGTGACCCTGCTGGGCGACTACTGGCTCCTCCACGACCGCCACCTCTCCTCGGCCGGACTCATCGACCTGCTCTCCGAGTTCGGCATCAGCAGGTCCAGCGCCCGCGCGGCGATGAGCCGGCTGCTGCGGCGCGGCGTCGTGGAGGTCCGCAAAGTGGGGCGCCAGACCTTCTACCGCCTGGCCGACCAGGCGGCCGAGCGCGTGCGCGAGGGGGGCCTGCGCATCGCCGCCTTCGGCCTGGACGGCGACTGGGACGGCCACTGGACCGTCGTCGCCTTCTCGGTGCCCGAGGACCGGCGCGACAGCAGGCACCTGCTGCGCTCGCGGCTGCGCTGGTTCGGCTTCGCCCCGCTCTACGACGCGGTGTGGGTGTCCGCCTCCGCGACCGCCGCCGACGCACAGACCGTGCTGGACGAACTGGACATCTTCACCGCGACGGTCCTGCGCGGCACCACCGTCCTGACGGCCGACCGCTCACCGCTGGCCGCCTGGGACCTGGACGCCGTGGCCGAGGTGTACGCCTCCTTCATCGACGGGACCCGCCCGCTGCTGGAAGAGGCACTGGCCGGCCGGGTCACACCACGGCACGCTCTGATCGCGCGCACCCGCCTCATGGACACCTACCGGCGCTTCCCCGGCATCGACCCCGGCCTCCCCAGTGCCCACATGCCGGCCGGGTGGCCTCGCGACCAGGCCCGCTCACTGTTCATCCAGGCGTACAACGCCCTCGGCCCGCTCGCCGAGGCGCGGATCAAGCAGATCATGGCCCTGCACGACGAGGACGCCGCCGCGCAGGCGCGCTTCCGGTCCGCGGACTGGGCCCCGACTCCCCCGCGGGGGCGCCGGTGCGGTCAGTAGGCCGCCCACGCCGCGACGGTGCGCTGTTCGGTTAGCTCGGCCAGGCCGCTGTCATGGACGGCGATGATCTGCCGGAACCGCAGTGCCGCGAGCGGCGCCAGTCCGTCGTGGAGCGCGGTGAACAGCCGGCGGGCCCGCGCCCGTGGCCAGTCGGGCGGCAGGAGCTTGTCCGGCAGGCTCGGATCGAGTCCGGGGAAGACCCGCCAGGCGTCGAAGACCCTGGTACGGGTGACCAGCGCGTCGCTCGGGCTGACGGTCCCGGCGTCCATCTGCGCCGGCGATTCCCGGTGATCGGCGAGGAAGCGCTCGTAGGACGCGGCGACGTCGTCCAGGTCCCATGCCTTCAGCGGGGAGTTGCCGCCGGCCTCCGAAGCCCTCAGCACGGTCAGGTTCCCGACACCGGCGGCCCGGAAGATCGGCCCGAGCGTCGCGGGGTCGGCGTGCGCCGACACCCACAGCCCGTCGAAGAGGGGGGCGAACCCCAGCCACCGCAGGTAGCTGCGCACACGGTGGCGCACGTGCCGCTCCTGCTCGGGCACGCTGAAGGCCGCGACCGTCCACAGGCCGTCCCAGTCCTGGGAGTCGGCACCGAACCGCATGATGCTGGCGGTCCGCTGCCGGTTGTCCTCCCGGCCGTCGTCGCTCAGCCGCAGATACGACTGCCGCCCGGACTTCTCGGCCGCCAGGACGCCGCGCTTGACCAGCCGGTTCGCCGTCGCGCGCGCACTCGTCTCACTGATGCCGAACTCGGCCAGCAGCGCGATGAGTGCGCTCATCGGCAGGGCCGCGGCGGTGTCCAGCCAGTACTCCCCCAGCAGCGTCGTCAGGAGTCGCTGCGGCGAGGCCCCCGTCTGCTGGCGCGGGAGGACGCTGCCTTCTTCGGCACGTCGCAGTACCAGCGCCTCCAGGGACGGCTTCTCCAGTGACATGGCGCCAGCCTATCGGGGCCGCCCGGCTCTCGGCCCGGGCGCCGCGTCCGTACCGGCACCCGGTATCTGCCGGGTCGCCGGCTGCTGTTGACAAGGGGCGCGACCCGACACAGACTCATGCTGGCCAATTACGAATAATAGTTCACCAGGCGAACACGATCGAGTGGATGGGCGGACGGAGCTCGGCCCGGTCCGCCGTCCACGGCCGAGAGCCCGCGGCGAACGCGACCTCCGCCCTCGCCGACCGCATCCTCCAAGAAGAGACCTCGCCATGACCTCGCTCACCGCGCCCCTGCCCGCCCGTACCACCGTCGGCATCGTGGGCGGCGGCCCCGCCGGCCTCCTGCTCGCCCGCCTCCTCCACCAGGCGGGCGTCGACTGCGTCGTACTCGAGTCCCGCAGCCGTGCCTACGTGGAACAGCGCCAGCGCGCCGGAATCCTGGAGCAGGGAACCGTCGACGCGCTGCGCTCCAGCGGCGCCGCCGAGCGGCTGGACCGCGAGGGCCTGGTCCACGACGGCGTCGAACTGCGCTGGAACCGGCGCGGCCACCGCATCGACTTCCCGTCGCTCACCGGCGGCCGCAAGGTCTGGGTCTACGCCCAGACCGAGGTCGTCAAGGACCTCATCGCCCTCCAGCTCCGCGACGGCGCGCCGCTGCTCTTCGACGCCGAGGTCTCGCAGGTGACCGCCGCCGACACCGACCAGCCGATCGTCCACTACACCCACGGGGGAGGCGAGCACACCGTCGTCTGCGACTACGTCGTCGGCTGCGACGGTTTCCACGGCGCCACCCGCAAGGCCATCCCGGCAGCCGCCCTGAGCACCTTCGAACGGGTCTACCCCTACTCGTGGTTCGGCATCCTCGCCGACGTGCCGCCCTCCAGCGACGAGCTGGTCTACGCGCACTCGCCGCGCGGATTCGCACTGCTCAGCATGCGCTCCCCGACCGTCAGCAGGCTGTACCTCCAGGTGCCCAACGGCACCGACGCCGCCACCTGGACGGACGGGCGGATCTGGGACGAACTCGACGCCCGCTTCGCTGTCGACGGGGACTGGAAGCTGGCCAGGGGGCCGATCACGCAGCGGTCCGTCCTGCCGATGCGCAGCTCCGTCACCGAGCCGATGCGCTGGGGCCGGGTGATACTCGCGGGCGACGCCGCGCACATCGTCCCGCCCACGGGCGCGAAGGGCCTGAACCTCGCCGCCTCCGACGTCATCGTCCTGGCCCGCGCCTTCGAGGAGTTGGCCGCGACCGGCTCCACGGCAGGGCTCGACTCCTACTCGGACACCTGCCTGCGGCGGGTGTGGCGCGCGGAGCACTTCTCCTGGTTCATGACGACGACCCTGCACACCGCCCCGGACCAGTCCCCGTTCGACACCCGTCTCCAGCTCTCGCAACTCGACCGCATCGCCGCCTCGCCGCATGCCGCCGCCGAACTGGCGCAGAACTACGCGGGCCTGCCGGTGGGCTGAGATGCGGTGCCGGCCGAAGTCACAGGTCCAGGGTCAGCCGGCCGCCAGGTGTGCGGCAGCGGGAGACGCAGATCATCATCGTCTCGCCGGCGGCACGTTCCTCGTCGGTGAGGACGGTGTCGCGGTGGTCGGCCTCGCCCGACAGGACATCGGTCTCGCAGGTGCCGCAGGTGCCCTCCGCGCAGGAGTAGAGGACGCTGATGCCCGCCTGCTGAACGGTGTGCAGGATGCTGCGGTCCGGCGGGACGGTCAGGACGACGCCGGACCGGGCGAGTTCGACGTCGAACGCCGTGTCGCCCGAGGTGTCGGTGGCGGCGGCGGTGAAGCGTTCCAGGCGCAGGGTGGAGGCCGGCACACGGGACTCGACGGCCGCCAGCAGCGACGCCGGGCCGCAGGCGTAGACGAGTTCACCCGGGCGCAGGCCGTCGAGGTAGCCGTCCAGATCGAGGTGGCCGGTGGTGAGGGTGACGCGTCCGGCCGGGTGCTCTTCCGCCAGTTCCTCGACGAAGGCCATGGAGGAGCGGGAGCGCCCGCCGTACAGCAGCGACCAGTCCGAGGCGGACGCCGTGGCCGCGGCCAGCATCGGGAGGATCGGTGTGATGCCGATGCCTCCGGCGACGAAGCGGTGGCGCGGCGCCGGCTCCAGCGGGAAGTGGTTGCGAGGGCCGCGGGCCCGCACCCGGGCGCCCGGCCACAGGGAAGTGTGGACGAAGTCCGAGCCGCCGCGCCCGTCCGCCCTCCGCAGCACGGCGATCCGCCACCCCTCGCCGCGGGGCGGTCCGCACAAGGAGAACGGGCGCTCCAGGCCGTCGGCCAGCAGCAGGTCCACGTGCGCGCCGGGCTGCCAGTCGGGCAGCGCCCGGCCGTCGGCACGGCGCAGCGTCAGGGACACCACGCCGACCGCCTCGTCGCGGCGGTCGGCGACGACCAGGTCCAGGGTGGTGTCGTTCACCGGGCGGCGTCCTCGTCGGCGGGGTGGTCGGGGTGGGTCAGCAGCCAGTCCCACATCCCGACGGGGTCCTGGCACGCGTGTTCCGCGCCGCAGTGGCAGCGGCCGAGCAGCACATCGGTGCCGGGCAGCCAGCGAATGCGGAACACACCGGATTCGGCGGATCGCGGCCCCGGGGTCATCGCGCGGCCAGCCGGGCCAGGATGCGCCGCGCGGCCAGGCCGCCGGTGTCGATGTTGATGCTGAGTTCCTGGTAGCCCTCGGTCTCCGTGTCGAGGCAGCGCTGCAACACGTTGAGCGCGTCCACGTCCTGCATGACCACGGTGTGGTTGAAGTCCCGCAGGAAGGTGGTGACCTCGGCGTCCTGGACCGCGAAGTCCCTTGAGACGGCCCAGAAGTCGTAGACCTGGCCGGGAGCCGAGGGGGTGATCGCATAGGTGATCTCGGTGCGGAACACGGGGGAATCCTGCCCGGTGGGGCTGATCCGGCTGTGCAGCAGGTAGAGGCAGGGCGCGCGGTACTCGATGTCCTGGAGGCGCTGGATGCGTCCCTCGATGCCGGTCGAGCGCGCGTAGAAAGGCGGGCACTCGGCGTCGGGCATGTGACGGGAGACCCGGACGACCCCTGCCTCCTCGTCGACCTCGGTGGTGATCGGGGTCTGCGCCACCTCCGGCGTGCCGATGTAGCCGCCGTGCAGGTAGGTCTCGTGGGAGAGGTCCAGCAGGTTGTCGACCAGCAGGCCGTAGTCGCAGTCGATGGGCTCCATGCCGCTGACGGTGACCCAGCCGTCGTCCACCAGGTGCGGGGCGCGCGGGATCGCGGCGGTGTCGGCCGCCTCGGGGTCGCCGATCCAGACCCAGACGAAGGAGTCGACCTCCGCCACGGGATAGGAGCGCACCCGCGCGGTACGGGGGACGCGCTTCTGGCCCGGGACGAAGACGCAGGTGCCGGTGGTGTCGTAGGTGAAGCCGTGGTAGCCGCAGACCACCTGGTCGCCGTCCAGGCGGCTTGCCGACAGCGGGAATCGGCGGTGTACGCAGCGGTCGGCGAGGGCGACGGCCCCGCCCGCCTCGGTGCGGTACAGCGCGATGGGCTCGCCCAGGACGGTGCGGCCCAGCAGGTCGCGGCCGACCTCGGCGGACCAGGCGGCGACGTACCACTGGTTGCGGGCGAAGGCTGAGTGCGTGGCCATGGCAGGAGTCCCGTCCCTCTACGGCGGAGCGCCGGTGCTCCGCGTGCCGCCAGGCTCCGGCCTGTGTCCGGCCTGGGACAAGGGGACTTCCGCCCGGCGGAAGTCCCGGGGCCGATGCGACGCGGGTTGCCAGCCCAGCGCCCGTGAGATGCCACGGCCGGCCACCCGCACGACGGGGACGAGCGCCGCGGTCCGCGCGCCCGCGAACGGCACGACGACCGAGACGGCCGCGACCACCTCGCCGCGGGAACCGAGCACCGGCGCCGCCACGGACAGCGCGTCGTCGGTGATCTGGCGGTCGCTCACCGCGCATCCGCTGCGTCGCACCTCGGCGAGCATGCGGCGCAGCCGCACCGGATCGGTGACCGTGAAGGAGGTGAACGCGGCCAGGTTCCCGGCGCAGTAGCGGTCCTGTAGCGCGGCGCCGCCGTGGGCGAGCAGCACCAGGCCGACGCCGGTGGCGTGCAGTGGCCAGCGGGCGCCGACCCGGCTGCGGACGCCGACGGCCGAGCGGCCCGCGATGTGCTCGGTGTAGAGGACCTCCATGCCGTCGCGCACCGCGAGTTGCACGTTCTCGTGGGTGGTCTCGTAGAGATCCTCCAGGAAGGGCATCGCCGCCTGGCGCAGTCCCACCCCGCGCGGGGCCAGCGCGGCGACCTCCCACAGGCGCAGCCCCACGTGGTAGCGACCGTCCTCGGTGCGTTCGAGCGCGCCCCAGCCGGTGAGCGCGCCGACCAGACGGTGCGCGGTGGGCAGCGGAAGGTCGGCGCGCTGGGCGATCTGGGTCAGCGTCAGGGCGGGATGCGCCTGCTCGAAGGAGCCGAGCACGGCGAGCAGGCGGTCGGCCGCCGAACGGGCGGGGGGTGGGCCGGGCACGCGGCCGGGATGTGGGGTCAGTCGCCGCCGGCGGTGGAGTCCGCCGGTTCGGCGATCCGCAGCAGCAGGGCGTGCAGGGTCCGGCGGTCCTCGGCGCCGAGGGGTGCCAGCAGGTCGTCGGTGACGCGGGCGCCGTCCTGTTCGCTGTCCCGGAGCAGCTGCTCTCCGTCCTTCGTCAGCACGACGATCCGGTTGCGCCGGTCGCCGGGGTCGGGGCGGCGTTCGACCAGTCCGAGCCGCTGCAGGTCGTCGACGAGGCTGACGATGGCGCTGGGGTCGTAGCCGAGCCGGTCGCTCAACTCCCGCTGCCGGGCGCCCTCGACGGCGGAGAGATAGCGGAGCAACGCGTAGTGCCGCAGTCGCAGGCCGTGCTGTTCCAGGCCCGCGTTGAACAGACTGCCCGAGCGCAGGCCCAGGCGGTACAGCAGGTATCCGGTGTCGGCGTGCAGGCCGCGCATCCAGGGTGCGTCGCTCATGGCGGCATCATTCCGCAAAGCGACGGTCGATCGCAACTATTGACAGCAACAATGGTTGCTCTTAACTTCGTTCCCCATGAGCGATGAACCCACTCCCCACCCCTCCCTCGATCTGGCCGGCAAGGTCGCCGTCGTCACCGGCAGCGGACGGGGACTCGGCCTCGCCTACGCCACCGCACTCGCCGCTGCCGGAGCGGCCGTCGTCGTCAACGACCTCGACGCGGAAGTCGCCGAGCGGGCCGCCAGGACCATCACCGACGCCGGTGGCCGAGCCGTCGCCGAGGCCGTCGCCGTCGGCGGCAGCGAAGCCGCGGACCGCCTGGTCGCCCGCGCCGTCAGCGAGTTCGGACGCCTCGACGTCATGGTCACCAACGCCGGGATACTGCGCGACCGGGTGCTGTGGAAGATGACCGACGAGGACTTCGACGCCGTCATCGGCACCCACCTGCGCGGCACCTTCACCTGCGCCCGCGCGGCCGCGGTCCGCATGCGCGAGCAGGGCGACGGCGGCACCCTCGTCATGGTCGGCTCCCCGGCCGGGCAGCGCGGGAACTTCGGCCAGACCAACTACGCCGCCGCCAAGGCCGGCATCGCGGCCATGGTCCGCACCTGGTCCATGGAGCTGGCCCGCGCCGGCATCACCGTCAACGCGATCGTGCCGGTCGCCGCCACCGCCATGACCGAGACCATCCCCGCCTTCGCGCCCTACGTCGAACGCCTCCGGCAGGGGCAGCCGCTGCCCGACTTCCTGCGCAAGACAGAGGGCTTCGGCACGCCCGAGGACTGTGCCGCCCTGCTGCCCTTTCTCGCCTCCGACGCCGCCCGGGACGTCACCGGCCAGTGCATCGGCATCGGCGGCGACCGGCTCACGCTCTGGTCGCACCCGCAGGAGAGCGCCGTCGCCTACGCCGACGGCGGCTGGACCCCGCAGGCACTGGCCGCCGGCTGGCACGGTTCGGTCGGCCGCGAGCCGCAGTCGGTCGGCATCCCCGCTCCGCGCATCCCCGAGGGGCAGCAGGCATGACAACCGCCCGGCCCCTCGCCCCCGAAGAGCTCACCGCCATCGACGTCCACACCCACGCCGAGGTCTCCGCACGGGGGAACGCCTCGCTCTCGGCCGAACTCGACACGGCCTCGGAGGCTTACTTCAAGGTCGAGGGCAAGCGCAAGCCCACCCTCCCGGAGATGGCCGCCTACTACCGCGAGCGGAACATGGCCGCGGTCGTCTTCACCGTCGACGCCGAGCACGCCACCGGCACACCGCCGGTCCCCAACGAGGAAGTGGCCGAGGCCGCCGCGGCCAACCCCGACGTGCTCATACCCTTCGCCTCCATCGACCCCTTCCGCGGCAAGGCGGGCATCCGCCAGGCACGGCGGCTGGTCGAGGAGTACGGAGTGCGCGGGTTCAAGTTCCACCCCAGCATCCAGGGCTTCTACCCCGACGACCGGATGGCGTACGGACTCTACGAGGTCATCGAGGAGACCGGCACCGTCGCCCTCTTCCACACCGGCCAGACCGGCATCGGCGCGGGTGTCCCCGGCGGAGGCGGAATCCGGCTGAAGTACTCCAACCCGATGCGTGTGGACGACGTCGCCGTCGACTTCCCGCATCTGAAGATCATCCTCGCGCACCCCTCCTTCCCCTGGCAGGACGAGGCGCTCGCGGTCGCCACCCACAAACCCGGCGTGCACATCGACCTCTCCGGCTGGTCGCCCAAGTACTTCCCGCCGCAACTGGTCCAGTACGCCAACTCCCTGCTCCAGGAGAAGGTTCTCTTCGGTTCCGACTACCCCGTGCTGACCCCGGACCGCTGGCTCGCCGACTTCGAGAAGCTGCCCATCAAGGACAGCGTCAGGCCCAAGATCCTCAAGGACAACGCGGCTCGGCTGCTGGGACTCACCTCCTGAAGGAGCCTCACATGCGCAACGAGGGCATCGGGTCCTGGCCCGCCCGCCGAGCCCGGAAGACCCCGCACCGCACCGCGCTCATCCACGGCGAGCACCATCACAGTTACGCCGACCTGCACGAGCGCACCACCCGCCTCGCGCACGCGCTGCGCGCCGCCGGCATCCGCCGCGGCGACCGCGTCGCCTACCTGGGACCGAACCACCCCGCCTATCTGGAAACCCTCTTCGCCACGGGCATCCTCGGCGCGGTCTTCGTCCCCCTCAACACCCGCCTCGCCGCAGCCGAGATCGCCTACCAACTCCAGGACAGCGGCGTCCGGGCCCTGCTCCACGCGTCCTCGCTCGCCGGCCTCGTACCCGCCGAGGTCCCCTGGACCGTGGAGATCGGTCCGGTCTACGAGGGCCTGCTGGCCGCGGCCGCCACCGAGCCGATCGACGAGACCGTCGCCCAGGACGAGCTCTGCCTCATCATGTACACCTCGGGGACCACCGGTCGCCCCAAGGGCGCCATGCTCACCCACGGCAACCTCACCTGGAACGCCGTCAACGTCCTGGTCGACCACGACCTCACCGCCGACGAGCGGGCCCTCGTCTCCGCCCCGCTCTTCCACACCGCCGGGCTGAACATGCTCACCCTGCCCGTCCTGCTCAAGGGCGGCGCCTGCGTCCTGGTGGAGTCCTTCGACCCGGCAGCCACGCTGGCGCTGATCGAGCGGCACCGGATCAGCTTCATGTTCGGCGTCCCGACCATGTTCGACCTCGTCGCGCGGCAGTCGGGCTGGGAGCAGGCGGACCTCTCCTCACTCCGCCTGCTCACCTGCGGCGGCGCTCCGGTGCCGGCCGCGCTCATCCACACCTACCAGCAGCGGGGCCTCACCTTCCTCCAGGGATACGGCATGACCGAGGCGGCCCCCGGCACGCTCTTCCTCGACGCCGAGCACGCCGTCAGCAAGGCCGGCTCGGCCGGCGTCCCGCACTTCTTCAGCGACGTCCGGGTGCTGGGGCCCGGGGGGCGGCCCGTGCCGGCGGGCGAGTTGGGCGAGGTCGTCGTCCGCGGACCGCACGTCGGCCCCGGCTACTGGGGTCTTCCGGAGGAGACCGCCGCCGCCCTCCACGACGGCTGGTTCCACAGCGGCGACGCCGCGCGGGTGGACGCCGACGGCTACGTCACCATCGCCGACCGGATCAAGGACATGTACATCTCGGGCGGCGAGAACGTCTACCCCGCGGAGGTCGAGGACGCCCTGCTCGCGCTGCCCGGCGTGGCCGAGTGCGCGGTGATCGGCGTCGCCGACGAGCGGTGGGGCGAGTCCGGGCGGGCCTTCGTGGTCCCGGCGCAGGGCGCGGCACCCGCTCCCCGGGAGCTGCTTGCCGCACTGGACGGCAGGCTGGCCAGGTACAAGATCCCCAAATCGGTGGTGCTCGTGGACAGCCTCCCGCGCACCGCCTCAGGAAAGATCCTCAAGCGCCGGCTGCGCGAAGAACACCAGTAGCCGCACGGCAGCCGGCGCCCCCCTCCAAGAGCAAGGACCACCCGTCATGACCACGCCCTCCACCCTCACCGTCCACGGACTCGACGAGCTCAAGGCGCTCGCCGGCGCCGAGTTGGGCACCAGCGACTGGATCGAGGTCACCCAGGACCGTATCAACGGCTTCGCCGACGCGACCGGCGACCACCAGTGGATACACACGGACGTCGAGCGCGCCGCCGCGGGCCCCTTCGGCGCCCCGATCGCCCACGGATACCTGACGTTGGCGCTGTTCATCCCGCTGTTCACCGGCCTGCTGGAGGTCGAGGGCGTCAGTACCAAGGTCAACTACGGCCTCAACAAGGTCCGTTTCCCCTCGCCGGTCCGCGTCGGTTCCCGCATCCGCCTCGCCGCGCGCCTGGCGGCGGTCGACGAGGTCCCCGGCGGCTTGCAGATCACCGTTGACGGCACCATCGAGATCGAGGGCGCCCCCAAGCCGGCAGCGGTCCTCCAGAGCGTGTCCCGCTTCTACGCCTGAGCCCGCGGCCGACGCGGTGGCCGCCAGGGTCGTCTTGCCCGCACCGGGTCCGCCGGTCAGCGTCACCAGGACGGGACGCCCGCTCCCCCGGCTGTGCGGCTGCGGCTGCTCGCTCTGGAGGGTCATGCGCGGAGGAGGCGGGCGATGCCGTCGGGGTAGCTGGTGACCTGGAAGTCGGGGAAGCGGGCCGCGAACTTCGACGCGTCGAAGATGTTGTCCTGCCGGTAGCGCGGCAGGAGTTCCTCCGCTTCCCGGACCGCCGGGTTGACCAGCCCGCCGATCCGGAACGCCCACCCGGGGACGGTGGAGTAGCGGACGCGCCGCCCCAGGGTCCGCGCGGCGACGTCGATCATGCGCTGGTAGGTCAGGCGGTCCGGGTCGACCGGCAGATGCCAGGTCTGCCCGTAGGCGTCGGGCGTGTTGCCGATGAGGGCCATCGCCCGGGACGCGTCCGGGGTCCAGATCAGGCTGCGCCGGGCGTGGGCGTTCAGCGGCACCATCGCCCGCTTGGCGTGCCGGATGCGGTCGAAGACGGCCGAGTTGGTCAGGCTCTGGGTCTTCCCGGGCCCGTAGAACTCGGGGGCGCGGCAGATCACGGCCTCGACGGTGCCCGAGTCCATCGCGGCCAGCAGCTCCGTCGCGATCCGCGCACGCACCGCGGACTTGCGCCCGACCGGCGCGAACGCGGTGTCCTCGGTCTGCGGGCTCGACGTCCGCGGGTACATGTAGGTGTTGTCGAAGAAGACGAGTCTGCTGCCGTGCTTGCGGCAGGCAGCGATCGTGTGCGCCATCATTGCCGGGAACCGCTGCTCCCACAGTCCGGAGTCCATCGGCAGCCCGACGGTGAGGTAGACGACGTCGCTCCCCGCCACCGCCGCGTCGGTGGCCTCGGCGTCCGTGAGGTCGGCGGCCACGAGCTGGTCGCTCTCGTGCACCTTGGCGGGGTTCCTGCTCACGAGCCGGATGTCGTGCGTGACGTTCCGGTACAGCTCACGGGTGAGCTCTTCGGCGATCTGGCCGCCTGATCCGAGCACGGTCTGCATGGTGCGCCTTTCAGGTCGATGTCCGGGGTGGCGGTGGCGGTGCCCGCCGTCAGAGCAGCGCGGCAACCTTGGCCGCCGTCGCCTTGGCCGATCCGGGGTTCTGCCCGGTGACCAGCCGGCCGTCGACGACGGTGTAGGAGGCGAACGGCAGGAGCGCCTTCGAGTAGCGCGCGCCGCGCTCCTTCATCCGCTGCTCGACGTTGTAGGGCACGAGTCCGCCGACGCGGGCGAGCACTTCCTCCCGCCAGGAGAACCCGGTCAGCTTGCGGCCGGCGACGAGGTGGCTCCCGTCGGACAGAGTGGTGTCGAGCAGCCCGCAGTAGCCGTGGCAGACCGCGCCGACGACCCCGCCGCGCTCGAAGATCTCGCGGGTGATCCGTTGCAGGCCCGCGCTGCCGGGGAAGTCGAACATCACCGCGTGGCCGCCGGTGAAGTAGATCGCGTGGTAGTCGGCCGAGTCGATGTGTCCGGGGGCGGCCGTGTCGTCGAGCAGGGCCATCCGGGCCGGGTCGCCGTGCCAGGACCTGGCGGACGCGTCGTAGCTGGGGAACTTCAACGACCGCGGCTCCAGCGGGGACTTCCCGCCCGCGGGGCTGACGATCGTCTGCTCCAGGCCGTGCCGCTCGAAGATGTCGCAGGCGTGGGTGAGCTCGGACAGCCAGAGCCCGGTCGGGTGCGACGGATCGGCCTCGTAGTGGTCGACATTGCTGACGACGATCAGGATGCGGCGGCTCATGGGCCCTCGATTCCGGGCGGCGGGACGGGTCGGACGACAGGCGGGGCGGAAGGTGGGCCGGCAGGCGGGGCGACCGGCGGGAGGACGGCGGCGAATGCCGCACGCACGCGCGCGTCGACAGCGGCGGGATCGGCCCGGGACAGCTTGCCGTCGAGGTGGAGGAAGGCCAGGCCGTGGGCGAGCGACCACCCGGCGGTGGCCAGGACGGCCGGATCGGACGCGGGGAAGACCCCGGCCATGACCGCTTCGAGGTGGTCGTGCAGCGCACCGGCCGCGCGCACCCTCGCGTCGTCCTGGTCGTCGCACGCCTGCCCGAACATCAGCCGGAACAGCGCCGGCCTGCGCAGGGCGAAACGCACGTACCCGACGGCGAGTTCACCGACGTCGGCGGCCGACGTCGGGGCCGGCCCGCCCGAGGTGAGGTCGCTCAGCAGTTCACGCAGTCCGTGGACGGCGAGCGCCGACTCCAGCTCCTCGCGGTCGGCGAAGTGCCGGTACGGGGCTGCCGTGGACACACCCGCCCGGCGGGCGAGCGCCCGCAAGGAGAACGGCTCGCCCGCCTCGAGCATCTCCAGGGCGGCCAGGACCAGCGCCGCCCGCAGGTCGCCGTGGTGGTAGCCGGGTCTGGCCGGATTCGTCTCCATCGCCACCTCACAAAGTAAGCGCTGCTTACATTAGCACAGCGGCGCGAGCGAAAGGGACATATACGGAAGAATCCGTCGGCATGGGTAAGCGCACGGACGCCCCGCCCCCGGGCCCGATGCCGCGCTCGCCGATGTCGCCGCAGATGGTCCCGTAGCTTCTTGACCCTCACACCGTGTCAGGCGGTCAACTCGGAGACATCATGTTCACCATCGGAGACTTCGCCCGCCACGGCCGTGTCTCGGTCCGGATGCTGCGGCACTACGACGCGACCGGGCTGCTGCACCCGGCCCACGTCGACCCCGCCAGCGGCTACCGCCACTACACCGCGGCCCAACTCGCCCGCCTCAACCGGATCGTCGCGCTGAAGGACCTGGGGTTCACCCTCCAGCAGGTCCGGGACATCGTGGACGAGAAGGTCGGTGTCGCGGAGCTGCACGGCATGCTGCGGCTGCGGCGGGCCGAACTGGAGACCGCGGTGGCTGCCGCGGCCGCGCGGTTGGTCCAGGTCGAGGCGAGGCTCCGAGCGATCGAGAGTGAGGGGCACATGCCCACGAACGACGTCGTCATCAAGACCGTCCCCGCCGTCCGCGTGGCGGAACTGACCGCGACCGCCGCGAGTTTCGCGCCCGAGGACATCGGGCCGGTGATCGGTCCGCTCTACGACGAGCTGCTCCGGTGCCTGGGCGCGGCGGGCATCGCGCCGACCGGTCCGGGCATCGCGTACTACGAGGACGCTCCGCAGGGCGGTGGCGGGATCGCCGTCCACGCGGCCGTCCAGGTCTCGGCGCCGCTCCAGGACGGGACGTTCCGCGTCCTCGACCTGCCGGCCCTCGACCAGGCGGCGACCATCGTGCACCGGGGCTCGATGGACCGCGTGGTCCCCACCGCCCAGACCCTGGCCCGCTGGATCGACGCCAACGGCTACCGGTCGACGGGATACCCGCGTGAGATCACCCTAGAGTGCCCGGAGAACCGCGCCGAGTGGGTGACGGAACTCCAGGCCCCGGTGGCGCGGGCCTGACCCCGCATGCTCGGGCCCGTCCGGTGCCGACCGACGTCGGTCGGCACCGGCCGGGCGCAGCAGGAGCAGCCGGCCGATGTGGGGGGGCGCCCAGGTGTTCCGCGCCCACGGTGCCGCCGACGGCCCGGCCGTAGCCGACCGGCAGGCTCTCCTGAGCGGTGGTCGGGTGCGGGCGGCGGTGTCCGGCGGGACGGCAAGCGCGGGTCGGCAAGCGGGGGCCGGCGGGCCGGCGAACGTCGGATCGGGCTACTGCTGCGGGGTCAGGCGCAGGGTGGTGGCCCGGGCCTGGTCGGCGACCATCGGCTCGACGTAGCCGGTGTAGCGGCCGTACTTGGCCCGGTAGGCGGCATCGACCTGTGCGTTGACCGTGTCGTCGGTGGTCGGGGTGAAGGCGACGTCGGCCTCCTCGCCCCCGGCGGCGATGTGCCCGGTGCCGCTTTCCCGGGCGGTGTTCCACCAGGAGCCGGCCGCACCGCGCCAGGACCGGACGTACAGGTCGTCGCCGTCCCGTACGACCCAGATGGTGGTGGCTTTGCGCAGGGAGCCGTCGCTGCGGCGGGGTGCGATGCGCAGTTCGTCGGCTGCGGCGATCCGCTCCAGCGTCCGGGGGTTCCAGGTGCTCACGGGCTGCTCTCCTTCACGGCGCGGGGCGTGGTCGGGCTACGACCGTCATCATCCCGTCCACCGGGCCGCGGGCGTGGGAAGCGGTGCGGGGCCGCTCAGGTGACGGTCGGCGGGGTCACCCGTTTCCTCCGGTGCGCCTTCAGCGCAGCAGCAGGTCGATCGCGATCCCCATCCGTTCACGGTAGAAGTCCCGTGCCGCGGCCTGGTGCTTGAGGCCGATCGACACGCTGATCATCGTCCTGGCGATACGGCGGGCCGCCGCCCGCCCCGCGGTGGCGGCGATCGCGTCGGTGATCAGCTGCTCGAAACGGCGCGGTGCGGTCTCGGCGATCTCCCCCAGCAGGCCGGGGTTGGCCTCGATGACCCCCGCCACGTCGCGTGCCAGCGGGCCGATGTAGCGGCCCGCCCAGTGGTCGAACGCGTCGAGGAGGCGCTCCGCGAGGGGCCGCCCGGTGGCGGCCAGGGCATGGTCGACGGCCGCGATGTCGCGTTCCAGCGCCTGGGTGGCGGCGGCGCGGAACAGGCTCTCCTTGGAGGAGAAGAGGAAGTACAGCCCGGGCCGGGAGATGTCGGCGGCCCGCGCCACCTCCTCCATCGAGGTCTTCCGGTAGCCGAATCGCGCGAACGTGGCCATGGCGGAGTCCAGGACCTTCGTTCGCCGGTCGGTGTCGGCGGCCGACGGCGAGGGGTGGCCGCCGGCGGTGGGGCTGTTCATGGGCCGAGCATACGAGTGGGCGCCGCACTATACAAATCAAGTCTAGTGCGTATAGTCGCCGCCATGACGACACGCGAACCCCTCTCCACACCCTTCACCGCCACCAGCACCGCGGACGACGTCGTGCGGGGCATCGACCTCGGCGGCGTCCGCGCGATCGTGACAGGAGCGTCGTCCGGGATCGGGGTCGAGACGGCCCGCGCGCTGACCGCTGCCGGGGCGGAAGTAACGCTCGCCGTCCGGAACACGGCGGCGGGGGAAGCCGTCGCCGAGGCGATCGCGAAATCGACTGCGGAGAGCGGCGGCGCAAACGAGGGGCCACGGCCCCGGGTCGTCCGGCTCGACCTCGCCGACCGGGCCTCCGTCGCACGCTGCGTCGACGCGTGGGACGGCCCGCTCCACCTGCTGATCAACAACGCGGGCGTGGTCACCAGCGGCCTCGAACGCACCCGCGAGGGCTGGGAGTTGCAGTTCGCGACGAACCACCTGGGCCATCTCGCCCTCGCGACCGGTCTCCACAACGCCCTGGCGCTGGGCGCGGCCGACCGCGGCGGAGCACGGATCGTCGCGGTCAGTTCGACGGCCCACATGCGCGCCGGCATCGACTTCGACGACCTGCACTTCGAGCGCCGCGGCTACGATCCGCAGATCGCCTACGCCCAGTCGAAGACGGCGAACTCCCTCTTCGCCGTCGAGGCGAGCCGGCGCTGGGCCTCCGACGGCATCGTGGCCAACGCGGTGAACCCCGGCGGCGTCGCGACCGGACTGCAACGGAACTTCACGGCGCGGCAGCGGGAGTCCCTCGACGCGGCCGAGGCCGCCGGGGTCTTCACCTACAAAACGGTCGAGCAGGGCGCAGCCACCACCATCGTCGCGGCCGTCGCCCCGCAGTTCGCCCACTCCGGCGGCCACTACCTCGACGACTGCCGCGAGGCGTACACCGTGCCGAACGACGCCGACCTGGCGCAACACCCGCACGGCGTCAAAGAATGGGCCCTCGACCCCGCCACCGCCCACCACCTCTGGACCGTCTCGACCACCCTGCTCCACCTCTGACCGCAAGGGCCCGCGCTTCTGCACCGCGTCGGCCTGCCCGGTCGGCGGGCTCACACTCCGGGGGTTCCGGACGTCGCCGTGGCGCGCGCCGCGTCCGTCCGCTCCGTGGGCGGGTGGGGGCGGGGGTGCATGCGGAGGCTGATCAGCGCGGTGAGGGCGAAGACGGCGGCCTCGTAGATCATGGCGTGGTGGAACGCGGTGCCCGGGGAGGCCGCGGGGGCGAAGTAGACGAGGCCCGCCACCGCCACCCCGATCGAGCCGCCCAGTTGCTGGGCGGTGGGCAGCAGCCCGGAGACCGAACCGGCGGCGGAGCCGTCCACCCGTGCCAGCACCAGCGCGAACACCGAGGCGGTGAACGCGCCGAACGCGGCGCCGCCGAACGCCAGGACCGGCAGCGCGGCCCAGCGCCCGGCCGCTGTGCCGATGAGCGGCGCGAGAGCCAGGGACGTGGCGGCCAGCACCAGCGCCGACGCCGTGAGCACGGCCGACCCGTGCCTGCGGGCCAGGGCGGGTGCGGCACGGCTGCCCAGGACGGCCGCGGCCGCGAAGGGCGCCGACGTCAGTGCGGCGGTGAGCGCGGAGTACCCGATGGCCGACTGGAGGTGCAGGGACAGCAGATACGTGAAGGACGGCACCCCGGCGTTGAACACGAACACCAGCAGCACCCCCGCACGCGCCCCGCGGTCGCGGAAGAGCGACGGCTGCACCAGGGGGTCCGGCCGGTGCGGGAGCGTCAGGGCGAAGCAGCCCAGCACGGCGACGGACAGGGCCAGCAGGGCCCAGGTCCACCAGGGCCAGCCGACTTGCCCGCCCAGCGCGAGCGGCAGCACCAGCGCGCCGAAGCCCACCGTGGTCAGCAACACGCCCGCGGTGTCGACGCGTTGTCCGGCCGCCCCGCGCGTACGGGGCAGTACGGTCGCCCCCGCGAGTGAGACGAGCGCCACGGGCACCGTGACCAGGAACACCGAACGCCAGCCGAGGCCGAAGAGGTCGGCGCCGACGAGGAGTCCGCCGATCAGCGGCCCGGCCAGCGACGCCAGTCCCATCGTGGCACCGAACAGGCCGAGAGCCCGCGGGCGCCGGGCAGCGGGGACGGCGACCTGGATGATCGACAGCACCTGCGGGGCGACGAGGCCGCTGCCCGCGCCCTGGACCAGCCGGGCCGCGATGAGGGTCGCGGCGTCGGGAGCGCACGCGGCGGCGACCGAGCCGGCCATGAAGACGATCGTGCCCAGCACGAACAGCCGGTGGTAGCCGTACCGGTCGCCGAGGCGCGCGGCCGTGATGAGCAGGCAGGCGTAGGTCAGGGTGTACCCGGCCAGGATCAGCTGCACGGCGCCCGAGCCGGCGCCCAGGTCGGTCCGGATCGCCGGGGCCGCGATCTGCGCGATGGTGACGTTGAGCAGCTGCACGAAGGTCGCGCTCAGCACGACCGGCAGGACGAGCCGCGAGCCGCCACCGGCCGCCGGCCGTCCCCTGCTCAGCGACGGGACAACCACCGCGGGCCGCCGCGGGCTCACGAACCGCTGCCGGCTCACGACGCCAGTGCCGCGGCGAGCTCGCTCGGCCGGGCGGCGAACGGGCTGTGGCTGCCGGGCAGGGCGCGCACCGTGAACGGGTTGTCGGGGAAGGCCCGGTCGGCCTCCGCGATCATCAGGTCCTGCGCGGCCGGTGCCAGGGCCTGGTCCTCGGCGCAGCGCAGGAACGTCCGTGGGATGCGCCCCCACCGTGCCGCGGTCAGGGTGACCGGCGCGGTCGGGATCGCCAGGGGCAGGTCGGGGCTCAGCGCGGTCCGCCACCGGTCGAAGCGGTCCGGCGGGGTGTCGTGGTAGTGGGTCTGCCGCAGCTCGTCGACGTACGCGGGGTCCGTCGAGAGCGGGTTGATCCGTACGGCACCCAGGGCCGCGGCGTCGCCGAGGTTGAGGTGCTGGCCCAGCGCGGTGGCGTTCTCGGGTGCGCCCAGGTAGTCGAAGAACCGCGGCCGCCCGCCAGGGACGAAGGCGGACAGGTACACGATCCGATCCACCAGCTCGGGCGCCCGCTCCGCGGCCAGGGACGCGGGACCGCCGCCCGCGCTGTGCGCGACGAGCACGACGGTGCGGTGGTGGCGCACCTGGCGCAGGACGTTCAGTACGGCCTCGGCGCAGTCGTCCATCGTCACGGCGGCGAGCGGGGACTTCTCGGTCAGCAGGCCCGGCTGGCCGGGCAGCAGGTATCCGGTGGGCAGGGGCGCGTCGAAGCCGTGCCCCGGCAGGTCGACGGCCACGCTCGCGGTGCCCGGTCCGGCCAGCGCGCGCTGCGTCGCCGCCCACTGCGCGGAGCTGTGCCAGGCGCCGTGCACGAGGACGAAGGCGGTGTCGGTCGCAGATGCGTTCTTCATGGCTCCATTCCAGGCGGGAACCGGGGCGCCATCCATTCGTAGATCTGGCAAGTGGCGTGGCGATACCTTCGAGGTATGGTCGGCAGTGGAATGGGGTCGAGGGAACGGAGGGCGGGACGTGGAGGCGCGGCACCTGCGGTACGCGGTCGCTCTGGCCGAGCACGCGCACTTCGGCCGGGCGGCCGGCGAGTTGGGCATCGCGCAGCCGCCGCTGTCCAAGCAGATCGCCGACCTGGAACGCGAGGTCGGGGTCCGGCTGTTCGACCGGACGCGCCAGGGCGTGTTCCCGACCGCCGCCGGCGAGGCGTTCCTCGCGCGGGCGCGCCGGGCGCTCGACGAGATCGCGGCGGCCACCGTCGACGCCGGCCGGGCCGCGCGCGGCGAGACGGGGCGGCTGCGCCTGGGGTTCGTCGCCTCGGCGCTGCTCGACCCGCTGCCGGGCGTGCTGAGCCGGTTCGGCCGCGACCGGCCCGACGTGAGACTGGAACTGCACGAGATGGCGACCAGCCGCAGCAGCCCCGCCCTCGTCGCCGGGGAGTTGGACGTGGCCTTCACCCTCGGCCCGCCCCGGGGTGCCGGAGCGGAGCATCTCGTGTCCGTCCCGGTCGGACGCGACCACGTGATCGCCGTGATCAGTACGGCGCACCCGTACGCGGGTCAACGGGCGGTCACCGCCGACCAGTTGCGGCGGCAGCCGCTGATCGTGTCGGCCGGCGAGGACGAGCCCGCGGTGGTCGCCGGACTGCGCGCCCTGCTGGGTGCGGACTCCCCTGCTCTCGGCGGCGCGACCGTCGCACGGGACGTGCACACGATCATCGGCCTGGCCGCCTCCGGTGTGGGCGTCGGGCTGGGGCCGTCCCGCATGAGGGCGGTCCCGCGGCCGGGAGTGCGGTTCTGCGAGGTGACCCCGCGCACTGGCCTGCCCGACCTCATCCTGTCCTTCGCGGCCCGCGACCACTCCCCGGTACTGCGCGCCTTCCTCGACACGATCCGGTCGAACTGCCCCGAGGTCGGGGCCGCCCTGGACGACCGGCTCCGGCCGTCCGGCCTGGCCTCCCCCGGGTCGCCGCCCGTCGGACCCCGCTGATAGACAGACACGATGGCGGATGACGAGGCGCAAGGACCCCGGGCACCCCGGGCAGGACAGTCAGGGCTGATCGTGCGGGTTCCGGAGGCGGAGCCCCTGGTAGGCACGTGGCGGGACCGGCTCGACCCCTCGGCCCGCGCCGGAGTTCCCGCACACGTCACCGTGCTCTTCCCGTTTCTCGACGCGAGCCGCATCGATGAGGGTGTCCGCGCCGCCATCGGCGAGGTGCTCGGCCGACAGGAGTCCTTCGAGGCCCGGTTCGACCACTGCGGCCGGTTCCCCGGAGTGCTGTATCTCGCGCCCGAACCGGACACCGGATTCAGACGCCTCACCGGGGCGATCGTGCGGCGGTGGCCGGAACACCCGCCGTTCGGCGGGCAGTTCGAGGATGCCGTGCCGCATCTGACCGTCGCCCAGGGCCAGGACGAGGCTGCCGTGGAGCAGGTCGAGGCCGACCTGCGCACCGGCCTTCCCGTCGTCGCCCGGGTCTCGGCCGTCGACCTGCTGGTTTACGACGGGACGCGGTGGCGGCAGCGGGCCTCCTTCCCGCTGGGGTAGCCGCGCACGCTCGTCTGTCGGAAGTGGACCGGGTCAGAGGCGGATCACGATCTTTCCCCGGGTGTGGCCGCCCTCGGAGGAGGTGTGCGCTTCCGCGATCTGTTCGAGCGGGTAGGTCCGCTCGATGTGCGGTGCGTAGCGGCCCCGGCGGCCGAGTTCGGCGGCTTCGGCGAGGAGCGCGGAGTCGTTCGTCGCGTGTGCCACCACGACGCCCAGGCCCTGCGCGTTGGTGTGGTCGGCGACCGTGGCCACGCGCGCGGGGTCCCCGACGATCGCGACGAGGTCGGCCAGGGACCCGGAACCCGCGGTGTCGAGCGCGACGTCGACGCCGTCGGGCGCCAGGTCGGCGAGGCGCTCCGCGAGGCCGGCGCCGTAGGTGGTCGCCACGGCTCCCAGGGAGGTGAGGAACTCGTGGTTGCGCTCACTGGCCGTCCCGATCACCTTCGCTCCCCGGGCCACCGCGATCTCGACCGCGGCACTGCCCACGCCACCGGCGGCACCCTCGATGAGCAGGGTCCGGCCCGACAGGGGACCGAGCGCGTTCAGCCCGCCGAGCGCGGTCACGGACGCCAGTGCGGCACCTGCGGCCTGCTCGTCGCTCCACGAGATGGGCGCGAGGGTCCAGGCCGAGAGCACGGCCAGCTCCGCCGTCGTGCCCGTGAGGCCGCCCAGCCCGAAGACGCGGTCGCCGACGGCCACCCCCTCCACGCCCGCACCGATCTCGTCGACCACGCCTGCGGCCTCACGCCCGGGAATCGCGGGCAGGTCCAGGGGGAACACCTCGCGCACCGCACCCGAGTGCAGTTTCCAGTCCACCGGGTTGACGCCGGCTGCCGCGACGCGGATACGGATCTCGCCCGGCCCGGGATGCGGGGCCGGCACCTCCTCGACCACGAGGGTGTCCACGCCGCCGTACTCGTGATAGCGGGCTGCACGCATGATGTTCTGCCTTTCCACACGGCCGCGGCGGGCCGCTGCTCAAGATCGCCGCGATAACTGCCGGCGAACGCCGACACCCACTACGCTAGAACCTCACATCAGTGTCAGATGCAAGTCGAGCCGACCACGACCTCGGCTCAGGGGCGGTGGCAGGGTGCCCTGGGGCGTGTCCGCGGCAGTCCGGTCCCGCCGCCGGCGTTACGCCAACCGGGCGAGCACGGCGGCCACGTTCTCCTCGTGCGCCCCGTGGTGTCGACGGTCAGCGTGCCCTCGGGCCAGGGCGGAAAGCGCGCCATGCGCTGCTCGACGTTCGGCCAGAGCCCGGCATCGTGCCACCCGGGGATGCCGCGCGTGCGCCCTTCCAGCCGGGCCCGGTGGACGACCGGATCGGAGCACACGCAGTGCACCGCGAACACCGGAACGCCCAGGCGCGCCCCGACGGCGTCGGCCAGCGTGCTCTTGCCGACCCCCGGCACCCCCGAGAACACGATCAGCCGAGCCCCCGGCGCCCGGTCCAGCGGATAGCGGGAGAAGTCCGCCGGGAGCCGCGGCGTCACATGGTCGGGTACCAGGGCGGTGGTGTACGCCGCGACGATGCGGTGCGGCTCGTCGGGCTCGATCGTGCAGGTGACGACATCGACGGAAGGGCCCGCCGTCCCGTCGGCGTGCCGCCGCACGCGCGCCCGGGCGGTGGTGGCACCGCCCTCCAACGCGACGACGGTCAAAGGGGCGTGCGTGGCCGCGCGGCCGCGGAACCGTTCGACGAAGACGTCCGGCGCCACCCGAGCCGTGAAAGCCGGGGCCAGGACCTCGGCCGCGTCCTTCCCCCAGTCCGCCCGACCGGCGAGACCGTCGAGCAACCACTCCAGCCGGGCCATCGCCGGACCGCCGATGCGGTGCTGCGCGCTGCCGTCGCGTGCCATGGTGCGGGGGGTGGGCGGTCAGGCGAGCGGGAACTCGCCGGATTTCACGGCCGCGACGAATGACGCGAACGCGTCGGCCGGGAAGTCCAGCACGGGGCCGGACGGGTCCTTGGAGTCGCGGACCGGGACGATGCCGCGCGAGGCGACGAGGTTCGCCGCGACCTCGACACAGGCGCCGCCGTTGCTGCTGTAGGAGGGCGTGAACCAGCGGGGGGACTCGGTCGTCATGGGGTGCCCTTTCGCAACCGGTTGAGCACGGCCACCGACGCCGCCTACGACCGCGCGTCGGCCTGGAGTCGATGGTAGGCCGTCAAATCGGTTGGAGGGGGAAGCACGTGGCGGTTATAGAAGTCGTATGAGCTCATGGCAGCTGGCCCCCGAGGCCGTCGGCACCGCGGACGCGACTCGCCTGCGGCGGGACTACTACGACGAGGTCGCCAGCCGCTACTGGAAACGGCCCGCCACCTCCGCGGAGGTCGACCAGGGCTTGGCGGACGACGGCGCGGAACTGCTCACCCCGCCCACCGGGCAGTTCGTCGTGGGCCGCTTCGACGGCGAGGCGGCCGCGTGCGGCGGACTGCTGATGCTGGACACGGAGCGCGCCGAGCTCACGCGCATCTACCTGGCCCCCGCCTTCCGCGGCAGGAAGGGCGCCGACCTCCTGCTGGAGCTGCTGGAGAACGAGGCACGGCTGCTCGGCGCCTCCCGTACGGTCCTCAACACCCGCCTCGACCTGGTCGAGGCCCGCGGGCTGTACGTCCGCCACGGCTACCGCGAGATTCCGGCTTACTGCACGGGGCCGTACGTGGAGATCTGGTACGGCAAGGACCTCAGCCGCGCCGCCTGACGGTGCCGAACTCCCCTGCCTTCACGCCTGCAATGAAGGAAGCGAACGCGGCCGACGGGAAGTCCAGCACCGGGCCGGACGGGTCCTTGGAGTCACGCACGGGGACCACGCCGCACGAGGCAACGAGGTTGGCGGCCACCTCGACGCATGCGCCGCCGTTGTTGCTGTAGGAGGACTTGAACCAACGCGGAGTTTCGGTCGTCACGGGGTGCCCTTTCGCGGTTGGCTGCCTGTGCCGCCTCCAACGGCGGCACAGGACATACCTACCCGTGTCAGACGGTGCCGAACTCGCCCGACTTCACACCGGCAATGAAGGAAGCGAACGAGGCCGACGGGAAGTCCAGCACCGGGCCGGACGGGTCCTTGGAGTCACGGACGGGGACCACGCCGCGCGAGGCGACGAGGTTGGCCGCGACCTCAACGCACTGGCCGCCGTTGCCGCTGTAAGAAGACTTGAACCAACGCGGAGTTTGGGTCGTCACGGGGTGCCCTTTCGCAACTGATTGATCAAGGCGACAGACTCCGCCTGTGACAGCGCTTCTGTCTGTAGCTGATGGTAGGCCGTCAGCATGGGCACCGCTAACGTGCTTTCGCGCACAAGATGTCCCCTGTATGCCGATTCGGCGTACAACATGAGCGAGCGGTCCGGCATCGTGAGCACAGTGACGGGCAGACTGAACGGCCGACGCTCCCCCATGGTGAACGGGGCCACTTGCAGCACGGTGTTGGGCAGGTCCGCGAACTCGACAAGGCGTTCCAGCTGGGCGTCCATGATGGACGGGGTTCCCATCGGCCGGTGGATACACCCTTCGTCCAGCACCACGATGATCAACGGCGACGGCGACCGTGCGAGGCCCGCCTGCCGTCTCGCAACGAGGGCAACTCGCTCGTCCGCCTGCTCGGGAGTGATCGCCTCTCTCCGCACCGCGTCCGCTTCCAGCACGGCGGCATAGTCGGCCGTCTGAAGGAGACCGGGTATGACACCGACCTCGTACAGCCGGATCTCGGCCGCTCTCGCCTCATGGGTTACATACTCCGGGAAGCCTTCGATGAGTGCCGTGTGCCGGACCGCTCGACACTCACGCTGTAGCTGCTCACCGGTGCCAAACGCCCGGTCAGCACTTGCCGCAAACCGCTGAGTTGGAGACCGGCGACCAGTTTCCACTGCCGAAACGTGCGAGCCGGAGCAACCCGTGCGCTCGCCCAGCTCATCCTGCGTCCACCCCCGCGCATCCCGCAGCCTGCGCAGACGCTCGCCGAATGCCGCGGCCGGAGAACTGTCGGGCTCCAGATCTTTGCGGTTCAACGGCTACGTCAACTCCTCATCCAAATTCCGCAAGTTGAACACGCCCGGACTCTGGGCCACGCTGGCCTTCCCGGTGGTGATCCGCCAAGGAAAGGAACGGGGCATCGATATGACGCTTGCCAAGCACCGGAAGCGCTACAACGTTGCCCCCGGAAGAGTTCCGGACTACACGCGTGGGGCGTTGCCGCCGTGCACGTGCAAGCGGTGTCACAATACCGCACGCACCGGGGCCAGTTAGCCGCGGGGGCTTTCTCGTCGGACGGATTCCGGCGAATTCGAAAGCGCCACGGAATTTCCGCTACGCACAACTACGCGTCAGCCGTAATGGGTGGCCGGGGGAAAGGGAAATCGTATGTCCGACAGGGTCGGGGTCAACGAGGCAGTGATCGCCTCGGACCCGCATTCGGCGCGGGCGTTGTACGCACGTCAGCTCGGCGCGCTGCGCGAGAAAGCGGGGATGAGCTACATGCAGTTGGGCGCGTTGTGCATGTACGAGCAGTCGTATCTGCACCGGTTGGAGCGCGGGCAGCGCCTGGGCACGCTGGAGGTGGCCCGGATGCTGGACAAGGTGTACGGGACCGGGGACCTGCTGGAGCGGCTGTGGCGCCTGGCGAAGCGGGAGACGCAGGACCAGTTGGTGCGGAGTCCGGCGCCGTTCGAGGTGAACGCGGCCCGTATCCGTGAGTACGCCGGCCACGCGATTCCCGACCTGCTCCAGATCGGGGCGTATGCGCGAGAGCAGTTGGAGTGGGCGCAGGTGGCGGAGGAGCAGGTGGCGGCCGAAGTCGCGGAGCGGTTGGAGCGCCAAACCGCATTGGCCGGGCCGGAGCCGGTGTATTACCGGGCGTTGATCGACGAGGCGGCGCTGCGGCGCAAGGCGCGGGACCCGCAGACGTGGACGGCCCAGCTGGAGCACCTGATCGAGGCCGCGCAGTGGCCGGGGATCGCGCTGCACGTCGTACCGTTCGCGGCCGGTCCGCACCACCTGCGCGGCTCGCTGGAGCTGATCTCCCTGCGCGACGGGTCCACCGTGGCGTACACGCAGGGCAGTTGGAGCGGCCACCTCACCGACGACCCGGAAGACCTCGAGGCGCTGCGGGTCGCGTTCGACGCGCTGCGCGACACCGCGCTCCTGCCGGCGGAGTCGCTGGCGTTCCTCCGCACCCTGCTGGAGGACCACATGGGGAACGGGCCGCAGCATTGACCGCCGTTCCGCCTCTGCGCGCCGAGTTGCTGGTGGACGGCGCCGTGCCGCACTCCCCGGCGGTCTCGCCGGACGGGCGCCTGGTCGCGTACTGCGTGGAGGCGTTCGACGCGGACGGCGGGCGTACGAGCAGGTTGTGGGTGGGCCCGAGCGACGGTTCCGCTCCTCCCGCGCCGGTCGTTGCCGGGTTCACGGCCTGCGAACGCCCGTACTGGGGCCCGGACTCGGCCTCGCTGGTCTTCCGTTCGGGCGGCCAGCTGCACCAGGTGCCGGTGAACGGTACGGCGGTGGGCGCCCCGCGACCGCTGACCGACCGCCCGGGCGGCATCGTGGACCACTGGCCGTCGGCCGACGGCGCCACCGTCGCCGTATCGGCGCTGGACGAGCCGGGCGGGGCCGGGGAGGACAGCGCGGGCGACCCGATCCTGTGGGGGCGCGGCCCGAGTGCCCGGCTCCGGCTGCTCGACCTCGGCACGCGCACGCTGCGGACCGTGGACGGGCTGGGCGACCGGCATGTGGTCGACGTGTCCCAACGGCCGGACGGCGGACCCCTCGCCGTCCTCAGCTGGGCCCAACCCGAGACCGATCCGGGCGTCTTCACCGCCGAACTGCACCTGGTCGATCCCAGCAGCGGCGCGGTACGCGGCCTCGGGCCCGTCGCCGCGCTGGTCAGCACCGCGCCGCACCCCATGGACGTCTTCGCCGGGGCAGCGCGGGGACCGTTGACCCGGCTCACGGACACCAGGCCCGAGATGCGCCGGATCGCCTGGGGCACCCAGGAGCGCCTGTCCTACCGGGCCGGTGACGGGCTCGGGCTCGACGGCCTGCTGATCCTGCCGCCCGGCCGGACGCGCGGGGACGGCCCGTTCCCGCTGGTCGCCTTCGTGCACGGCGGCCCATACCACCGCTGGGCCGACGAGCTGACCAGCGGCTGGTTCGATCCGGGCCAGTGGCTCGCGGCGGCCGGCCTCGCCGTGTTCCTGCCCAACCCGCGCGGCGGCCAGGGTCACGGCCACGCGTTCGCGGCGGCCGTCGCGGGCCGGCTGGGCGCGGAGGAGTTCACGGACATCCTGGCCGGGATCGACCTGCTGGTGGAGGCGGGCATCGCGGACCCGGGCCGGCTGGGGATCGGCGGGTGGAGCCACGGCGGGTTCATGGCGGCCTGGGCCGTCGGGCAGACCGACCGGTTCGGGGCCGCCATGATGGGCGCCGGGATCAGCGACTGGGGCATGCAGGCCGCGATCGGCGAGGAAGGCGCCTTGGAGGGCGCGCTCAGCGGCAGCCGCGGCTGGGAGGGCCCGGGGCCGCACCGCCACGACGCGCACAGCCCGATCAGCTTCGCCGCCCGCGTCCGCACTCCCGTCCTCATCCTCCACGGCCAGGACGACACCAACGTGCCGCTGGGGCAGTCGCTCTCCTTCCACCGCGCCCTGCGCCACTTCGGCGTCCCGCACGAGTTCGCCGTCTACCCCCGCGAGGGGCACGGCCTCACCGAACGCGCCCACCAGCTCGACGCCCTCCACCGCATCCGCGCCTGGTTCACCCACCACCTCGCCGCACCCGCACCGCACGCCTCCTGACCGGCAGCAGACGGTTGCGGGCCCTCCGGTCCGCGCGGCAAGACCGCGCTCCTGCCGTGCCAGGACCACCGCGGTCGGCGGTGGGTACTTCGCCATGGAACCCGAAGCCGTCTGACCGATCGACGGGCACGGGCCCCGGACCGGAGGCCCGACCCCTTCTGCTCGACCACGGTTTCCGGCCCCGGCGGCGGGCGCACGCCCGGCGGTGAGACAGGTTGTTCCGCATGGCGAGACGACGGTTTGACATTAGGAGACCTTATGGCCGATAAAGTATTTGCTTTGGCCATTCCCTCACGGTCTGTGACGGGCGTCACGTTCACCACCCTCTAGCCGAATGAGTACGCCGTGTCCCAGCTCCCCGCCTCGCCCTCGCCCTCCGCCGGCCCCGAGGAGCAGTGGAACACCTGGCGTGCCGAGCGCGTTCGCGCCCTCACCGCGCCCACCGGGAACCTCGCCCTCGTCGAGACCCGCTGGCTGCCCGCCGGTGAGGAGGCGGACGCCGACGCCGTCCGCGCGGGACTTCCCGACACGGTGACGGTCACCACCCTCAGCCGCACCGACCTGGTCACCGGCGCCCCCGAGCACGGCCTGCGCCTGTGGGACGCGGACTCGCCGGCCATCGCGCACTTCGAGGGCATCGCGACCTTCCCGTACCACCCCTCCTGGGTCCTGGAAGCCGACTACACGCCCGTCCCCGGCGCCCGCCGCGTCGCCTTCGAGCACCTGCGCGACAACGGCGGCACCCGCGACCTGGTCGTCCCCGGCGACATCACGCTCACCGTGGACGGCCGCGCCTACACCCTCAGCGCCTTCGATGACGACGGCACCCTCCTGCTCGTCTTCGGCGACCCCACCAACGGGGACACCACCTACGGCGCGGGCCGCTTCCTGTTCGTCCAGCGCACCGACGACGACAGCCGTGTCGTCCTCGACTTCAACCGGGCCTTCGTGCCGCCCTGCGGATTCTCCGATCAGTACAACTGTCCGATGCCGCCGCGGCAGAACCGCTTCCACCTGCCGGTCCACGCCGGCGAGAAGCACCCTGTCTTCCGCGACGGCTTCGCCGCACAGCACTGATCGACCCCCTCCGCAGCACCCCTCGCACCTTCCGCACGAAAGCGCTCTGGACACCATGAGAATCCACAAGACCGCCCGCTACGCCGTCGCCGCCTCCGCCGTCCTCGGGATCACCCTCACCGCCTGCGGCGGCTCCGGTGGCAGCAGCGCCTCCTCGTCCGGCGGCTGGAACAAGGACGCCACCGTCAACATCGGCTCCCTGTACGAACCGCAGAACCTCGACAACACCGCGGGCGGCGGCCAGGGCGTCACCGAGGCCCTCAACGGCAACGTCTACGAGGGCCTGTTCAAGCTCACCGACGACGGCAAGGTCGAGAACCTCCTCGCCAGGAGCTACACCAAGAGCGCCGACGGCCTCACCTACACCTTCACCCTGCGCGACGGCGTGAAGTTCCACAGCGGCAGGGAACTCACCAGCGCCGACGTCAAGTACAGCCTGCGCAAGGTCCTCGCCGACGACTCGCAGTCCGCCCGCAAGAGCAACCTCGAAGTCGTCAAGGACATCGCCACCCCCGACGCGCACACCGTCAAGGTCACGCTGTCGCAGAAGTCGATCTCCTTCGTCTACAACCTCTCCTACGTCTGGATCATCGACTCCCAGGCGAAGAACCTGAAGACGACCGAGGACGGCACCGGCCCGTACGAGCTCGGCAAGTGGACCCGCGGCTCCGCACTGAGCCTGAAGCGGTTCGCCGGCTACTGGGGCACCCCGGCCACCAACGCGCAGGTCGTCTTCCACTACTTCAAGGACGCCACCGCCCTCAACAACGCCCTGCTGACCAACGCCGTGGACGTGGTCACCAGCGAGCAGTCCCCCGACGCCCTCGACCAGTTCAAGAGCAACCAGAACTACAAGGTCAACGACGGCAACTCCACCACCAAGCTGCTCCTGGCCTTCAACGACAAGGCGAAGCCCTTCACCGACGTCAAGGTCCGCAAGGCCGTCTCCGAGGCCATCGACGACAAGAAGCTCCTGGAATCCATCTGGGGCGGCTACGGCAAGCTCATCGGCTCGATGGTGCCGCCCACCGACCCCTGGTACGAGGACCTCACCGGCGTCAACGCCTACAACGTCGCCGACGCCAAGAAGCTCCTCGCCGCCGCCGGCTACGCCAAGGGCTTCAGCTTCACCCTCGACACACCCAACTACGACCCGCACCCCACCGTCGCGACCTTCGTCAAGTCGCAACTGGCCAAGGTCGGCATCACCGTCAAGATCAACACGATCACGCCCGACGAGTGGTACACGAAGGTCTACAAGAACCACGACTTCACCGCCACCCTCCAGGAGCACGTCAACGACCGCGACCTGACCTGGTACGGCAACCCGGACTTCTACTGGGGCTACGACAACAAGCAGGTCACCGCGTGGGTCAAGGAGGCCGAGGAAGCCTCCACCACCGGCGAGCAAACCGCGCTGCTGAAGAAGGTCAACGAGCAGACGGCGAAGGACGCGGCCAGCGACTGGCTCTACCTCTACCCGCAGATCGTCGTGGCCAGCACCAAGGTGTCCGGCTACCCGCTCAACGGCCTCAACTCCCAGTTCTACGCCTACGCCATCAAGAAGGGCTGATGGGGCGCTACCTGCTGCGCCGCCTGGCGTTCCTGCTGGTGTCGCTGGCGCTGGCGAGCGTGGTGCTGTTCGTCCTGCTGCGCCTGCTGCCCGGCGACCCGGCCAACGCGCTCACCTCGGTGGGCGCCAGCCCGGAGCAGATCGCCGCGGCCCGCCACTCCATCGGCTCCGACCGGCCGCTGCTCGGACAGTTCACCCACTGGATCGGGCAGCTGGCCCGCGGCGACCTCGGCACGTCCTTCGTCAGCTCGCTGCCGGTCCGCCCCGAGGTCACCTCCCGCCTGGACGTCACGCTGCCGCTGACGCTGGCCGCGTTCGTGCTGGCCGTCGTCATCGCGGTGCCCGTCGGCTTCGTCGCCGCCCACAAACGCCACCGCTGGTACGGCGCACTGCTCAGCGGGATATCCCAACTGGGCATCGCCGTCCCGGTGTTCTGGCTCGGCATGATCCTCATCTCGGTGTTCGCGCTCAACGCGCGCTGGCTGCCCGCCGGCGGGTTCCCCCCGGACGGCTGGTCCGCGCCGGGCGACGCCGTCCGCTCACTCGTCCTGCCGGTGATCACCATCGCCCTGGTGATGAGCGCCTCCCTGACCCGCTACGTCCGCTCCGCCGTCCTCGACGTCCTCGGCAGCGACCACCTGCGCACCGCGCGGGCCCTCGGCGAGTCCTTCGCCGGCGCGATGTGGCGCCACGGGCTGCGCAGCGCCTCCGTGCCGGTGATCTCCGTCCTCGGCATCGAACTGGCCTCCACCCTGCTGGGCGCCGTCGTCGTCGAGTCGGTCTACGCGCTGCCCGGCCTCGGCTCCCTGCTCGCCACCGGCATCTCGGAGCACGACTACCCGGTCATCCAGGGCGTCCTGTTCGTCTCCACCCTCGCCGTGCTGCTGATCGGCTTCGCCGCCGACCTGGTGCAGCGGCTCATCGACCCACGGCTACGCGGACGGCTCTCCGGAGGTGCCCGATGACCGCCGCCCCCGACCTGCTCACCGAGGAGGTCGAGCCCGTCCCCGCCGGGCGGCGCCGCCGCTCTGCCACCCTGGTGTCCGGTGTGACCCTGACCGGCCTGATCGTGCTGCTCGCCCTGGTCTCCGCGTTCTGGACGCCCTACGCCACCGACGACACCTCCGGCGGACGGCTCGCCGGGCCCGGCGGCGGGCATCTGCTGGGCACCGACAAGCTCGGCCGCGACCTGTTCACCCAGCTGATGACCGGCTCCCGTATCGCCGTCGAGGCCGGACTCGGCTCGGTGGCCATCGCCGCGCTCATCGGCGTCACCCTCGGGGTGCTCGCCGCGTTCGCCCAGGGCTGGCTCGACGACACGCTCGCCGCGTTCCTCGACATCCTCATCGCGTTCCCGACGCTGCTGCTGGCGATGCTCGTCGTCACCGCCCGCTCCGCCACCCTCAGCTCCGCGATCATCGCCATCGGCCTCGCGCAGAGCGCCGTGGTCGCCCGGCTGGTCCGCATCCTGGTCAAGCGGGTCCTCACCCAGGACTACATCACCGCGGCACGGACCTCCGGCACCTCCTGGCCGCGTACGGTGCTCGGGCACGTCCTGCCGAACATCTGGCCCACCCTCGTGGTGAACCTCGCCCTCCAGTTCGGCCTCGCGGTCCTCGCCGAAGCCGGACTGTCCTACCTCGGCCTCGGCGCTCCCCCGCCCAACGCCTCGTGGGGGCGGATGCTCCAGGAGGCCCAGGCCACCTTCACCACGGCCCCCGCGGGCGCGCTCGCCCCCGGCATCCTGCTCGTCGTGCTCGTCGTGGGCGTCAACCTCGTCGCCGACGGGCTGCGCGACACCCTCGACCCGGCCAGCCGCGGGAGGCGCGCATGACCCTCCTCGACGTACGCGACCTGACCATCCGCACCGCCGCGGGACGTACCCTCGTCGACGGCCTGACCTTCTCCGTCGACCGGGGCGGGCGGCTCGGCCTGATCGGCGAGTCCGGCTCCGGCAAGTCGCTGACCACGCTCGCCGTCCTCGGTCTGCTGCCCGAGGGCATGACCGCCTCCGGCAGCGTGGAGCTCGCCGGCACCCAGATCGTCGGCGCCCCCGAAAGGCGCCTCAACGCCGTACGCGGCAAGGACGCGGCCGTCGTCTTCCAGGAACCGCTGACCGCCCTGGACCCGCTGATGCGGCTGGGCCGCCAGATCGCCGGTCCGCTCGGTCGCCGCACCGGCCTGAAGGGCGCCGCCCTGCGCGCCGCCGTGCTCGAAGGGCTCGACCGCGTCCGGCTGCCCGAACCCCGGCGCATCGCGCGCGCCTTCCCGCACGAGATCTCCGGCGGCCAGCGCCAGCGCGTCGCCCTCGCCATGGCACTGGCCTGCGAACCGAGCCTGCTCATCGCCGACGAGCCCACCACCGCGCTCGACGTGTCCGTGCAGGCCGAGATGCTCGACCTCCTCGACACCCTCGTCCGGGAACGCGACATGGCCGTCCTGTTCGTCAGCCACGACCTCGCCGTGGTCTCCCGCATCACCGACCGCGCCCTCGTCCTCAAGGACGGCCGCGCCGTCGAGGAGGGCGCCGTGCTCGACGTCGTCACCGCGCCCCGCGCGCAGTACACCCGGGAACTCATCGCGGGCGCACGGAAGTTGCAGGACGCGCTGGACCGAAGGAGCGCACGATGACCCCGGCCCGGGCCCACGCGAAGACGGCGGAGCGGCCGGGGACGCCGCTTCTGGAACTCGACGACGTGGCAGTGCGCTACCGGGGAGGCGCCGCCGACGTGGTCCGGGACGTCTCCTTCGCCGTCCAACCCGGCCGCTCCCTCGCCCTCGTCGGCGAGTCCGGCGCCGGCAAGACGACCCTGCTGCGGCTCCTGTCGGGGCTACTGCGGCCCACCGCGGGCACCGTCCGCTTCGACGGCGACCCCTTCACCGCGCGCGACCGGCAGCAGCTGCGCCGCTTCCGCCGCAGCGTCCAGGTGGTCTTCCAGGACCCCTACTCCTCCCTCGACCCCCGGCGCCGCGTCGCCGCGATCGTCGCCGAACCGCTGCGCTCCCTCGGCATCGACAGCCGGAGCACCGCCGCCCCCAAGGTCGCCGCCGCCCTCGAACGGGTCGGGCTGCCCGCGGATGCCGCGAGCCGCTACCCGCACGAGTTCTCCGGCGGCCAGCGCCAGCGCATCGCGATCGCGCGGGCCGTGGTCTGCGACCCGCGCGTCCTGCTCGCCGACGAACCGGTCAGCGCGCTCGACGTCACCACCCGCGTCAAGGTCGTCGACCTCCTCGCCGAACTGAAGGAGGAGTACGACCTGACGATCGTGATGGTCTCCCACGACCTGTCCGTCGTCGCGTCCCTCTGCGAGCACACCGTGGTCCTCGAACGGGGCCGTGTCGTCGAACAGGGCGACACCGGCCAGGTGCTGGGCGACCCCGCCCACCCCTACACCCGCCGGCTGCTGGACAGCGTCCCGCGCCTGCCGGCGTAGCAGGAAGCGAAGGCCGCACCGCGGCCGGCTAGTAGCCCGGGATCGTGTAGGTGGGCACGGTCAGGCCGGCGCAGGAGGCGGGGGCGGTGCCGCCGGAGACGACGTCGGCCGTCAGCCCGGCGGGCACGGTCACCGGCACCGACTGGCCGTGTCGCCGTAGGTGTTGGTGGTGGAGCCCGCGATGCCGTCGAGGATGCGGCCCTCGGCCGTGGCGCGTTGGCGGTGCCGCAGTTCCAGTACGGCGATCGGCATTTCGGCGGTGCTGGTGGCGAACGCCGTGAGCCGCAGGCCGTCGGCGTCGGCGATCCGCAGCCGGGTCACACGGACGAAGCACCCACCCGCACCCGATTCGGCACCGCGCGAGATCTGGACGCCGTCCGCACCCGCTTGTAGCCTCAAGCCGCACTCCGTCATTGAATCGTTTCATATGACCAACCCCCGTCTGGAGCCGCCCCATGCCCCACTCCCCCGCCGGCGAACCCCGCCCCCGCGGACCCCAGCGCCGCACCGTGATGAGAGCCGGACTCGGCGGCGCCGCCCTCGCAGCCGCCGGGCTCACCTTCGGCGCCGCCGGAACCGCCGCCGCCGACCCCGACCCCGCCCGCACCGGCAGCACGCCAGGCCCGGCGGCGCCCCAAAGCCCCGAAGCCGACTGGCACCGCTACCTCCAGGGCCCCACCGACCGCACCGTCCGCCCGGTGGGCATCCTGCGCAGCAGCGGCGCCGTCACCGACCCCGACGCACTGCTCGCGCCCGGCGGCGGCAGCACCAAGCTGAGCCGCCCGCAGCCGCCGAAGCCGCCGCACTGGCCGGACGGCACCACCGCCACCGCCTCCTCCGCCCACGCCCCCAACAACGGCGACGACGGCCAGCCGCGCACCTATGACGCGGCCAACGCGATCGACGGCGACCCGGGCACCTTCTGGAACGACGACACCCTCGCGGCGTATCCGGACACCCTCACGGTCACCACGACCGCACCCCTGTCGCTGCCGGGCATCACCCTGCTCTCCAACGCCGACGGCGTACCGAGCGACTTCACCGTGGAGACGTGGGACGGCGCCGCCTGGCAGCCGGCCGCCACCGTCAGCGGCAACACCCAGGTCCAGCGGGCCGTGCCCTTCGCCGCCACCGTATCCACCACCCAGGTGCGGATCAGCGTCACCGCCGACCAGAGCACGCCCCAGGGCGAATTCACCCGGATCAACGAGGTCTATCCCGGCCTGCTGCCTGACAACGATGTCCCCCGCGTCGTGGTCGACTTCGGCAAGGTCGTCGTGGGCTACCCGCACATCAGGTTCAGCTCCGCGTCGGACAACTTCCCCGGCGTGCGGCTGGCGTTCTCCGAGACCGTCGAATACCTCACCGAGCGCAGCGACTTCACCCGGGCCGACCAGTCCGGGGTGGCCTCCCAAGGCACCGACCAGGTCGCGGTACCGGCCGGCGGCACGGACTGGAAGGACACCAAGGGCTACCAGAGCGGCGACCAGGTCTACGCCGACGGCCTGCACGGCTTCCGCTACCTCCAGATCAGCCTGGACGCCCTCGCCTCCGACGCCCCGGCCGCCCAGCCGTGGGGCGAGGTGTCCATCGACGAGGTGTGGCTGGAGTTCACCGCCTACCTGGGCACGCCCGAGTCGTACAGCGGCTGGTTCCTCAGCTCCGACGACGACCTCAACCGCTACTGGTACGGGGCCGCGTACACCAACGAGCTGGTCACCGACACCTTCCGGTCCGACGACATCGACCCGCGCGGCGCCGACAGCCCGTCCCTGGACGGCAAGTTGGTCCTCCAGGACGGCGCCAAGCGCGACCGGGACCCGTACGTCGGGGACCTCGCGGTCTCCGCCCGCACGCTGTACCTCACCCACGACGACGCGGCCGAGGCCGCCCGCAACGTGCTCGCCGACCTCGCCGACCACCAGCGCTCCGACGGCTGGATTCCGCCCGCGTCGATCAACGGCTACACCCTCCCGCTCTTCGACTACCCGCTGTGGTGGGTCACTTGCAGCTGGGACTACGTCCTGCACACCGGCGACCGCGGCTACGCCACCGGCTACTACCCGCACCTGACGAAGGTGCTCGACTCCTGGTACCCGTCGGTGACCGACGGGGACGGGCTGCTCAGCAAGGGCCTCAACGGCACGTCCGGGTACGGCGACTACGCCTTCCTCGGCCGCTCCGGGCAGATCACGTACTACAACGCCAACTACGTCCAGGCGCTCAACGACGCCGCCTCGCTCGCCGGCTGGCTCGGCAACTCCGCCGACGCGGCGCGCTGGACGGCCCGCGCGGCCACCGTCGCCAACGCGGTCAACGCCCACCTGTGGGACGCGGCCGCCGGCGCCTACCTGGACTCCGCCACCGGCCCGGCCCGGCACGCCCAGGACGGCAACGCCATCGCGATCACCGCCGGGGTCGCCGGCGCGAGCCGCGCCGCCTCCGCGCTGGCCCACCTGGACGCCACCACGGTGCTGCCCTACGGCAACGCCTTCATGGACAACGACACGATCTTCGACGGCGCCTCGCAGCGGGTCTACGCCTTCACCTCCTACCCGGAGCTGGTCGCGCGCTTCCGCACCGGCCGCGCGGACTCCGCGCTGGACCAGATCCGCCGCACCTACGGCTGGATGGACCGCCACGACCCGGGCATCACCAACTGGGAGGGCATCGGCCCGGACGGCTCGCTGTACGAGGGCGCCTACACGAGCATGGCGCACGGCTGGTCCACCGGCGTCGTCCCGGCGCTCACCAACGAACTGCTCGGCGCCCGGCCGACCGCTCCGGGCTTCACCACCTGGTCGGTACGGCCCCGGCCCGGCTCGGTGGCCTGGGCGCGCGGCCAACTGCCCACCCCGCACGGACCGTTGGGCGTGGACTGGCGCCACCCCGGCCAGGGCGCGTTCGCGCTGACGCTGCGGGTGCCGGGCGGCACCCGGGGCAGCGTCGCGGTGCCCACCGACGGGAAGGCGGTCAGCGTGCGGGTGGACGGCAAGCTGGCCTGGAACGGGAAGAAGGCCAAGGCGTACGACGCCGCGGCCGAGGAGGGGTATGTGGTGCTCGACGGGCTGACCGCGGGCACCCGCGCGGTGTCGGTCCGCCCGGCGGACTGATCCGGCGGACTGATCCGGCGGCGCGCGAACAGCCGCGGGCGGCCGCCCCGGGCAGAGAGCCCGGGGACGGCCGCCCGCGGTGTGTGCGTTACGCCGTCGCCACCGCGAAGACGTGCATGTCGCCGCCCGAGGTGGTGGCCGGCAGCGTCACCGAGGCGAGCTGCTTGCCCGCCTGGAGCGCGATGGGCGCGGTCGCGAACACGTCCGTGCCCACCGGGTCGGTGGTGGGACTGCCCATCACGTCGCGGTAGGTGGTGTGCACCGCGGTGATGTTGCCGAAGGAGGGCTGGTCGCCGCCCCCGCCGAGGGTCCAGTCGCTGAAGCCGATGTCGGCCTGCTGGGTGGTGCCGTCGGTGTAGGTGAGGGTGGCGGTGCCGCTGGTCGGCCCGTCGTCCGCGCTGCCCAGCAGGCTGAGCCGGGTGGCGCCCGCCGACGTCTTGGAGACGTCCAGCACCTGGTCACCGCCGCCGACCTGGATGTTGTCCGGGGCGCCCGCGGTCACCTGCGGCCAGGTGAAGTCGAAGCCGTTCACGGAGACGGTGCTGCCGGGGGTGGCCCCGGCCGCGGCCAGTGCCTTCGCCGAGTAACTCCAGCCGCCGCCGTCGAAGTTGGCGGCCGGATTGGTGTCGTCGGCGGAGATGCCGCGGTTGTTGACGTACCAGCTGATGCTGCCCTTGACCCCGACCGTCACCGACAGCCACGCCTTGGGGGCGGGGGTGCTGCCGGCCGCGGCGGCCGAGGAGGTCAGGGTGATCGGCACCTCGTAGACGCCGGACTTGGTGTCCTTGGCGACGGAGACCGACAGCTTCGCGCTGGCCGTGCCGCCTGCGGGCAGGCTGATCCGGCCGCTCGCCGGGCTGAGGGTGATCCCGTCGGGCGCGGACGCCGACCAGCGCACGTCCTGGCGGCTGTCCTGGATCGTCGAGACGTTCAGCGTGCTGTCCGCCGACGTGCCGGGCTCGGCCTTGACCGCGTCGGGCGCGGTGCTGGCGAAGAACGGCGCCTCACCGTCGCGGAAGGACGGCGGCGCGTCCTTGGCGGCGCTGCCCCACTTGGTGTTCGGGGTGCTGCCCAGGGTGTAGTCCAGGGTGCCGCCGTGGGTGACGAAGGAGGCGGGCACCCAGGGCTGGTCGGAGCTCTTGCCGTTGGTGCGCAGGCTCTGGATGTAGACGTTCTTCGCCGAGGTCTGCGGCGCGTTGACCGTGATGGACTTGCCGTGGCCGGTGTGGATCACCGCGTGCGGGAAGACCGGCGCGGTGAGCACCAGGTCGGCGCGGCTGGGCACCTGCGGGTACATGCCGAGCGCGGAGAAGACGTACCAGGACGACATGGTGCCCGCGTCGTCGTTGCCGGGGATGCCGCCGGGGGTGTTGGTCCACAGCGTGTCGGTCTCGGCGCGGGTGGTCTCCTGCGTCTTGTACGGAGCGCCGAAGTAGTCGTACAGGTAGGCCGCGTTGATGTCGGGCTCGTTGGTCGGGTCGTTCTTCGTCGGGTCGTCGGCGGTGAAGTCGAAGCTGCCGTCGGCGTCGTGGAAGAAGGCGTCGAGGCGGTCTATGGCCGCCTTGTTCCCGCCCATCGCCTGGGCGAGGCCGGCGATGTCGGAGTAGACCATCCAGCTGTACTGCGAGCTGGTGCCCTCCACGAAGCCGTCACCGGTGGCGGGGCTGAAGTTGGTGCCGGCCCAGGAGCCGTCGGAGTTGCGGTTGCGCATCCAACCGCCCTGCGCGGTGGCGTTCGGGTCGAAGACGTTGCTCCAACTGCCGCTGCGCTGCGCGAACTTCTGCGCGTCGGAGCGGTCGCCGAGCTGGCCGGCCAGCTGCGAGATGCCGAAGTCGGCTGCGGCGTCCTCCAGCGTCTCGGCGGCGCCGCCCCAGCAGTGGCAGTTGTCGGCGGGCACGTAGCCGAGCGCCTGGTACTGGTCGAGCGCGGGGCGCTGGCCGACGCACTCGACGTTGCAGCCCGAGCTGTCGGAGTCGTTGGCGGTCGGCACCGTGGCGGCCTTGACGAGCGAGGCGAGGGCGCCCTTGGCATCGAAGTCGGTGCCGCCGAAGGCGTAGATCCCGGCGAGCGCGGCGTCGGAGGGGTCGCCGGACATCACGCTGGTCTTGCCGTTCTCCAGCAGCCAGCGGTCCCACTCACCGCCGCGCTGCTGCGCGTAGTTGTACAGCGACTGGGCATAGTCGCTGCCGACCTTCGGCTGGAGCAGCGTCAGCAGCTGCACCTGGGCGCGGTACTGGTCCCAGCCGGAGAAGGTGCCGTACTGCGCTTTTTGGCCCTTGGCGAGCCGGTGCACCTTGCGGTCGCCGCCCAGGTACTGGCCGTTGACGTCGTTGGTGAGCGTCGGCTCCAGCATCGAGTGGTAGAGCGCGGTGTAGAAGGTGCTGGTCTGGTCGTCGCTGCCGCCGGAGACCTGGACCTTGCGCAGCGCGGTGTTCCAGGCGGCGACGGCCTGCGCGTGCACCGCGGCGAACGTCTTCTTCGGCGGGTTCTCCGCGCACAGGTTCGCCTCGGCGTTGGCGGCGCTGACGTACGAGATCGCGACCTTGGCCTGCACGTGGGTGGTGCCCTGGGCGAAGGTGACGTAGGCGCCGGAGCCCTTGCCCGCGGCCGCGTTGCCGCTGGAGTTGTAGCCGGTGCCGCCCGAGGCCGAGGTGGAGCCGGGGTTCAGCGTTCCGTCGGTCCAGGTGCCGACCTTCGCGAACGGCTGGTCGAAGTGCGCGGTGAAGTACAGGGTGTACAGGTCGTGCCGGTTGTTCGCGCTCTGCGGGCCGCAGAAGTTGCCCGCGCTGACCGAGCCGGTGACGGTCTGCGTCGCCTCGTCCACGTGGACGTCGGCGGCGCTGCTGCCGCTCTCGGAGTTGGAGGTGCGCAGCAGCATGCTGGCGGGCTTGTCCGCCGGGAAGCCGAACTCGCCGGTGCCGGTGCGCTCGGTGGTGGTCAGCTCGGCGCTGGCGCCGCTGTCCAGGCCGACCTTGTAGTAGCCGGGCGAGGCCGTCTCGTTGGCGTGGCTGAAGGTGCTCGCGTACGTGGCGTCCTTGGTGTCCGCGCTCGGCGAGGAGTCCACGTCGCCGACGTACGGCATGATCGGGATGTCGCCGTTCGCGCCGGAGCAGCCCACGCCGTTGAGGTGGGTGAGGCTGAAGCCGCGGATCTTCGTGGCGTCGTACCGGTAGCCGCCGGGGGCGGGCGTGGAGAACTGGTTGCCCGTCGAGTTCTGCGGGCTCCAGGCGAGCATGCCGAACGGGACCACCGAACCCGGGTACGTGTTGCCCGCGTTGGACGATCCGATCAGCGGGTTGACGGTGGCGGCCGGGTCGGCGGGCGCGCCCTTCGCCGCGGAGGCGGAGGCGTTCGAGGAGGCGTTCGAGGAGGCGGCGTTCGCGGTCCCGGCGCCGAGGCCGAGTCCGAGGAGTGCGGAGGCCGCGGCCAGCGCGCAGGCGGCTCTGCGCCTGCGGCGGCCGGCGACCGTCCGGTGCGGGGTTGAGTCGTGCACCAATCCTGCCCTTCGTGAAGTACGTGGCGTACGAGGCGTACAAGGTGATCGGCAGGGGAACGGCCGCTGTGCCCGGCTGGGCGGGCGACAGGGCCGAACCCGACAACGTTGTCAGGAGATTGACAGATGATGTTCCTCCGGGGGTTGGAGGGGTGTCAAGGAAAGGGGTGGGGGTGGGGTGGGCAAAGGGGGCAAGTGGGGGGTTTGGGGGCGGGGTTGGGGGCGGGGGTGGAGGTGGGGCCGGGGGTTTTCGGTGGGCACCGGCCCTCTTTGACGGGTGCCCGCTCCGCTCCGAAATCCCGTGGTCGGGGGGCGGGGCGCGCCGGTATCGTCCGGGAGCCCGGGGGGCGTTGCGGTGGCGGCCCGCTTACGGAGAGGGCGGTGGGGACGTGAACGGCGGGACGACGACCTTGTGGCGCCCCACCGGCCCGGAGGAGTTGACGCTCGTCCGGGCGCTCGGGTGGCGGGCGTGGCCGCCGCGGCTGCCCGAGCAGCCGATCTTCTACCCGGTGCTCGACGAGGAGTACGCGATCCGGATCGCCCGGGACTGGAACGTGCCGCACAGCGGCGCCGGCTTCGTGACGCGCTTCGAGGTCTCCTCGGACTTCCTCACCCGCTACCCCGTACGGCAGGCCGGGGGCCGGACGATCCTCGAACTGTGGGTGCCGGCGGAGGAGTTGGACGAGTTCAACGCCCATATCGTGGGGCGGATCGAGGTGGTCCACACCTTCCGCTGACCGCGGGGGCCGCGGCCGGGTCGGGAGCGTCAGGGGCGGTCGCGAGTGAACGCGGGGGCGTGGTCGGCGGCCCACTGGCCGAACGTACGGGACGGCGTTCCGAGGAGGTCGGCCACCGTGGTGGTGACGTACGCGGGCGGACCGACTGCCGCGCGCCACGCGGCGAGCAGCATCTCGACGACGGGCGCGGGCGCCGTACCCTCCGACAGGCGCCGGAACTCGTCCGGCGTCATCTCCTCGAAGGTCAGGCGGCGCCCCAACGCCTCGCCGATGGCCTGTACTTGGGCGGCGTGGGTGAGTGCGTCGGGGCCGGTGAGGACGTAGTCGCCCCCGGCGTGCGCCTCGTGGCAGAGCGTACGGGCCACGACGTCCGCGACGTCGCGGTCGTCGACCGGCGCGGTCTCGGCGGCGGCGTACGGCCACCGTACGGTCTCGCCGGCCCGGAGCGCGGGCGCCCACCAGGCCAGCGCGTTCGAGGCGAGCATGCCCGGGCGGACGATGGTCGCGGCCAGTCCCGCAGCCGCGATGTGCCGCTCGATGTCCGCGTGCAACTCGGCCATGGGGTTGGGCTGTTGGAAGAACGGGTGCGGGGTGCGGTGCGGGGAGGAGAGGAAGACCACCCGCCGTACGCGGGCCGCCAGTTTCTCGACGACGGCGCCGACGGTCTGCGGTGGGGCGGTCCAGACGAGGAGGGCGGCGCCCGCGCCGTCCAACGCGGCGTCCAGCGAAGCCGGCTCGGTCAGGTCGCCGGTGAACACCTGGACCTGCGGCGGCAGTTGTTCCGCGGCTTCCGGTCGGCGTACGAGGGCGCGTACCGGCACGCGCGCGGCCAGGAGCCGGTCGACCACGGCGCGGCCGATCCGGCCTGTCGCGCCGGTCACGAGTACGGGGAGGGTGTCTGTCGTCTGCACCCGGCCATGAAACCGTTACTCGGTCACAAAAGCAACTCATCCACAAAAGCAACCTGGTCACAAATGCTACGGTGTGCGTGTGACCGACGAGCCGACGGGGCTGCGCGCCCGCAAGAAGGCCCGCACGCGCGACACCATCGCGGACGCGGCCATCTCCCTCTTCCTGGCGCACGGCTTCGACGCCGTGTCCGTCAACGACGTCGCCGCCGCGGCCGAGGTCTCCAAGCCGACCCTCTTCCGCTACTTCCCCACGAAGGAGGACCTCGTCCTCCACCGCTTCGCCGACCACCAGGGCGAGGCCGCCCGCGTCGTCCGCGACCGCGGCCCCGGGGTCTCCCCCGCCGCCGCCCTCCACGCCCACTTCCGCGCCGGCCTCGACCGCCGCGACCCCGTCACCGGCCTCAACGACCACCCGGCCGTCGTCGCCTTCCACCGCCTCGTCTTCGACACGCCTGCCCTGGCGGGCCGCCTCACCCGCTACCAACTCGACGACGAAGCGGCCCTGACCGACGCCCTCGGGGCCGACCTCGGCCCCGGCATCGGTGCTCACCTTCTCGCGGCCCAACTCCTCGCGACCCAGCGCGTTCTCGCGCGTACCACCTGGCACAAGATCGCGGCCGGCCGCACCGCGGACGACGTCCACCCCGAGGCTGTCGCCGACGCGACCCAGGCGTTCGCCCCCTTCTCCAACCCCTGAAGTGCCCGTCTCTTCGTGCAGAGCCGCGCTTCCGGGGTGCCGGGCACCCCACCCGGGAAGCAGCCCCGCGGGCGCGGGGAGCACTCAGGCGAGTGTGTGAGTGGTGAGGGCGTGCAGGGACCAACCCCGCACGCGCGGGGAGCAGTGATCGTGGCCAGCGGAATCCAGGACGGCTGTGGGACCAACCCCGCACGCGTGGGGAGCACTCGGCGGGGTCGGCGTCGTACGGCGCCTGGTAGGGACCAACCCCGCGTGCGCGGGGAACACCCGGACACCGCGGCCGGGACGTGCACCGCGCTGGGACCCACCCCGCATGCGCGGGGAGCACGACCCGGTGCACTCGCATACGGCGGCGCAGCGGGGACCAGCCCCGCGTGCGCGGGGAGCACTCAGCGGGTTGATTTCCGTTTGGCGAGGTAGCGGGACCAGCCCCGCGTGCGCGGGAGCACGGACACTCCGACTACATCGCCAAGTACGCCCTGGGACCAGCCCCGCGGGCGCGGGGAGCACACTTTGTGACCTGCGCCTTTACGATGCCAGGGCCGGGTTTTCCGTCACTTCCGCACATTCCGGCATTCCGGACACCCGCGCGCGGCGGCTCCGCCGAATGTACCGGAGACGGGTGCACCACGGTGGCCCGGCACCGGACCGCCCGAGACCGAGAACACGCGGACCCACCCGCCGGCCGGGGGCCGTGGAGACGTACGAGCAAGCGTTGTCGGTGCCCGAGCAGCCCGCACCGCACACCACGTACGACCCCGACGGTCAAGGCGCCGTCGTACAGGCCCAGCCACCGTCAGGCACTGCCGACCGCTGTCGAAGCCCCCACCGAGCGCCCCCACTCCCACCCGGACAGGACCGCGGCCGCACCCAACTCCCGTACGGTCCGCCCGCCCCATACGAACTGCGCGTCACTCGTGGGCCTGCCAGGTCCCGGTGACCGTCGAGGCGAAGAACCCCGGGCCGAACGTGGCCACCAGACCGGGCGCCATGCGGGGGCGGGGTTTCGTGGATACGGCGCAGGACGTCCGCAGGCTGTCCCAGGAGTGCCGCAGGCCGCCCGGGACCGGCAGGCCGTCGGCCACGGAGTCGATGATCTTCGGTCCTCCGAGGGGGCCACGACCCACTGCGGCGTCCCGGACTCCTTGAGCCAGTCGACCATGGGCGGCATGCACTCGGCGACCTCGGTCACGGCCGCCGACGGCGAGTCAAATGCTGACCCACGCGGTCCCGCACCGTCATCCAGTAGTACCGCGCGCGCTATCGGACAACAGGTGCGACCAGGTCCGCTCTACGCGCAGACCCGGCCCGCGCCATTCTGCGGTGACGACGGCCGCGGCCCCGCTGTCGCCAAACAGCGCGCGGTACATCGCCGCGACCACGCCGGGCTCGGCGGGCCCGTACGAGGTGGTGCGCGATTCGGCGACGACGACCAGGACGCGCCGGTCAGGCTGCGCGGCGACGAGGTGCACCGAGGCCGGGCACGGCGCTGCCGCTGGAGTGGACGGCGATCACGGCGTCGATCTCGTCGGCGTCCAGGCGCGGGAGTGGAGCGCGTCGGCCGCGGCCTGCACGCCGAGGTGGTTGACGACGGTCACCCTCACGGCGTTCCGGACCTCCGCGCCCGCGGGCTCGGCGAGGGTACGACTCGTGTACCGGTGCTCGACGCCGAGGTTCCGCACGATGTGCGGTACGGCGCCGCTCCCCCGTACCGCTCGGGCAGGGCCACCGCTGGGCGGCTCACATGGACAGTTATATCGGCACCTCGGTCGCCAGTCCGGGCATACCGCACGACGGCAGTCTCCCGCCGTGACGCGGCCTACGTCCGCCGGGCGCCCCGGTTTCCTCCGAAAGAGGGGCGCCCGGGTGTCCGCCTCTTTTCCCTGCGCACGTCGTGGGCGAGGCGGCACGTGTTCTCTCGGTGCCGTGGGGGGAAGTTTGGGTGGGGGCCGCGCGGAAGCACGTCCTCCACCCGGGAGGCGCCTCACTCGTCGCCGCACGCGCCGAACTGGCCCACGTACGGCTGGATGCGGCAATTGCGCCGCCCCATCGACGCCCGGTACCAGCCCCGCGGACGCGGGGAGCACACCGGGCCGAGGCCGCGGTATGGGTCCAGGGGCGGGCCATCCCCGCACGCGCGGGGAGCACCCCCGACGCCGGCACCCAGGCCACCGCGAGGGGGGACCAACCCCGCGCGCGCGGGGAGCGCACCGCAGACGGACGCGGCTCAACAGCGGGCGGGGGACCAACCCCGCACGCGCGGGGAGCACGGCTTCGACCTGACGCTGGACCTGTCGAAGTCGGGACCAACCCCGCACGCGCGGGGAGCACTCTTCGTGGCCTGCGACTTTACGGCGGCGGGGCCTGGTTTTCCGTCACTTCTGCATATTCCGGCATTCAGGAAATCCTTGGTGATACGGATCAACCGGGGCTATTTCCAGGTGAGTTAATCATGCGGACCGTTGACCGGGGCTGGCTTCGAGCGCGGAGACCGACGCAGCGGCTGGTCACCGAGCTGGTGCAGCAGAGCGAGTGGCCGGCCCGGCAGGCGGCGACGGTGAGGGCGACCGCGATGTGGGTTGCGGCAGGCCCGACTTGGCGGCGGCGGCGGTGGTGGTGCGGATCGAAGGGGGGTGCCGTCAGCTCGTCCGAGGAGCGGCGCGGCCTCCCCCCACCCGCGGTCGCTGAGCACCCAGTTCGCCCGTAGCTTGCCTTGCAGTTTCTGATCACACGGAAGAGGAGAGTTGTCCGCGCACCCATGCGGGGTCGGGGTTGGTGTGCGGCTGGCCGGCCACGATGACGGTCGGCACGGTCTCGTTGCCGTCGTTGACCGCTTTCACCGCCGCGGCTCCTGCCGGGTCGCGCCAGATGTTGACCCAGTGCAACTGGCGGGCGCTGCGGCCCAGCCGGATGCGCAGCCGTATGCAGTACATGCAGCCCGGCCGCCAGAAGACGACCGGTCGGCCGTCGGCCGCGCTGCGGCGTTGTGCTTCCTGCACAGCGATCGACCTCGGGAAGATCAAGGGAGAGGTCGCGCCGGCCAGCGCCAGGAACACCAGCAGGAGTGCTGCGGCTGTGGCGGGGCTCCCTTGGAAGAGCTCCCCGGCCGCGACGGCTGAGCCGCTGAGCGCAAGCAGCATCGGCGGGACCCAGGCACGCATCATGGTGATGCAGGTTATCGGTTCACGGAGGACGGCAGGTACGGCGTGCTCCACCGGGAACGGCACGTACGGCGTGCCCACGGAGACGCCGTGCCGGCGGCCTTCACCGGCAGAACCCCGCCGTCCTCGGCGAACTGCACCGCGCACTACGGACTGCCGGCGCGGAACAAGGACTCGGGCGGAGGGCTCGTCAGTCGGGAGCCGGGCCGAGCATGCGCCGGGAGATCTCGGAGAACCGCTGGAGTTCGGGCATCGTGCGGTGCTCCATATAGGCAAGGGCGACCATGCGCGGGGCCACGCCGTCGAGCGTGAGGTACTCGACATCCGGCCGGCGGTAGAAGTCGGCCATTCCCGCCGGCATGACGTGGAAACCGGCGCCGGACGCGACCGCCTCCAGGCACTCCTCGATCGTCACCGGGAGGCTGTTGAGGTCTCTCCCCGGCGCGGCCGGGCTGGAGAAAGCACTTCCCCGCCACTCGGGAACGTCCTCGGGGGCCTGGAGCAGCGGTATGTCCCGCAGGTCGTCGATACTCACCGCCTTGCGCCGCGCAAGGGGGTGCTCGCGCGACAGGGCAGCGACGCGGGGCTCGGGAAAGAGCGGAACCACCTTGAACGTTCCCGGAGGCAGCGGCAGCCGGACGAAGCACACGTCGACGCGCCCGTCGAGCAGGTAGTCGACCTGATCGGTGATCGAGGTGTGGACGACGTCGACCCGCAGATCCGGCGCCATCCGGGAGAACTCCCGCACGATGGGTGTGACCACGACACCGGGCATGAACCCGACGGTGAACTGGTTCTCCGCACGGGCCGCGGTGCGTACCCGCTGTTCCAGCGCCACCGACGCGGCCAGCATCGGCCGGGCGTCCTCCAGCAGTTGGCGTCCCGCACGGGTCAGGACCGTCCCCTGCCGGTCACGGACGAAGAGCGCGACGTCGAGGTCGTCCTCCAACGCTCGGATCTGACGGCTCAGGGCCGGCTGCGTCATGTACAGCCGCGCCGCAGCCCGCACGAAGCTGCTCTCTTCGGCCACGGCGACGAAGTAGCGCAGCCGCCGGATGTCGAGATCCATGGCAGGCATGGTAGCCACCCCGTCCCGCGGGCCTGCCCCCATGCCGGATCGGCATGACGCGGGCGCGGATCGGCATTGGCCGGCGGTCCGGGCGCGGGCCCACGATGTGGAACAGCGGACGGAACGCCCTGACGCATGGTCGAACTTGAGGTGATGATGTCGAAGAACCAGTTGCCGACGTGGCTCGCGGACTACGTCGAGGCGGTCAACAAGCACGCCCCGGCCGATGTCGTCGCGATGATGAGCGAGGACGTCGTCGTGGTCGACACGGCCTTCGGCGGCTCGTACACCGGCCGGGCGGCCGTGGAACAGCTGCTGTCGGGCATGGACGCCGGCCTCTCCAGCGACTACCGGTTCACGGTGCGGAAGTACCTCGTCTCCGGCAGCTCCTACGCGTTCGAGTGGGACCTCTCCGGAACGAACGACCGGGTGAACCCGGCCATGGGCCTGCCCGGAACCGGACAGGCGTTCACCGTTCCGGGTCTGACCATCGGCGAGCGACGCGACGGCCTGATCTCGGAGAACCGGGACTACTGGAACGTGGCGGCGCTCCTGACGCAGCTCGGCGTGGTGCCCGCGCCGGCCGGTGCCCCGAAGTGACCTGTCCGACGTCCCCATGCCGATCCGGGCCCCACCCCCGCGGCGGGGCACGGAGAGTCAGCGCGGGTCCTCGGCGTGGGCGGCGGCCGCGTCGATCTGGGCCATGTGGCACTCGGCCCATGCGCGGAGCGCCGCGAGGGGGACCTCGAGGGACAGGCCGAGGTCGGTGAGGCAGTAGTGGACGCGGGGCGGGACGGTGGGTTCCACGCGGCGGGAGACGAGGCCGTCCTGGAGGAGGTTGCGGAGCGTGACGGAGAGCATCTTCTGCGAGACCCCTGGCATGCGGCGCTGGAGCTCGGCGAAGCGCACCTCGCCGGGGTGGGCCTCGGCGAGCACCTTGACGGCCATGGAGGTCCACTTGGTGCCGATCCGGTCGAGCAGGCGCCGGGTCGGGCAGAGCGGGTCGAACAGGTCGCCGCGGCGCGGGGGCGCCGGGGAAGCGGGGGAGGCGGTCACCTCGAGCTCACCACCTGTGGCAGAAGTACGGTCTTGGCCGGTCCAGCATAGTTTCCTACGGTGGGGTTGTCACCATTGGTAACCACCCTTGGGAGGACCCCACCATGCCCACCGACATCGCCCTGCACAGCGTCGAAGCCAACGGCGTCACCCTGAACGTGGCCACCGCCGGCGAAGGCCCCGCCGTACTGCTCCTGCACGGCTTCCCCCACACCTGGCGGCTGTGGACCGACGTGATCGGCGACCTCGCCCGCGACCACCGGGTGATCGCCCCCGACCTGCGATGGCTGAGCGCGCGGAACCCTGAGAGCGGACCCGAGGGCGGATACGGCGACGGCCCCGAGGGCGGATACGACGCCGGCACGCTCGCCGCCGACGCCGAAGCGCTGCTCGCTGCCCTCGGCGAGACCTCCGCCGCCGTGGTCGGCATCGACGCGGGCACCCCGCCCGCCTTCCTGCTGGCGATGCGCCGCCCCGACCTGGTGCGCCGCCTGGTGGTGATGGAATCGCTGCTGGGTACGCTCCCGGGCGCCGAGGACTTCCTCGCCGGCGGCCCGCCGTGGTGGTTCGGCTTCCACGCCGTGCCGGGCCTGGCGGAGGAGGTGCTGACCGGCCACGAGGCGCGCTACATCGGCTGGTTCCTCGACGCGGGCACCCTCGGCCAGGGGCTGCGGGCCGAGGTGCGGGACGCGTTCACGGCCGCGTACACCGGCAGGCCGGCCCTGCGCCGCGCGTTCGGCTTCTATCGGGCGCTGCCGGACACCGCCCGGCAGATCCGGCAGGCCATCGCCCGGACCCGGCTGACCGTACCGACGCTGGCGATCGGCGCGCACCCCGTCGGCGCGGCGCTGGAACGGCAGTTGCGGCCGATCGCCGACGACCTCGCCGGCCACGTGATCGAGGACTGCGGCCACATCATCCCGCTGCACCGGCCGCAGGCGCTGCTCGCGCTGCTGCGGCCGTTCCTCGGCTGAACGCGGGCCCTGCCGCGGGGAGTTCGGCGCCGCGGCGCGAGGGAGCCGCACCCCTCCGGACGCCGCTACGCCGGTTGCGGTGTGTGGCTGTCGAGCAGCTTCGCGAGCAGGAAGTGGAGTTGCTCGCGTTCCGCGGGGTCGAGGCCGGCGAGGAGTTCGTCCTGGACCGCGTCGGCGTGCCGCTGGAGTTCCTCGAGACGCTGCCGGCCGGCGGCGGTCAGGGTGACGACGTTGCGGCGCCGGTTGCCGGGGTCAGGGTGGCGGTCGGCCTGGTGCTGGCTTTCGAGGCGGTCGAGGACGCCGCTGACGTCATTGCGGTCGAGGCCGAGGCGGCGGCCGATATCGGCCTGGCTGAGCGGCCCGTACTCCTCCAGAGCCGCCAGTACGGCGAAGTCCGAGCGAGCCCTCAGCGGCATGCGCTGGGCGGTCAGCCGCGCGCCGAGCGTGGACGCCTTGTTCGCCTGCCAGCTGGCGAGCCCGCGGAGCCGGGCCGGGGGCCGCGGTGCGGTGTCCGTGTCCGTTTCCGTCATCCGGCCATCCTAACCGTTGGACTTCCCAACGCTCCCGAGCTATGTTGGCTTAACCAACGTTGGCCAGGCCAACATATCCGTACGTCGGCGCAGGGACCAGCGGCAGGCTGTCCCGCGCCGCTCCAAGGAGCGATCTCATGAACAGCAGCACCCCAGCCGACCTCTCCGGCCGCAAGGTGGCCGTTCCAGGCGGCACCGGCGCCGTGGGGGAAGGCATCGTCCGCCGATACCTCACCGCCGGTGCGGACGTCGTCGTCCCCACCCGCACCCAGGAGCGGGCCGAGGAGTTCCGGCGCGTGCTCGGTGACGCCGCGACCGACCGCCTGCACCTCTTCGTCCACGACTACACGACGTTCGCCGGCGCCGAGCAGCTCGCCGACGAGATGGTGCGCAGGCTCGGCGGCGTGGACGACGTGGTGGCCCCGATCGGCGGCTGGTGGGCCGGCAGGTCCCTCTGGGAGATCGACGAAGCCGACTGGCAGAGCGCCTTCGTCGGTCTCGCGACCGCGCACATGGCCGTCGCGCGGGCCTTCCTGCCCCGTCTGAGCCCCCGCGGCGCCTACACGCTGATCGTCGGGGAGTCCGCGGTCACGCCGATTCCGGGCAGCGGCCTGGTCAGCATGGAACAGGCCGCCCTGCGGATGATGCAGCAGGTCCTCACCGCCGAACTCGACGGCCGACAGCGGGTCTTCGCCCTACAGCTCGGGCCGGTGGCGACACGCCTGACCGGCGCCGGCGACCCGGACCAGGTGACCGCCGACCAGGTCGGTGAGGTCGCGGTCGCGGCCTCGGCGTCGAAGGAGGCGGGGCGGGAGATCCGGATGCGCAGCCGGGCCGAGGCCGAGGAGGCCCTGGACCTGCTTCGCGGCACCCGGCCCGCGGCGCCCGGCACGGTGCTCGCCGTGTCCACGATGGAGCCCAAGGATGGACGACGCGCCGACCTGCTCGAGGTCCTGGCGGAGCTCGCCGAGCAGATCCGCGCCGAACCGGGCTGCCTGCACTACTCCGTACACCGCACGCGCGGCGAGGACAGCGGTCCCCTGCTGGTGGTCCAGATGTTCGCCTCGATCCAGGCGTTCACCGAGCACAGTGCGAAGGTGGCCGGCCAGATACCGAGGCTCGGCGCACTCCTCGCCACACCCCCCAAGCCTCCCACCCTGTTCGAGCCGGTCCCGCTCGGCGACGGCACGGCCGTCGATCCCCTGCCCGCCTGACGAACCGTCACGTCAGGACGCTCCCGGCGGGCCGACCGCGGCGGTAGCCTCGATGTACGGTGCGGCGCCCGCGGGCCGGCCCGCGCCGACCCGCGAGCAAGGAGGACCGCGCATGACGCCCCCGCTCCCCCACCGCGTCGCCCTCACCCCCGCCGCCGAGCAGCTGCTCGCCCGCCTCACCGCCCGCCACGGCCCGCTGATGTTCCACCAGTCCGGCGGCTGCTGCGACGGCAGCTCCCCCATGTGCTACCCGCGCGGCGAGTTCCGGGTGGGCGCCGCGGACGTGCTGCTCGGGCGGGTCGGGGACGGCGTGCCGTTCTGGATGAGTGCGAGCCAGTTCGCGTACTGGCGCCACACCCACCTCACCGTCGACGTGGTCAAGGGGCGCGGCAGCGGCTTCTCCGTGGAGGCGCCCGAGGGCGTACGGTTCCTGCTGCGCTCCCGCCTGCTCACCGACGAGGAGTCCGACCTCCTCGCGGCCGCCCCGGCCCCGCTCACCGGGGCCGAGGTGGCGGAATAGCCCGCCGGGCGGGCGAGCTGGCGCGTCAGACGGCGGGCGTGCTCCAGGCGCGCACCTGCTCGACCACGGCGCTGACGTGCTCGATGGGCGTGGTCTTCGCGATGCCGTGTCCCAGGTTGAACACGAACGGCCCCCCGCTCAGGCCGCGCAGGATGCGCTCGGTCCCGGCGGCCAGCGCGGGGCCGCCGGCGATCAGGAGCTGGGGATCGAGGTTGCCCTGCACACAGCGGCCCAGCTCGCCTTGGAGCTTGTCCGCCGCCCATGCCAGCGGGACTGTGGAGTCCAGGCCGATGCAGTCCGCGCCGGTCGCCTCGGCGAAGCCGTCGTAGGACAGGCCGGCGCCCCGGGGGAAGGCGATGACGGGCACCTGCGGATACCGGGCCTTCAGCGCGCTGACGACGGCGGCGACCGGCTTGACGCACCAGCGGTCGAAGAGGGCGTCGGGAAGCACCCCGGCCCAGGTGTCGAACAGCTGGACCGCTTCCGCGCCCGCCTCGATCTGGCGGCTGAGGAACTGGATGACGGCCGTCGTCAGCAGGTCGATCAGCGGCTGGAACCCGTCGGGGTCGCCCAGCGCCCACTGCTTGACGACGGAGTGCTCCGAAGCGGCGCCGCCGCGCCCTTCGACCATGTAGGTGGCAATGGTCCACGGCGCGCCGGCGTAGCCGATCAGGGCCACGTCGGCGGGCAGGGCGCGGGTCAGCCGGCGCACCGTCTCGTAGACCGGGGCCAGTTCCTCGTGCAGGCGGGAGGCACTGAGGAACTCGGCGATGTCCGCCGACGAGCGGACCGGCGGCGTCAGGACCGGCCCCTCGCCGGCCCGGTAGTCCAGGGTCTGGCCCAGCGCGGCGGCGACCTGCGGAAGGTCCGCGAACACGATGGCGGCGTCGAGCGGGAAGCGGCGCAGCGGTTGCAGGGTGACCTCGACGGCGTGCTCCGGCGTGGTGCAGAGCCCCACCATGCCGCCCGCCGCGTCACGGACCTTGTGGTACTCCGGCAGGTAGCGCCCGGCCTGCCGCATCAGCCAGACCGGCGGCCGTTCGGTCCGCTCGCCCGCGAGTGCGCGCAGAAGCAGCTTCTTGGCGGGGGCGGTGCCGGACACCGGCTTCGGATCGACTGCGTCCTGAGTACCGATGTTCACGCCGGTCCGTCCTGTCGAGTTGCCCCGGCCGGTATCCACGGGACTCGAGGAGCGGACTCCTGATCCCCTTCCGGGGGCTGTCATCGTAGCAGCGCCCGGTCCGTCCGCCCGCTGCCACGGCGGGCGGACGCTGGGCCGGGCGTCACTGCCCGTGCGTCAGCGGCGGGGCTCGATCCTCAGGTCGCCCGAGGTCACCCGGCGGATGTGCTCGCCGGCCAACATCGTGTGCGGGTAGCCGGGTTCGACGGCGCTCGCGGCCTCCAGCCGGGCCAGCTGGCCGGCGGTGAAGTCCACGTCGAGGGCGCCGAGGTTGTCCGCCAGCTGCGCGGGGGTGCGGGCCCCGACGGTCGACGCCGTCACGCCCGGGTTCTGCAACGTCCAGGCCAGTCCGACCTGCGCGGGCGTACGGCCCAGCTCGGCGGCGACCTCCCGCACGGCGTCGGCGACGGACAGGTTCCGCTCGGTGACGGTGCCCAGGGCCCGGTTGAACTCCTTGCGGTTGCTGTCCTCGCCGTCGGCAGCCGGGGAAGGGGCGGCCGCGCCCTCCTCCAGGTCCTCCCGCCCGTACTTGCCCGTGAGCACCCCGCCCGCCAGCGGCGAGTACGGCACCACGCCGAGCCCCATCTCCCGCGCCATCGGGATCAGGTCGCGCTCACCGGTCCGCTCGATCAGGTTGTACTCGATCTGGAGCGCGACCAGCGGCGCCCACCCGCGCAGGTCGGCGACCGCCTGCATCCACGAGACCTGCCACGCGGGGGCGTTGCTGATCCCGACATAGAGGACCTTGCCCTGCTGGACCAGGTCGGTGAGGCCGCGCAGCACCTCGTCCGCGGAGGTCGTGGAGTCCCAGACGTGCAGGTAGAGCAGGTCGAGGTAGTCCGTGCCGAGCCGGCGCAGGCTCTCCTCCACCGACGCGAACAGGTTCTTGCGGTGGCTGCCGCCGGAGTTCGGGTCGCCCGGGCGGCGCAGCGTGGAGTACTTCGTCGCCAGCACCAGGCTGTCGCGGCGGCCGCGGGCGAACTCGCCGAGCAGCCGCTCGGAGCTGCCTTCGGTGTAGGTGCCGGCGGTGTCGAGGAAGTTGCCGCCGCGGTCCACGTAGTGGTCGAACAGGGCGCGGGACTGGTCCGGCCCGGCGCCCCAGCCCCACTCGGTGCCGAAGGTGGCCGTGCCCAGTGCCAGCGGTGAGACCCGCAGGCCCGAGCGGCCCAGCAGCCGGTAGGTGTCGAGGGTGAGCGGCATGGTGTCCTCCGTAAGTTGTCAGGTGGCCCGGAAGACCGGGACCCTCCAAGGCTGCGACGGCCGCGCACGGGGAGTAAGGGAAGCCGCTTCCTGGGAAGGTCCGTCCCACCCTCGGTGTTGCACCGGCATGACGACCCACACCGTGGACACCGCGCAGGAGCTGGCCGCCTTCCTGCGCGCCCGGCGCGAGCGGCTGGACCCGCGCGACTTCGGCCTGGCCGCGCGCCGCCAGGCCCGGCGCACCCCGGGGCTGCGCCGGGAGGAGGTCGCCGAGCTGGCCGGGGTCAGCGTCGACTACGTCGTACGGCTGGAGCAGGGCCGGGGGCTGCGGCCGTCGTCGGAGGTGGTGGAGGCGCTGGCCCGGGCGCTGCGGCTGCCGGCGGCCGAGCGCGCGTACCTCTTCGACCTGACCCGCCAGCGCCCGCGCGACCCCGGTCCGCCCGCCACCGCCGCGCCGGCCCCGCTGGCGGGCCTGGTCACCGACCTGTCACCGCTCCCGGCACTGCTGCTGAACCACCGCTTCGACATCCTCGCCTGGAACCGCGAGGCGACCCGGCTGCTGCTGGACTTCGCCACCCTGCCCCCGGCCCGGCGCAACGCGATGTGGCTGTGCCTGCGCCATCCGCGGGTCCGCGAGCTGTACGTGGACCGGGACCGGGTACTGCGGGAGGGCGTCGCCCATCTGCGCACCGCGTGGGCGGCGCACCCGCAGGACCGGGCGCTGACCGGCCTGGTCGACGAACTGCTCGCCGCCGACCCGGAGTTCGCGCGGCTGTGGGCCGAGCGGGACGTGAAGGTGACCGGCCGCGGCAGCAAGGTGGTCCGGCACCCGGACGCGGGGCGGATCGCGCTGGACTTCGAGGTCCTCGTGCCGCTCCAGGACCCCGACCAGCGGCTGCTGCTCTTCCGCCCGGCGGACGCCGACAGCCGCGCGGGCCTGGAGCGGCTGTGCGGGGGGTGACCCGCGGCATGCCGTCGCGTGCGGCGACGGCGGGGGTGGGTGCGGCGCGGCGAGGTGCGGCGCCATAGTCCGTCGCACGCGGAACGCGCCCTTCCCCTGGGGAGCCTCGGGTAGGTTGGCGCGCCATGACGTCTGTGCACCCTGCCGCCTGGCCGCCGGCCCCGCTCCGTACCGACCGCCTCGTGCTGCGCGCGGCCGAGGCCCGGGACCGTCCGGCGTTCGTGGAGTTGTTCTCCTCCGAGGAGGTGGGCACCTACGTCGGCGGGGCCCGGCCGCGCGCGGAGCTGGAGCGGGCGATGCCCGAGGTGCCCGGGCAGCGGCCGGGGGTCTTCGTGGTGGAGCTGGACGGCGCGATGATCGGCCTGGTCACGCTCGACCCGCGCGACGCCGAACGGCCCGGCCACGTACGGCCGGAGGGCGGCGAGCCCGAACTCGGCTACATGTTCCTGCCGCGGGCGTGGGGGCACGGCTACGCACCCGAGGCGTGCCGGGCCGCGCTCGGCTGGTGCGCCACCGCGCATCCGGGCGAGCAGGTGGTCCTCACCACCCAGACCGCCAACTCCCGTGCGGTGCGCGTCGCGACGAAGCTGGGGTTCACCGCGGCGGGGCGGTTCGAGGAGTACGGCGCCGAGCAGTGGTTCGGCATCTGGTCCCCGCCCGCGCCGGGGCCGGTCACCGCCGACGACGTGGCGCTGGCCGTACGCCTGTCGGTGCACACCCTGGGCAAGGTGCCGGCCGACGGCTGGGAGCGGCCGGCGGGCGAGCTGACCTGGTCCTGCTGGGAGACCGTGGAGCACCTGGCCGACGACCTGTTCGCGTACGCCCTCCAACTCGGCCCGGCGACACCGCCGTTGACGACACATGTGCCGGTCTCCTGGCGGCAGGAGCGGCCGGACGGGCCGACCAGCACCGTCTTCGTGGCGCGCACGGAGGGCCCGGCCGGGCTGCTCCAGGCGCTGGAGGCGTGCGGCGCGCTGCTGGTGGCGATGGTGCGGGTGACCGCGCCGGAGGTGCGCGCGCACCACGTGTTCGGCGCCGCGGACCCCGAGGGGTTCGGGGCGATGGGTGTCGTGGAGGCGCTGGTGCACACCCATGACGTGGCGGCCGCGTTCGGGCTGCCGTGGCAGCCGCCGGCCGACCTGTGCGCGCGGACGCTGCACCGGCTCTTCCCGGACGCCCCCGCGGACGCCGAGCCGTGGCCGGCGCTGCTGTGGTCGACCGGCCGCATCGAACTGCCCGGCCGGGCGCGGCTGGAGAAGTGGCACTGGCACGGGGAGCCGCGCGGCTGACCCGCCCCACCAGGACGTGCCGACAATTCGGACATAGGGTTCCTCACGTCGTGCACGCCACGCCCCGAGGAGGCCCCGATGTCCGAACTCATCGTGATCGGTTACGACGACCACGCCACCGCCGAGCGCGCCTACGAGCAGGTCCAGCAGCTCCAGCAGGACTACGTGGTGAACCTCAACGGGCTCGCCGTGGTCTCGGTGGACGCGGAGGGCCGGACCCATGTCGACACCCCCAGCAAGATCGTCGGGGTGTCGGCGGCCTCGGGCGCGGTGTGGGGCATGGTCTTCGGCCTGCTCTTCCTGGTGCCCGGCCTCGGCCTGCTGGCGGGGGCGGCCATGGGCGGGCTGCTCGGCAAGCTGGGCAAGTCCGGGATCGACGACCAGTTCCGCGGCCAGGTGCAGGAGATGCTCAAGCCGGGCACGTCGGCGGTGGTGGTGATGGCGTCGAAGATCACCGAGGACAAGTTCGCCGACGCGATGGGCTCCTACGGCGGGACCGTGCTGAAGACGTCGCTCAACGACGAGGACGAGAAGGAGCTGGCGGAGCACCTGGCGGGCGCCCAGCAGTAGGCGGGCCGGTCCCCGGCCCTCACCCCGGCAGCTCGCCCGCGCCGCCCCCCTCGCCCTCGTCGAGCAGCGCGGCGAGCGCGTCGCCGACCTCCGCCAGCCGGTCGGGCATGTCGCCGATCGTGAGGGCGAGGCGGTCGGGCGCGGAGGCCTCGGCGACCGCTTCGGCCACTTCGTCCCAGGTCAGCGGCGCGGAGACGGTCGGCCGGTCGCGGGCGCGGACCGTGTACGGCACGGCGGTGGTCTTGCTCGCCGAGTTCTGGGACCAGTCGATGAAGACCCGCCCGGCGCGGTCCGCCTTCGCCATCCGCGACACCACCCGGCGCGGGTCCGCCGCCTCCAGCTCGCGGGCGACCGTCCTGGCGTAGGCCCGCGCCCGGTCGGGCGTGGCGCCGCGCAGCGCGGCCAGCAGGTGCAGCCCCTTGGCGCCGCTGGTCTTGGCCCAGGCGGCGATGCCGTCGGCGGCCAGCCGCTCGCGCAGGTCCAGAGCGACCCGGCAGCAGTCGGCGACGGTGCAGCCCGGGCCCGGGTCGAGGTCGAGCACCAGCCGGTCGGCGGTGTCCGGGTCGGCGGCGCGCCACTGCGGGGTGTGGATCTCCACGCAGGAGAGGTTGCCGGACCAGACGAGGGTGGCGAGGTCGTTCACCTCGACCTGGTCCATCAGCTCGCCGCTGCTGCGGACGCGCGCGGTGGTCGTCACCCACTCGGGCGTACCCGCGGGCGGGCGTTTCTGGAAGAAGCGCTGGCCGTCCACGCCGTCGGGGGTGCGCACGAAGCTGGCCAGCCGCCCGCTGGTGTGCGGCAGCAGGAGGTCGGCGACGGCGGCGTAGTACGCGAGCAGCTCCGCCTTGGTGGTGCCGGTCGCCGGCCACAGCACGCGGTCGAGGTGGGTGAGCCTGATCCGGTGGCCCTCGACCTCGGTGATCGGCATACCATAAACATCCCACAACCTGACATAAAGGACACGCCATGCGCAGCGTCTGGTCGGGCAACCTCGCCTTCGGTCTGGTCTCGATACCGGTGAAGCTCGGCTCCGCCGTCTCCAGCCACAAGGTCAGCTTCCGGCAGATTCACCTGGCCGACCAGGGCCGGGTCCGCTACCAGAAGACCTGCGAGCTGGACGAGGAGGTGCTGACCGCCTCGGACATCGGGCGCGCCTACGAGACGCCCGACGACCAGCTCGTCCAGGTCACCGACTCCGACCTCCAGGCGCTGCCGCTGCCGACCGCGAAGACCATCGAGGTCAGCGGCTTCGTGGACCTGGCGTCGGTGGACTCGATGCAGCTCGACACGCCGTACTTCCTGGCGCCCGCCTCGGCCGGGGCGAACAAGCCCTACGTCCTGATGCGCGAGGCGCTGGAGCGTTCCGGGAAGGCGGCGGTGGGCAAGTTCGCGATGCGCAACTCCGAGCACCTGGCGCTCGTCACCCCGCGCGACGACGTGCTGCTGCTCCAGACGCTGCGCTGGCCGGACGAGCTGAACAACCCCGCGGAGGCGGCGCCCAAGGGCAGCGTCAAGATCAGCGACTCCGAGCTGAAGCTCGCCGACACCCTGATCGAAGCGCTCGGCGAGGCCGACCTGACCGCCTACCACGACGAGTACGCGCAGGCCGTGGAGGCCATGGTGACCGCCAAGTTGGAGGGCGCGGAGCCGCCGACCGTGTCCGAGGAGGGCGGCGGCGGCAAGGTCGTGGACCTGATGGCGGCGCTGCGCGCCTCCGTGGAGCAGGCCAAGCCGTCCGGCGAGCAGGCCGGGGGGCCCTCCCGCGGGCCTGCCCGCGGCGCGAAGAAGGCGGCGTCGTCCAAGCGCGCGGGCGCGAAGAAGACCGCGGCCAAGAAGAGCGCCGCCAAGTCCGGCGCCGGCAAGAAGACCGCCGCGAAGAAGACCGCGTCCTCCGGGCGCAAGGCGAGTTGACGGTCCGTTCGACCCGAAGGCCCTCGTCAAAATGAGAGACGACAACTTTTTGGGAGTGTACTGTCTTTTTATAGACGACTCCCAGGAGGCTGCCCCATGTCGACTCACGAGACCGTCACCACACCCCCTCTCGCCGACTCGCCACGCCGCTGGCTGGCCCTGGCCGCCCTGACGCTGAGCGTGCTGGTCATCGGGCTCGACGGCACCGTCATCAACGTCGCCCTGCCCACGCTCGCCGGTGAACTCGGCGCCGACAGCGCCCAGTTGCAGTGGATAGGCGGCGGCTACCTGCTGGCCCTGTCCGTGGTGATGCTGCCGGTCGGGCTGCTCGGCGACCGCTACGGCCACAAGCGCCTGCTCGTCGGCGGGATCACGCTCTTCGGCCTCGCCTCGCTCGCCGGGACGAAGGCCGCGACGCCGGGCGAACTGATCGCGGTGCGCACCGTACTCGGCGCGGGCGCCGCGATGATCATGCCGCTGTCGATGGCGATCCTGCCGCGGATCTTCTCCCGCCAGGAGCTGCCGAAGGCGATCGCCACCTGGACCGCCGCCACCGCGCTGGGCATGCCGGCCGGCCCACTGGTCGGCGGCTGGCTGCTCAACCACTACTGGTGGGGTGCGGTGTTCGTCTTCAACGTGCCGGTCGCCGCGGTCGCGCTGGTGGCCGCGGTGTGGCTGCTGCCCGGCGACCGCGACCGGGCGCCCGCGGCCGGTGCCGTCCCGTTCGACGCCGCCGGCACCGTGCTGAGCACCGTCGGCATCACCGCCCTGGTCTACGGCACGATCCTGGTGCCGGACGACGGCTGGGGCAGCCCGCGGGTGCTCGCCGGGATCGTCGGCGGCGCCGCGGTGCTGGCCGGCTTCCTCGTACGGCAGCGGCGGACCGCGCACCCGCTGGTCGACCTGGGCCTGTTCGCCGACCGCGCTTTCCGCTGGGGAACCCTGCTCGCGGTGTTCGTCAACTTCGCGGTGATGGGCATCCTGTTCGTCGTGCCGCAGTACCTCCAGTCGGTGCTCGGACACGACGCGTTCGGCACCGGTCTGCGCATCCTTCCGCTGATCGCCGGGCTGATGGTCGCCGCCGCCGCGAGCGAGCCGGTCGCGAACCGCTTCGGGCCGCGCCTGGTGATCCCCGCCGGGCTGCTGCTGCTCGCCACCGGCACCCTGCTCGGCGCGACCACCACGGCGGGCGACGGCTACGGCACCGCCGCACTGTGGCTGGCCCTGATCGGCGTCGGTTTCGGCACCGCGATGGTGCCCGCGACCGGGCTGGTCATGGGATCGCTGCCCGCCGAGCGCTCGGGGCAGGGCACCAGCCTCCTGGAGACCGTCCAGCAGGTCGGCGGCGTCCTCGGGGTGGCCGCCCTGGGCAGCGTGCTCAGTTCCGGCTACCTCGGCCGGCTCGACACCGACCGGCTGGACCCCGCCGCCGCGCGTGCCGCCCGCGACTCGGTCACCGGCGCGGACGCGGTCGCCGCCCGGCTGCACGACGGCCGCCTGCTCGGCTCCGCGCACGCCGCGTTCACGCACGGCATGGACCTGGTGCTGCTGACCTGCGGCGCCTGCGCGGCACTCGCGGCCGTACTCGGGCTGCTGCTGCTCCCCCGGAGGGCGCCGGCCGCGCCCGCCGCCGACCTCGCCGGCTCCCCTGCCCGGCCCGTCCTCCCGGCGCCCGCCGCGGCCGACACGGCGGACGGGGTGGCCGCGGGCGGCGCCTGACCCGGACAATCGACGGCATGAGCAGCGCAGAGGAGACCCCGGCCGTGGCGGCGCCGAGCCTGCGGGAGCGCAAGAAACAGCGCACCCGCGAGGCGATCCGGCGGGAGGCGTACCGGCTCTTCGCCGAGCAGGGGTACGAAGCCACCACCGTCGACCAGATCGCCGAGGCGGCCGAGGTCTCCCCGAGCACCTTCTTCCGGTACTACCCGACCAAGGAGGACGTGGTCCTCGTCGACGACTACGACTCGGTGCTCGCCGACGCGCTGCTGGCCCGCCCGGCCGGCGAGCCGATCATGGACTCCCTGCTGGCCGCGCTCACCGGCTCCTTCGGCCCGGTCATCAAGTCCGACCTGGACGAGCTGCTGCTGCGCACCCGGCTCGGCTTCAACGACCCGGCGATCAGGGCCCGTTCGTGGGACGAGTTGCAGCGCAGCCAGGACCGGCTGGCCGAGGTGATCATGGCGCGCACCGGCCGCGGCCCCGACGACCTCCACGTCCACGCCGCGGCCGCCGCGATCATGGCCGTGTCCACCGCCGTGGTGCGCTACTGGGTCGAACGCGACGGCGCGCCGGACCTGCCGTCCCTGTACGAGGCGCCCTTCCGCATGCTCGCCGAGGGCCTGCGGCTCTGACCGGCCCGCCGGGCGGGTTTTTGAACGGGGCGTGAAACCCGGCGGGGGAAAACCGTACAGACGGGGGTGTAACGGCGGGGGCGTCGTTGACACCTGTCAGGGCGCTGCCTACGGTGACGGCCGGGTCGAGGCGATGCCGCCCGGCCGTGGTGGAGTGACGCGAGGCCCGCGACGACGGGCGGGCGAGGTGGGCGGGATGGACGCGGCGAACGGCTCGGAGCGGTGTCGCTGCCGCTATCCGCACCGCCCGGTCCTGGCCCGGCACATCGACCTGCTGCGCGTCAGCAGCGCACTCTGTCGGCGCTGAACCCGCCCGGGCCGCAGGCCCGCCCAGGTACCCGCACCAGCCGCCCGCACGTTCCCCACCTCCCCCGCCGCCGTCCGCCGCCGCGTGTGCCGCCCTCCCGGGTGGACGACGCTCGGTGCGCCGCGGCCGCCCCTCCCCGCGCCGGAGTCGCCAGATGACCGACCTGCCCCGCGCCGCCGCCCAGCCCGCCGAGGCCCCACCCTCCGACGGCCCGCTCCCTGACGACGCGCCCTCCGGCGACGCGCTCGGTGGCCGCGAACACGCCGACGCAGAGCGGGTGGTGCCGCTGCGCCACCCCCTGCGGTGGGTGCTGACCGCGGCCGTGCTGGTGGTCGTCGCGCAGATCGGCCACGGCCTGGTCACCAACCCCTTCTTCCAGTGGAGCAGGTTCCGCTACTGGTTCCTGCGGCCGGTGATCCTCGACGGCCTCGGCATCACGCTCCAGGTCACCGCCTGGAGCGCGGTGTTCGGGCTGCTCGCCGGGATCGTGCTGGCGCTCGCCCGGATGTCGCGCAGCCCGGTGCTGCGGATCGCCAGTTGGGTGTACGTGTGGCTCTTCCGCTCGGTGCCGCTGATCGTGGTGCTGCTCTTCCTGGCCAACTTCCAGGCGCTGTACGCCACTTTGAGCCTCGGGGTGCCGTTCGGGCCGCACTTCGTGGACTTCGACGAGTCCAGGGCGGCGACCAGCATGGTGGTCGCGGTGGTCGGCGTCAGCCTCAACGAGGCCGCGTACGCCGCCGAGGTGGTGCGCGGCGGGCTGCTCTCGGTGGACCAGGGCCAGCACGAGGCGGCGGCCGCACTCGGGCTGCCGCGCCGCTACCAGTTCACCCGGATCATCTTCCCGCAGGCGCTGCGCGCGATCGTGCCGGCCTACGTCAACCAGCTCATCGGGCTGGTCAAGAGCACCTCGCTGGTCTTCTACGTCTCGCTGCTCGACGTCTTCGGCCGGGTCGAGACGCTGGGCAGCACCTACCCGAGCGACATCGTGCCGCTGCTGCTGGTCGCGACAGTCTGGTACGTGGTGTTGACGAGCGTGGTGTCGGTGGCGCAGTTCTACGTCGAGCGGTACTTCTCCCGCGGCGCGCTGCGGACCCTGCCGCCGACGCCCCTGCAACGGGTGCGCGCCGCGCTCCTGGACGTACGGGCGCGGGCCCGCTTCGCGGCGGGAGCGGCCCGATGAGCGCGGCGGAGCAGACGGGCGGGATCGCGGCCGAACGGACCGAGCAGGCTGAACGGGCCGAATGGACCCCTGCCGACGCGGCCCGGCCGGCCGCGGTGACCGTGCGGGGCGCGTACAAGCGGTTCGGCGCGCAGCAGGTGCTCGCCGGGGTGGACCTGACGGTGCCGGCCGGCGAGGTCACGGTGATCCTCGGGCCGTCCGGCTCGGGCAAGTCCACGCTGCTGCGGGCGATCAACCACCTGGAGAAGCTGGACGCCGGGCACGTCGAGGTCGGCGGTGAGCCGATCGGGGTGCGGCGCCACCGCGGCCGGTTCAAGGAGCTGGGTGAGCGGGCGATCCTGGCGCAGCGCGCCCGGATCGGCTTCGTCTTCCAGAACTTCAACCTCTTCCCGCACCTGACCGTGCTGGAGAACGTGGCCGCCGCGCCCGTGGCAACCGGCCGCAGCACCCGGACCAAGGCCCGCGCGGCCGCCCGGGAGCTGCTGGAGCGGGTCGGACTGGGCGACCGGGCCGAGGCGTATCCGCGGCAGCTGTCCGGCGGGCAGCAGCAGCGGGTGGCGATCGCGCGGGCGCTGGCCCTGGAGCCCGGCGTGATCCTCTTCGACGAGCCGACCTCCGCGCTCGACCCCGAGCTGGTCGGCGAGGTGCTGGCGGTGATCAAGGGCCTGGCCACGGGCGGCACCACGCTGATCGTGGTCACCCACGAGATCGGCTTCGCCCGGGAGGTCGCCGACAGCGCCGTCTTCCTGGACGGGGGCCGGGTGGTGGAGCACGGGCCGCCCGCGCAGGTGCTGTCGGCGCCGCGCCACCCCAGGACCCGGGAGTTCCTCAGCCGTGTCCTGTGAGCCGCCGCCCGGGCCGTGCCGGCCGTATCCGCCGGGCCCGCCGCACCCGTAGGCCGTACGCAGGCCCGTCAGTCCCGGTCCCGACACCGACACCGGTACGCCCGTATGCCCCGTAACTCCGTACGCCCGTATGCCTGTTGCCCCTGCCAAGGAAGGCCGCCATGCCCCGTACCGCTTCCCGCCTCGCCCTGAGCGCCGCCGCCGCGGCCACCCTCCTGCTGGGCCTGACCGGCTGCGGCAGCGGCAGCGGCGGTTCGTCCGCCGCGGCCGCGGCGGACGCCAAGGGCACGGTGACGGTCGGCGCGCTGTCCAACGGCGCCGCCCACCAGACCACCCTGAAGGTGCCCGAGGTGGCCGCGATCCGCGCCGAACTGCCCGCGGCCGTGCGCAAGCGCGGCCAGTTGGTGGTGGGCCTGGGCTTCCTGCCGGCCGGCTCCCCGCCGATCGGCTACACCGGCACCGACCAGAAGACCCTCACCGGCTCCGAGCCCGACCTCGGCCGGCTGGTCGCGGCGGTCTTCGGACTCAAGCCGGTGCTCACCAACGCCACCTGGGACAACCTCTTCATCGGCATCGACAGCGGCAAGACCGATGTCGGCTTCTCCAACATCACCGACACCGAGCAGCGCAAGCAGAAGTACGACTTCGCCAGCTACCGGCAGGACAACCTCGGCTTCGAGGTCCGCAAGGACGACTCCTGGACGTTCACCGGCGACTACCGCCAGCTGGCGGGCAAGACGGTCGCGGTCGGCTCCGGCACCAACCAGGAGAAGATCCTGCTGGAGTGGCAGGCCCGGCTCAAGGCAGCCGGCAAGAAGCTCACCATCAAGTACTACCAGGAGGCGAACAGCACCTACCTGGCGCTCAACTCCCACCGGATCGACGCCTACTTCGCGCCGAACCCCAGCGTCGCCTACCACGTCGCCAAGACCGCGGGCAGCCCGCAGGCCACCCGCAGCGCGGGCACCTACTCCGGTGCCGGGGCGAGCCTGCAAGGGCTGATCTGCGCCACCACCAAGAAGGACGACGGCCTGGCGAAACCGCTGGCCGACGCCATCAACTACCTGGTCACCCATGGCCAGTACGCGAAGTGGCTGGCCGCGTGGAACCTCAGCGACGAGGCGGTGGACCGCTCGCTCGTCAACCCGCCCGGGCTGCCGCTGAGCAACTCCTGACCGCGGGGCCCGGGACTTTCCGCGGCCCGGTCCGGCGTTGTCCCGCGAGAGCACGCACCGGCCGGCGCCCCCGGCGCCGGCCGCACCGCACCGCACCGCACCGCACCGCACCGCACCGCACCAGGAACGGAGAGGCACCGCCCCCATGTCGACCAGCCCGCACACCACGCCCCCGCCGCCGCACGCACCCCGCCCGCAGCACCCGGCGCCCGGCGCGCACGTCCTGGACAACCCCGCCTGGGCCTCGCTGAGCGGCCCGCACCGCCACCTGGCGGAGCTCGCCGGCCGTGCGGGCCGCTACCGCACCGACGTGTCGCCCTTCGTCGCGCTCGCCGACGCGGCCGACCCGCGCGCGTGGGCCGACCTGGCCGCACTGGTCGGGCCGGGCAACTCCTTCACCGCCGCCGGGCTCGCCGACCTGCCCGCCGGGTGGAGCGGCAGCGACCCGATCCCGGGCGTGCAGCTGGTGGCGACCACGCTGCGCGGCGTGCCGGACCCCGAGGCGGTACGGCTCGGGCCGGCGGACGTGCCCGAGATGCTCGACCTGGTCGCGCGCACCCAGCCGGGCCCCTTCCTGCCCCGCACCGTCGAGATGGGCGCGTACTACGGCATCCGCCGCGCGGGCGCGCTCGTGGCGATGGCCGGGGAGCGGCTGCGCCCGCCGGGCTGGACCGAGATCAGCGCGGTGTGCACCGACCCGGCCCACCGCGGGCAGGGCCTGGCCGGGCGGCTGGTCCGCCACACCGCGGCCGGGATCGGCGCCCGCGGCGACACCCCGTTCCTGCACGCCGCCGCCTCGAACACCCCCGCCATCGCCCTGTACGAGGCGCTCGGCTTCACCCTGCGCCGCACCACCGTCTTCCGCCAGGTCACCGTGCCCGGCCCGACCGCCACCCCATGACCCGCCCGAGCCGGAGGAGCACACGCCGATGAGCACGCAGCCGAAGCAGATCCATCTCGCCGCCCACTTCCCGGGCGTCAACAACACCACCGTGTGGAGCGACCCCGAGGCCGGCAGCCACATCGCGTTCGACTCCTTCGCCCGCTTCGCCCGCACCGCCGAGCGCGCGAAGTTCGACTTCCTCTTCCTCGCCGAGGGCCTGCGGCTGCGCGAACAGGGCGGCCGGATCTACGACCTGGATGTGGTCGGCCGCCCCGACACCTTCACGGTGCTCGCCGCGCTGGCCGCCGTCACCGAGCGGATCGGGCTGGCCGGCACCATCAACTCCACCTTCAACGAACCCTACGAGGTGGCCCGGCAGTTCGCGTCGCTGGACCACCTGTCGGCCGGGCGCGCGGCCTGGAACGTGGTCACCTCCTGGGACGCCTTCACCGGTGAGAACTTCCGCCGGGGCGGCTTCCTCGAACAGGCCGACCGCTACACGCGCGCCGAGCAGTTCCTGCGCACCGCACAGGAGTTGTTCGACTCATGGCGCGGCGGTGAGATCGCCGCCGACCGCTCGTCCGGCCGCTTCCTGGCCGACCCGGCCGCGGGCTCCTTCCGGCACAAGGACGAGCACTTCGCCATCGAGGGGCGCTTCAACGTGCCGCGCAGCCCGCAGGGCCGCCCGGTTGTCTTCCAGGCCGGGGACTCCGACGAGGGGCGGGAGTTCGCGGCCCGCTCGGCCGACGCGATCTTCAGCCGGCACGCCGAACTCGAGGCCGGCCAGGCGTTCTACCGCGACGTGAAGGGCCGGCTCGCGAAGTACGGCCGCACCCCTGAGGAGTTGCTGATCCTGCCCGCGGCGACCTTCGTGCTCGGTGACACCGACGCGCAGGCGCAGGACGCCGCCCAAGAGGTGCGCCGGGCCCAGGTCAGCGGCCAGACCGCGATCAAGCTGCTCGAACAGGTCTGGAACCGCGACCTGTCGGCCTACGACCCGGACGGCCCGCTGCCGGACGTCGACCCCGACCCGGGCGAGCACACCCTCGCCCGCGGCCGGGCCAGCGTCCGGATGGTCCGCGACCCGCTGGCCGTCGCCCGCGAGTACCGCGAACTGGCCGCGGCCGAACACCTGTCGATCCGGGACCTGGTGATCAGGACCAGCGCGCGCCAGACCTTCATCGGCTCGCCGCAGACGGTGGCCGCGGCGATCGACGCGTACGTCCAGGCCGACGCGAGCGACGGGTTCATCCTGGTGCCCCACGTCACCCCCGGCGGCCTGGACGCCTTCGCCGACACGGTGGTGCCGCTGCTCCAGGAGCGCGGGGTCTTCCGCACCGAGTACGCCGGCACGACGCTCCGCGACCACCTCGGGCTCGCCCCGCGCCCCTGACGCCGCCGGGTCAGCCGCCCCCGGCGGCGAGCTGGTCGACGGTCGCGGCGGCGCCGTGCTGCCGGAAGGCGTCCCACAGCTTCCGGTACACCCCGTCCGCCGCGAGCAGCATCGCGTGGGTGCCGGTCTCCACGACGGTGCCGCGGTCCAGCACCACCACCCGGTCGGCCCGGGCGGCCGTGGTGAGCCGGTGCGCGACCACCAGCGTGGTGCGCTTGCGGGTCAGCGCCTCGGTGGCGGCCGCCACCCGGCTCTCGGTGGCCAGGTCCAGCGACGCGGTGGCCTCGTCGAGCAGCAGCACGTCGGGGTCGACGAGTTCGGCCCGGGCCAGCGCGAGCAGCTGCCGCTGCCCGGCGGACAGGTTGCGGCCGCGCTCGCCGACCGGCTGGAGGTAGCCGGCCGGGAGCCCGGCCACCATGTCGTGCGCGCCGACCGCGCGCGCCGCGGCCTCCACCTCGGCGTCGGTGGCGCCGGGCCGGCCGTAGGCGATGGCGTCGCGCACGGTGCCGCTGAACAGGTGGGCCTCCTGCGGGACCACGCCGAGCCTGGCGCGGTAGCCGGCCAGGTCCAGCGCGCGCAGGTCGTGGCCGTCGACCCGGACCGCGCCGCTGGTGGGGTCGTAGAACCGCGCGATCAGCTTCATCACGGTGGACTTGCCGGCGCCGGTCGCGCCGACGAGCGCGACCGTCTCGCCGGGCGCGATCCGCAGCCGGACACCGTGCAGCACCTCCTGCCCGCCGCCCCCGGCGTATCCGAAGGACACGTCGTCGAAGACCACCTCGCCCCGCAACTGCCGCACTTCACGCGGGTGTTCGGGTACGGGGGTGGCGGTGGGGGTGCGCATCAGGGTGCGCAGCCGGCCCAGGCCCACGACGGCCTGCTGGTAGCCGTCGAAGACCTGCGAGAACTGCTGGATCGGGGAGAAGAACAGGTCGACGTAGAGGAGGAAGGCGATCAGCGTCCCGGCGGTCAGGGTGCCGGAGTGCACCTGCCCGGCGCCGACCGCGAGCACCGCCGCGGTGGACAGGGTGCCCAGGAACTCCACGAACGGGAAGAACGTCGCCATGTAGCGCTGGGCGCGCAGCCGCGAGTCGCGGAAGGCCCAGGCGAGTTCGGCGAAGTCGGCGGCGTTGCGGCGCTCGCGGCGGAACGCCTGGGTGACGCGGATCGCGGTGACGTTCTCCTGGAGGGCGGCGTTGACCGCGCTGACCCGCTCGCGCGCCTCGTGGTAGGCGGGTACCGAGTGGTGCCGGAAGACCGCGGTGCCCACCACCAGCAGCGGCAGCGCGCCGAGCAGCACCACCGCGAGCCCGGCGTCGATGACCAGCAGGGTGATCAGCACGCCGAACACGGTGAGCAGGCTGACCACGGCGGTGATCAGCCCGGTCTGGAGGAAGTTCGACAGCGCGTCCACGTCGGTGGTCATCCGGGTCATGATCCGGCCGCCCAACTCGCGCTCGTAGTAGTCCAGTCCGAGCCGCTGGAGCTGGGCGAACGTCTTGACCCGGAGCGTGTAGAGCAGCCGCTCGCCGGTGCGTCCGGTGGTGCGGATCTGGCCGATGCCGATCAGCCAGTCCGCGGCGACCACCACCGCCGCGGCCGCGGCCGCCTCCAGCAGCACCCGGCCCGAGTGGTGCGCCACGCCGTCGTCGACGCCCCGGCGGACCAGCACCGGCACGATGATCTGCGCCAGCGCGTCGAGGGCGACCAGCGCCAGCCCCAGCAGCAGCGCCAGCCGGAACGGCCGCACCAGCGGGCGCAGCCCGAAGTGCGGGTCGGCGGCCCGGGTGCGGTCGGCCGGCACGTCCGGGTCGGCCGCGGGCAGCGGCATCTTCGCCAGCCCGGCCAGGAGTTCGGGGGTGGGCGGCGCCGTGCCGAGCACCCCGCCGCCCGGCCCCCGGCCGCGCCCGGCCGTCGCCGAGGAGAGCGAGATCGCCTGCGCGGCGCGCAGCGCGGCGCCCTCACCGCCCGCCGGGCCGTCCTCGCCGTCCGGGCGGCGCCACAGGTGCGCGGTGACGGCGGGGGCCGGGTGCGCCGGGGGCGCGGCCGTCGGGTCGGGCCCGTCGTCGCTCGCGGCCGACAGTTCGGCGCCCGCGGGTGTCCCCAACTCCCCCGATCCGGACGCGTGTTCGGCGGCCATCACGTTGCCGGTCCGATGCTCCCCGGCCGGTTCGGGCGCGTCCACGGCCGACAGCAGGGAGCGGAACAGCGCGGAGCGGGACCGCAGTTCGTCCATCGTGCCGGTGTCGACCACCCGGCCGCCGTCCAGCACCGCGATGCGGTCGGCGAGTTCGAGGGTGGAGCGGCGGTGCGCGATGATCAGCGTGGTGGGGCGGCGGACCGCCTCGTGCAGGGCCGCGTGGATCTCCGCCTCCACCCGGGCGTCGATCGCGGAGGTCGCGTCGTCGAGCACCAGCACCGCCGGGTCGCACAGCAGCGCCCGGGCGAGCGCGACGCGCTGCCGCTGGCCGCCGGACAGCGTCAGGCCCTGCTCGCCGACGACCGTGTCGTACCCCTGCGGGAGGCGCTCGACGAACTCGTCGGCGCGGGCGATCCGGGCGGCGGCCCTGACCCGCTCCTGGCTCGCGCCGGGCTCGCCGTAGGCGATGTTGTTGCGGACCGTGTCCGACAGCAGCAGGCTCTCCTCGAAGACGAACCCGATCCGGCCGCGCAGCGAGTCGAGCGTCAACTCCCGTACGTCGGTGCCGCCGACGCGGACCGACCCGGCGGGGACGTCGTAGAAGCGCGGCAGCAGCGCCGCCGCGGTGGACTTGCCGGAGCCGGCCGGGCCGATCAGGGCGACGGTCTCGCCGGGCGCGATGTCGAGGCTGAAGCCGCGCAGCAGCGGCTGCCCGTCGCCGTAGCCGAAGGTGACGTCCTGCCAGGACAGCGCGGGCGGCTCGTCGGGCAGTTCGCGGGCGCCGGGCGCGTCGGTGATCACCGGTGCCTCGTCGACGACCTCCAGGACGCGTTCGGCGCCGGCCCGGGCCTGCTGCCAGACGGTCAGCAGCGTGGCGACCTGGCGGACCGGGGTGACGAAGGAGCCGAGGTAGCTGGTGAAGGCCAGGAAGGTGCCGAGCGAGATCCGGCCGTGCAGCGCCAGGTAGCCGCCGAAGGCGAGCACCGCGACCTGGCCGAGCGCGGGCACCGCCTGGAGCGCGGGGTTGTAGCGGCTGTTGTAGCGCACGACCCGCAGCCGGGAGGCGAACAGCCGCTTGGCGCGCTGCTCCAGGCCGGCCAGTTCGCGTTCCTCCTGCCCGAAGCCCTTGACCACCCGCACCCCGGTCACCGTCGCCTCGACACCGGAGGCGACCTCGGCGGCCTCCTGCTGGGCGTGCCAGTTGGCGGGGAACAGGTCGCGGCGGCTGCGCAGCGCGATCAGCCACAGCAGCGGGCCGACGACCAGCGCGACCAGGGTCAGCAGCGGGGACAGCCACGCCATGAAGACCAGCGAGACCACGAACATCAGCGCGTTTCCTGTCATGTTCGGCAGGAACTGCAGCAGGGTCTGGATCAGGGTGATGTCGGATATGGAGCGGCTGACGATCTGGCCGGTGCGCAGGGTGTCCTGCTGGGCGCCGCCCAGCCGCAGCAGCGCGGCGAACGCGTCGTTGCGCAGGTCGTACTGGACGCCGAGCGACAGCCGGCCGGCGGTGTAGCGGCGGGTGAAGCCGCCGGCGAAGCGGACCGCGCCCAGCCCCGCGAGCACCACGGTCCACGCGGTGAGCGACCCGGTACGCCCGGAGGCGACGCGGTCCACGACGTGCCGCAGCACCAGCGGGAGCGTCGCCGTGGCGATCGCGACGGCGACGGCGGCGCCGAACGCCATCAGCACGTCCCGGCGGTGCCGCAGGCAGTACGCGCCGATCCGGCGCACCCAGCCGGCCGCGGGCTGCGCCGTACCGGCGCCCGCGTCGTCCGCCCGGTGCGGCCCGTGGTCCTGCGCTGGGCGGCCCGTCACCGGGCGCCCGCCGCCGCGCCGGGCACGGGGGTCCGGCGCACCGGTCGCGGGCGGGCAAGGGCGTGCGGCGGCGGGCAGTCGACCGTGCGGCTCATGGGACTTCGTCTCCTCGGTCACGGATGCGGGTGCGGGTGCGGATACAGCGACCATGCCCGGCGACAGTCGTGTCCGGCTGGACTCGCGCCACCGGGCAAGGCACATCATCATCTATCCCCAACCTTTGAGCGCCTTGACCCGGCGCCCTGAACCACAAACGGCTCACCCCGCCCTTCCACGGCCGTGCCCCGCCGTTGCTGTGCGCCCCCCTGCGCGGTCCGCGTCGGCGTGCCGAGGGCCGGGCGCGCGTCTGTCCGCGCACCCGGCCCCGGGTCCTTCTGCTCCTGCTCGGCCCGCCGGCTCAGCGACGGGCGGGGTGCACCGCCGCGGGCCGCGGCTGGGCCTTCTGCGGCCCGGCACCGTAGCCGTGCTGCCCGCCGTCGTCCGGGCAGCAGGTCACGGTGTTGGTGACGACGAGGTGCTGGTGGTGCGCGGTGAGCGTCGCGTCGTACGGCAGCGGCAGGTGCGTGCCGGCGCCGTCGACGCTGGTGACCTCCGAACCGCCGAGCGTGCAGCCGGGCGCGGTCAGGTGGACGCTCTCGGCCACGGTGACGCGGTCGCCGATGGTGTAGCCGGTGCGGGGGTCGCCCCACGGCTGCGGGGTGGCCCCGGCGCCGCCGGGACCGGTCAAGGTGAGCTGGGCGCTGAGCCCGTCGGGCTGGGTGCCCTCGGCGTACAGGTGGCCGTCGACGTTCCACTCCTTGTCGACGGTGATGTCCGCGGAGTCGTCGGTGCTGCCGACGGGCCGGTTGTAGACGGTGCAGCTGATGGCGGCCTGGCGGGGTGCGTCCACGGTGAAGCCGGGGATCTCGTCGGTGCCGGTGTTCTCCACCGGTACGCGCTGCCCGGTGTCGAGGTCGGTGCACACGGCGTTGCCGCCGTCCTGGGTGACGAGTGCGTAGCCGGGGTGCTGGATCTCGCCCACGGTGACGTCCGCCGAGGGGTTCAGGCCGAAGCCGGGCTGGAAGGTGACGGCGCCGGTGCCGTCGGAGGTGGTGGTCTGCGTGGCGGGCAGGCCGGTGACGCCGGGTGTGGTCGTGGAGGCGTCGAAGGTCCAGCCGGGACCGGCCGGTTCGGCGCCCGTGACGTCCTCGCCGGTGGTGTCCTCGGGCACGATCTGCTTGACGACGGTGAGGCTGCCGGTGCAGTGCTCGAGTGCCAGGGCGCGCAACTGGTCGGCGGCCTGGCCGTAGTCGGTGGTCTGGAAGTAGTCCGCGGCGGTGGTGTTGCCGCCGTCGAAGGCCGTCGGGCCGGAGATGGCACGCAGGTTGAGTCCGGACAGCCCCGCCACGCCGCTGCCGACGCCGAGGGCGATCACCCTGGTGTCCTGGGCCTTGACGGAGTTGGCGGAGAAGATGCCGTTCTCCACGTCGATGAAGTGGGTGTTGGCGCCGTCGCCGTGCAGGCTGCCGAAGCGGGTCGGGTTGCCGTCGGTGAGGACCACGGTGGCGTCGTAGTGCTCCGGTGCCTGGGCGACGGCGTGCAGCGCGCGGTCCCAGTTGGTGCCCTTGCCGAGCGTCCAGTCCGCGTAGAGGCTCTTGAAGGCGGCGGCACCGGCCGGGGTCGAGACCGATTGGAGCTCGGGGTGGTTGGCGTCCACGCTGGTGGCGGGCGACGCCTGGTCGAAGGAGAACAGCGCCAGCCGCGAGGGCGTGCCGGTCAGGGCATCGGTGAACGCGTCGGTGGCCGCCTTCAGCGCGGGCAGCTGGCTGCCGACGGACGCGGACAGGTCGAGGACCACCGCGACGTCCAGCCCGCAGGACTGCGGCAGCGGCGGGTTGTCCCGCGAGGACTGCCAGATGCCGCCCGAGCGGGTGGGCAGCGAGTTGCTGGAGCTGTACATGAACTCGCGGGTGGAGCGGTAGGTCGCCCCGCCCTCCAGCGCCGGCGTCTGGAACTCGTACGGCGAGGCGACCGAGTTCGAGCCGCTGCCGGGGCCGGTGCGCAGCACCGGGTTGGTGTACCAGCCGGCGGGGGCGGCGAGTTGGCGGACCGTCAGCACGCTGCCGTTCTCGGCCTCGCCCGCGCCGGTCTGCGGCACGACGAAGTTGCAGTCCCCGTCGGCGTCGGAGGTGCACTGGGCCCAGGGGGCGTCGATCGGGTCCGCGGCGTCGGCGTCGCGGAAGAGCGCGAGCCGGACCCCGGCCAGCGGCAGGACCGTGTCGGTCGCGGGGTCGCGGTCGCCGCCGGTACGCACCGTCACCACGGAGCTGCCGGGGCCGGGCGCGGGCACGGCGCGGGGCTGGACGGCCGGGCCGCCCGGCGCGCCGACGGCACCCGCGGCCGGCGCGCCGCCCAGGGCGAGCAGCAGTGCGGCCGCCGCGGCGAGATGGGATCTGTACGTCATCATGACCTTTCGCCAGAAACATGCGCGATGACCGTTATGGAATGGTTCGCACGCCGCACCTTAGCTACTCAGCGTCACATCTCCTGGGGGCTCGCCATGCCGCGCACGGACCACGGCGCGGAATCGATGCGTATGGCGGACACGCGCCGATCACACCTGCCGATCCCGCGGGCACCTGCCGGTCACGCGGGCCGCGCGGGCCGTCAGCCGCGGTAGGTCTCCAGCAGGCGCAGCCACACCTCGCTGATGGTGGGGTAGGAGGGGACCGCGTGCCACAGCCGGGAGATCGGCACCTCGCCCACGACCGCGATCGTGGCGGAGTGCACCAGCTCGCTCACCCCGGGCCCGACGAAGGTCACCCCGAGCAGCACCTCGCGGTCGAGGTCCACCACCATCCGGGCCCGGCCGGTGTAGCCGTCGGCGTACAGGCTCGCACCCGCGACCTGCCCGAGGTCGTAGTCCACCGCGCGCACCCGCCGCCCGGAGCGCTCGGCCTCCTGAAGGGTCAGGCCGACCGAGCCCGCCTCCGGGTCGGTGAAGACGACCTGCGGCACGGCGGCGTGGTCGGCGGTGGCCACGGCCGCGCCCCAGGGCGCGTTGTCCACCGGCTGCCCCGTGGCGCGCGCGGCGATCGCGGTGCCGGCCATCCGCCCCTGGTACTTGCCCTGGTGGGTCAGCAGCGCCCGGTGGTTGACGTCGCCGGCCGCGTAGAGCCACCCGTCGGGCACCGCGGTGACCTGGCAGGTGTCGTCGACCGTCAGCCAGTCGCCGGGCGTGAGTCCGACCGTGTCGAGCCCGAGGTCGCCGGTGTGCGGCTCGCGGCCGACCGCGAAGAGGATCTCGTCCGCGGTCAGTTCGCCGCCGTCGTCGAGCCCGACCCGCACCTCGCGGCCCTCGCGCACCACCGACGCCACGGACACCCCGAACCGTACGTCGACGCCCGCCTCCCGCAGCCCGTCGGCGACCATCCCGCCGACGAACGGCTCCATCCGGCCGAGCAGTTCGCCGCCGCGGACCAGCACCGTCACGCGCGCGCCGAGCGCCTGCCAGGCCGTCGCCATCTCCACGGCGACCACGCCGCCGCCGACCACCACCAGGCTCTCGGGCACCTGCTTGGCGCTGGTCGCCTCGCGGCTGGTCCACGGCCGGACGTCGGCCAGCCCCGCCAGGTCGGGCAGCGCCGCGGTGGTGCCGGTACACACCGCGACCGCGTGCCGGGCCGCCAGCCGCACCACACCGCCGTCCGGGGTGTCGACCACGACCTGGCGCGGCCCGTCGAGCCGGCCGCGGCCGCGCACCAGGTCGATGTGGACCGAGTCCAGCCACCCCACCTGGCCCGCGTCCTTCCAGTGCGAGGTGAACTCGTCCCGGCGGGCCAGCACCTCCGCGGAGTCCAGCGGCCCGGCCACGGCGGCGGCCAGCCCCGGCAGCCGGCGCGCGTCGGCCCGGGCGGCCACCGGCCGCAGCAGCGCCTTGCTCGGCATGCACGCCCAGTAGGAGCACTCACCGCCGACGAGTTCGCTCTCCACGACAACCGTGCTGAGCCCGGCCGCCCGGGTCCGCTCGGCCAGGTTCTCCCCGACCGGGCCCGCTCCGATGACGACCACGTCGTATGTGCGGGGTGCGTCGTTCATTCCGGCTCCTGTTGCTGGTCGCTGCCGCTTGCTGGTCACTTGGCCGCCGCCCGGGCGGAACGCTCCGCCCTGCCGCCGCCTCGGCCGCCCCGTGTGCCGCGCGGACCCGCGGGTGTCCCCCGTACGCTGCTTCGATCCGACCGAGAACACGCCGCCGCCGCAACCGGAGCGACCCGCGCGCCATCGTAACGACGCCGCGGGCGGGAAGTCTTTCGGCCGGTCCGCAGTTGTGCCGACGGGTCGGCCCGACGGCCGCGCGGTGGTCGCGGCGGGCGGTCGGCATATGATCACAAACGGGCGCCGCGGGGCGCCACGGGAGGTGTCCGATGGGTGAGCTCGTTCTGATCCGGCACGGCGAGACCGAGTGGTCGCAGTCCGGTCAGCACACCAGCTACACCGACCTGCCGCTCACCGAGCACGGCGAGGAGCAGGCGCGGTCGCTGGTGCCGCTGCTGGCCGGCCGGCACATCGGGTGCGTGATCAGCAGCCCGCTCCAGCGCGCGCAGCAGACCGCGAAGCTCGCCGGCCTGGACCACGTACGCATCGACCCCGACCTGCACGAGTGGGACTACGGCGGCTACGAGGGCGTCACCACCCGCGACATCCACCGCACCCGCCCGGGCTGGGAGATCTGGACCGACGGCGTCGTGCCCGGGCCCGAGGGGCATCCCGGCGAGAGCCCCGAGCAGGTCGGCGACCGTGCCGACCGGGTGCTCGCCCGGGTCGAGGCGGCCTTCGCCAACGGCGAGGGCGGCGACGTCGTCCTCGTCGCGCACGCGCACTTCCTGCGGGTGCTCACCGCCCGGCGGCTCGGCCTGCCCCCCGCCGACGGCGCGCTCTTCCAGCTCGCCACCGGTACGGTCAGCCGGCTCGGCATCGAACACGGCCGCCATGTGCTGACCTCCTGGAACCGCCTGCCGTAAGCCGCCCGCCGCGGCGCCCCCCGTTCGCCCGGACAGACCGCCTGGCGCGGCGCGATGCCCGCCGGGCCGCACACACTGGCCGGGTGGGCCCTTCGACGACCGGGCCCGGGCGAACGAAAGGACGCGGTCATGGGAACGGCGTACCGCAAGGACATCGGACTGCTGGCGCTGCGTCTGGGCGCGGGGTCGGCGCTCTTCGCGCACGGCGCGCAGAAACTGTTCGGGTGGTTCGGCGGGGGCGGGCTCGACGCCACCGCCGGGGCCATGGAGCACATGGGTTTCCGGCCCGGCAAGCCCGCGGCCGTCGCGGCGGGGCTCGGCGAGGCGGGCGGCGGCGCCCTCCTCGCACTCGGCCTGGCCACCCCCGCGGCCGGTGCGGCCGCCGCCGGGGCCATGGCTGGGGCCGTCGCAGTGCACGCCCCGGCCGGGTTCTTCGCGATGTCCGGGGGCTTCGAACACCCGGCGCTGCTCGGCTGGACCGCCGCGTCCCTCGGGCTGTCCGGGCCCGGGCGGCTCTCCCTCGACCACGCCACCGGCCACTGCCTGGACCGGCCCTGGGTGATCGCCGCGGCGTTCGGCGCCGCCGCACTCGCCGCGGCCGCCGTCGTCACCACCCGCGCCCGCGCAGTGTCCGAAGACGCCTCAGCGGACGCCTCGGCCTGACCCACCCGGCGGACCCGTCCCGGGAGTGCCGGGACCTTGCGGTCCGCCGTGGCTGCTCGCGCCGTTCCCCGCGCCCCTTGGGGCGCGAGCTTCTTTCGCGGGAAGGCCCGAGCAAAATCAGGGGCGCGGGGAACTGCGCGACCAGCCCCCACCGGCAGGTGGTCCCGGAGCCGACAGCACCACCCCACCCGGAGGGAGCCGCGGATGAGCCCGACAGGCACCCTGCTCCCGGGTACGCGAGGGTGGAGCCGCGGAGTGGCCTCCGCAGTGGCGGGCGCGGTGCCGGCGCTGACTTTCCCGGCACCGTCCCTGTGGTGGCTCGCCTACCTCGCCCTGGTCCCCTGGCTCCTGCTGATCCGCTCGGCGCCGAGCGCCCGGCGCGCGGCGCTGGACGGGTGGTTCGGCGGCGCCGGCTTCATGCTCGCGGTCCACAACTGGCTGCTGCCGAGCATGACCGTCTTCCTCCCGGTGCTCGCCCTGCTGCTGGGCGCGCTGTGGGCGCCCTGGGGCTGGCTGGTCCGCCGCCTGCTCGGCGGCGCCCCCGCGGTGGGCGCCGCCCTGGTGCTCCTGCCCAGCGGCTGGCTGCTGATCGAACTGGTCCGCTCCTGGCAGTACCTCGGCGGCCCCTGGGGCCTGCTCGGCGCGAGCCAGTGGCAGGTCGGCCCGGCCCTGCGGCTCGCCTCCCTCGGCGGGGTGTGGCTGGTCAGCGCGGCGCTGGTGCTGGTCAACACGGCCGTCGCCGTCCTGTGCGTGCTGCCGTCCGCGCGCCGTGCCGCCGCCGCGACACTGCTCGCCGCCTCGGTGGCGACCGGCGCCGTATGGCTGTGGGCGCCGCGCCCGCACGCCACCGCGCCGGTCCGGGTCGCGGTCGTGCAGCCCGGGGTGGTCGAGGGGCCGGCCGCCCGGTTCGCCCGCGAGGTCCGCCTCACCCGGCGACTCGCCGGCAGCCGCCCCGACCTGGTGGTGTGGGGCGAGAGCAGCGTCGGCGTCGACCTGTCGGACCACCCGGGCACCACCGCGACGCTCGCCGCGCTCTCCCGCCTGGTCGGCGCCGACCTGCTGGTCAACGTGGACGCCGAACGCGCCGACGGCACCGGCATCTCCAAGACCTCCACACTCGTCGGCCCGCACGGCGTGACCGGCCCGACGTACGACAAGATGCGGCTGGTGCCCTTCGGGGAGTACATCCCGATGCGGTCGCTGCTGGGCTGGGCCACGTCCGTGGGGAAGGCCGCCGGGCAGGACCGCAGGCCGGGCCGCCGGCAGGTGGTGATGGACACCGGGGCGCTGCGCTTCGGGCCGCTGGTCTGCTTCGAGTCGGCGTTCCCCGACATGAGCCGCCACCTGGCCGCGGACGGCGCGCGGCTGCTGGTCGCCCAGTCCTCCACCTCGTCGTTCCAGGGCAGTTGGGCCCCGGCGCAGCACGCCTCGCTCGCGGCGCTGCGGGCCGCGGAGACCTGGCGGCCGATGGTGCACGCCACCCTCACCGGGATCAGCGCGGTCTACGGTCCCGGCGGCGCGCCCGTCGGGCACCGGATCGGCACCAGCGGCGGCGCCACCGCGGTGTACGAGGTGCCGACCGCCACCGGGACGAGCCCGTACGTGCGGTTCGGCGACTGGGTGCCGCGGCTGGCGCTGCTGCTGATGCTCGCCGCCGGGGCCGTTGAAGGGGTCCGCGCGCTGCGCCGCCGGGCCGCCGGGGCCGGTCCGGTGGGCGGCGAAGGGGTCCCCGCGGACGTGGCCGCGCTCAGGCGGTCGCCGGACCCGGCACGGGACTCCCGGTGATCTCGGCGACGATCCGCTCGCACAACTCGTGGGTACGCAGGGCGTCCCGCGCGTCGAGGGGGGTGCCGGCGCGCACCGCGTCGAGGAAGGCGAGCGCCACCTGCTCGATGCCGCGCTGCCGCGCCACCGGCACCCAGTCGCCGCGGCGCCGCACGGTCGGCTGGCCCTTGTGGTCGACCACCTCGGCGAGGTTGAGCACCTGGCGGCGGGCGTCGGCGCCGCTGACGTCGAGGGTCTCCTCGGTGGAGCCGCTCATCCGGTTCATCGACCCGATCGCGGTGAAGCCGTCGCCGGACAGGTGCACCACCACGTGGTGCAGCAGCCCGTCGCGGACCCGGGCGGAGACGCGGACCTGCTCGATCGGGCCCGGCGCCAGGAACCGCAGCGTGTCGGCCACGTGCACGAAGTCGTCGAAGACGGCCGTCCGGACCTCCTCGGCGAGCCCGACCCGGTTCTTCTGCATCAGGATCAGGTCGCGCGGGTGGTCCAGGCACTGCGCGTACCCGGGCGCGAAGCGGCGGTTGAAGCCGACCGCCAGCGGTACACCGCGGGTGCCCGCGAGGTCCACCAGACCGCGCGCGCCGTCCAGGTCGTAGGCGAGCGGCTTGTCGACATAGGTGGGGACGCCCGCCTCGATCAGGCGGGTGCCGATCTCCACGTGGTGGGCGGTGGGGGCGTGGACGAAGGCCGCGTCGAGGCCCTGGTCGAGCAGCGCGTCCAGGGTGGGGTGGCGGTGCGGCAGCCGGTAGGCGTCGCCGACGGCGGCCAGGGTGGCGGCGGTCCGGGTGTGCAGGTGCAGTTCGAGGCCCGGCTGCGCGGCGAGCACCGGGAGGTACGCCTTCTGCGCGATGTCACCGAGCCCGATGACGCCGATCTTCAGGGGGGCGCTGCCGTCGCGCGCTGCCATCCGTGCTCCTGGTGCCGTGCGGTGCCGTCGTCAGTCCTACCCGGCCGGGCGGTGCCGGGCCGGTGCCGTGCTGTGTGGTGCCGTGCCGTGCGGTGCCGTGTCCGGGCAGCATACGGGGGCGCCGCATGTTCACCCCTGCGGGGAATACCCGGACGGTCGCGGGTACGGCACAGTGGCGCGGGTGCGTGGCCTCTCCCCGTTCCTGCCCCCGGTGTTCGCGCTGTGCGCGGTGCTCGCGTCCGCCGGGTGCACCACTGTCTCGCCGCAGCCCGGAGCCCCCGCTCCCGCGCCCTCGGCGTCCGCGCCGCCCGCCCGGACCGCGCGGCCCGACGACGCCCGGGTGGCGTCGACGCCCGCCCACCGGGTGCTGGCCACCGCGCGCCCGGACGCCCCCGCACCGGATGCGCGGCCCACCGCCAGGGCCGTACCGGCGCCGGCTCCCCCGCGCCCGGCGCTGCGGCCCGCCGTCCCCCGCCTCAAGGGGCCGGCCCGCCCGCTGCTCCCGACCGCGCCGGACGTGTGCGGGCTCGGCGAGACATACGGCGGGTGGGCGCGGGGCGGGCGGGCGTCCTCGATCTGCCACGAGGTCTACCGCCGCTGACCGCCCGCGCCCGCCGCCGGTGCCCGCTCCCCCGCTCAGCGCCGCCCGTACACCACTGCCCCCGCTTACGCCGACGCGAGGTCGGGGATGCGCCAGTCGATCGGCTCGTGGCCCTGGGACTTCACCGCTTCGTCGATCTGTGTGAAGGGGTGGCTGCCCAGGAAGAGCTTCGCCGACAGCGGCGAGGGGTGCGCGCCCTCTATGACGGTGTGGCGGCCGGTGTCGATGAGCGGCTTCTTCTTCTTCGCGTAGTTCCCCCACAGGACGAACACCGCCGGGTCCGGGCGGTCGGAGACGGCGCGGATCACCGCGTCGGTGAACTTCTCCCAGCCCTTGCCCTTGTGCGAGTTGGCCTCGCCCTCACGCACCGTCAGCACCGCGTTGAGCAGCAGGACGCCCTGCTCGGCCCACGGCATCAGATACCCGTTGTCCGGCACGGGGTACCCGAACTCGTCCTTGAGCTCCTTGAAGATGTTCCGCAGCGAGGGCGGGGTGCGCACCCCGGGACGCACCGAGAAGCACAGCCCGTGGCCCTGACCCGCGCCGTGGTACGGGTCCTGACCGAGCACCAGCACCTTCACCTTGTCGAACGGTGTGGCCTCCAGAGCGGCGAACACCTCGTCCTCGGGCGGGAAGACGTGGTGTTCGCGCCGCTCGGCCGCGACGAAGTCGGTGAGCTGCTGGAAGTAGGGCTTGTCCAACTCCTCGCCGAGAACGGCCTGCCAGGAGTCGGGCAGCATGCTGGGCACGTCGGGAACCTCCGGTACGCGATCGGTTTCACTGCCCCCGAAACTACCGCGCCCCTCTGACAATCCGGTCCCCGTCGGCATTCCGCCCGGTCAGACGCCCGCTTTCAGGAACAGGCCGCCGTCGATCACCAGGTTCTGCCCGGTGATCCACGCGGCCTGGTCCGACAGCAGGAACGCCGCCGCGCCGCCGATGTCCTCGGGCACGCCCAGCCGCTGCATGGGGTAGCCGGCCGCCGTCTCCTCCTCGTGGCCCTCGTACAGGGCCGCGGCGAACTTCGTCTTCACCACCGCGGGGGCGATCGAGTTGACCCGCACCTTGGGCGCCATCTCGGAGGCGAGCTGCACGGTGAGGTTGACCATCGCGGCCTTGCTCATGCCGTAGGCGGCGATGAACGGCGAGGGGGCGATCCCGGCGATCGAGGCGATGTTGACGATCGAGCCGCCGTTCTCCTTCTGCCAGGCCCGCCAGGTCTGCTGCGCGAAGCCGAGCGCGGAGAGCACGTTGGTCTCGTAGACCTTGCGGGCGACCCCGAGGTCGAGGTCGGTGAGCAGGCCGAAGACCGGGTTGGTGCCCGCGTTGTTCACGAGGTGGTCGATCCGGCCGAACGCCTCCATCACGCGGGCGACGGCCGCCTCCTGGTGCGCCTGGTCGTGGGCCTTTCCGGCCACGCCGATCACCCGGTCACCGCCGCCCAGCCGCTCGACGGCCTCCTTGAGGGCGTCCTCGTTGCGGCCGGTGATGCAGACGCGGTCGCCGCGGGCGACGAGCGCCTCGGCTATCCCGTACCCGATGCCGCGGCTGGCACCGGTGACGATCGCGGCGCGGCCGCTGTCCGGGGGGAGTTCAGTCATGTCCTGGTACGCCTTCGCTGCTGGTGGAGGGTGACGCGGTCAGTCGAGCGGGCCGCCGGCCACGTACAGCACCTGGCCGGAGACGAAGCCGGCCGCGTCGCCGGTGAAGAACGCGATCGCGCCCGCCACGTCCTCGGGGCGGCCGACCCGCTGCACGGGGATCTGGGTGGCCGCCGCGGCCTGGAACTCCTCGAAGCCCATGCCCACGCGGGCGGCGGTCGCCGCGGTCATGTCGGTGACGATGAAGCCGGGGGCGACCGCGTTCGCCGTGACGCCGAACTTGCCGAGCTCGATCGCGAGGGTCTTGGTGAAGCCCTGCATGCCCGCCTTCGCGGCGGCGTAGTTGGCCTGGCCGCGGTTGCCCAGCGCCGAGGAGGAGGAGAGGTTCACCACGCGGCCGAACTTGGCGTCCACCATGTGCTTCTGCACCGCGCGGGTCATCAGGAACGCGCCGCGCAGGTGGACGCCCAGCACCGTGTCCCAGTCCGCCACGGACATCTTGAAGATCAGGTTGTCGCGGAGCACGCCCGCGTTGTTCACCAGGATCGTGGGCGCGCCGAGCTCTTCGGCCACCCGGGCGACGGCCGCCTGGACCTGGGCCTCGTCCGACACGTCGGCGCCCACGGCGATCGCGCGGCCGCCCGCGCCCGTGATCGACTCCACGGTCCCCTTGCAGGCGTCCTCGTCCAGGTCGATCACGGCGACGGCCCGGCCCTCCGTGGCCAGCCGCACCGCGGTCGCCGCGCCGATTCCGCGGGCGCCGCCCGTGACGATCGCGACGCGCTGCTCGGTGGTGGACATCTTCGTCTCCTCAACCTCGGCCGGTTGGCACGCCCGCCCTCACATGAGCGACCGCTTAGTAGGTCACGCCCCGAACCGTAAGAGGGGGCGCTGACGCTGTCAACAGGACCCCCGGTCCTGCCCCGTCCTGTCGGTTCCGGGACCTTGCGGTCCGCTGTGGCTGGTCGCGCCGTTCCCCGCGCCCCTTCGGGGCGCGAGCTTCTTCCGCGGGAAGACCCGAGCGACAACAAGGGGCGCGGGGAACTGCGCGAACAACCACCGCGGACCGCAAGGTCCCGGCACCCACAGGACCGGGCAGCCCGGGGGGAGGGGCGGAAGAGCACTCCGCTCAGCGGACGAGGAGGGCGAGGAGGCGGTCGGCCTCCTTACGGGCGTCCTGGGTGAGGCCGGTGTGGATCGGCCCGGGCTGCACGATCGTGCTGCGCGGAGCCGTGAGCCAGCGGAACCGCCGCCCGGGGTCGTCCTCCCCCGCCTGCCCAGCGGCAGCGCCCCCCGCACAGATGCCCTCGTAGCCGCGCAGCGCCGCCTCGACGCCTTCGACGTCGACGTCCGGGTCGAGGCAGCGCAGGCGCGCGACGTCGAGGTGGACGCGGGCACCGACGTACGCCTGGGCGCGGCAGTACACCAGCACGCCCGCGTTGATCAGTTCGCCGCGCTCGATCCGCGGCATGACGCGCACGAGCGCGTACTCGAAGACGTCGCGCCCGCTCATTTCGCGTTCTTCCCCTCGACCCAGGTCCGCAGCCACTCGGGTGGCGGTTGCTTCGCCTTCTGGCGGGCCGTGGTAATGCGCTCGTGGATGTCCAGCGCCCGGGCACCGAGGAGTTCGCGGTAGGCGGCGCGCACGTCGTCGGGCGCGTCGAACCCGGGCTCGTCGACCAGCCACTCGTCGGGCACCTGGGCGGTCACCTCGGTGAGGAGCGGCTCCGTCACCTGTGCGGCCAACTCCGCCGCCACCGCCGCGGGTTCGGGTGAGAAGCGGGAGAGCGCGTGGTCGGTCGCGTCGTACGGCTTGGCGGAAGCGGCCTGCGCCGACTTCCAGTTGTGGTGCCAGATGAGCGAGGCGCCGTGGTCGATCAGCCACACGTTCCGGTGCCAGACCAGCATGTTAGGATTGCGCCACGACCTGTCCACGTTGCCGATGAGCGCGTCGAACCAGACGATGCGGCTGGCCTCCTCGGGTTCCATGGTGAACACCAGAGGGTCGAAGCCGAGCGAGCCGGGCAGGAAGTCCATCCCGAGGTTGAGGCCGCCGCTCGCCTTGAGCAGGTCCTGGATCTCCTGGTCGGGCTCCCCGAGTCCGATCACCGGGTCGAAGTCGAATCGCACCAACTCGGGCACCCGCAGCCCCAGTCGGCGGCCGAGTTCGCCCGCGATCACCTCGGCGACCAGCGCCTTGCGCCCCTGGGCCGCGCCGCTGAACTTCACGACGTAGGTACCGAGGTCGTCGGCCTCGACCACACCGGGCACCGAACCGCCCTCACGCAGCGGCGTGACATAGCGGATGCCGGTCACTTCTCTCAACATCCCCCCAGGTTAGCGGGGTGAAGACTGCCCTTATGGACACGATCACCGATCACCGCGACTTCCCCCGCCAGTTCGCCCGCACCCAGCGCTTCTCGCTGGGCGTCCCGCAGGCCCTCACCCTCTCCCCCGACGGTTCGTCGGTTCTTTATGTGCGCACCCGCGGCCCCGAGGACCGCGCCGGCTGCCTGTGGCGGCTGGACGCCGACGGCGAGCGCCTGCTCGCCGACCCGGCCGCGCTCGCGGACCCGGGCGGCGAGGTGCCGCCGGAGGAGCTGGTCCGGCGCGAGCGGGCCCGGCAGCGCACCACCGGCATCGTCGGCTACGCGGCCGACCGGGCGGTGCGCCTGGTGGCGTTCGCCCTGGACGGCGCGCTGTGGACCGCCGACCCCGCGGGCCTCAGGCCGCCGCGCCGGCACCCCACCGCCGGGCCCGTGATCGACCCGCGGCCCGACCCGACCGGCCGCCGCGTCGCCTATGTGACCGGCGGCGCGCTGCACGTGCGGGACCTGGCGACCGGCGCGGACCGGGTGCTCGCCGCACCGGAGAGCGGCGAGGTGGCGTACGGCCTGGCCGAGCACGTGGCGGCCGAGTCGATGCACCGCCACCGCGGCTACTGGTGGGCGCCGGACGGCGAACGGCTGCTGGCCGCCCGGGTGGACACCGCGCCGGTGGCGCGCTGGTGGATCGCCGACCCGGCGGACCCGGCGCACCCGCCGCGCGAGACGGCCTATCCGGCGGCGGGCACCGCGAACGCCGAGGTGTCGCTGCACCTCCTGGACGCGGACGGGTCGGGCCGCCGTACCGAGGTCGTCTGGGACCGGGCCGGCTTCGAGTACCTGACGGCCGTCTCCTGGGACGCGCACGGCCCGCTGCTGAGCGTCCAGAGCCGCGACCAGGGCACCGTACGGGTGCTGACCGCCGACCCGGCGACGGGGGCGACACGGCTGCTGCACGAGCAGCGCGACCCGAAGTGGGTGGAGTTGGTGCCCGGCACTCCCGCGCGGACCGCGTCCGGCGCCCTGGTGCACACCGAGGACGCGGGCGGCACCCGCTTCCTTGCGGTCGGCGGCGCGCCCGTCACGCCCGAGGGCCTCCAGGTGTGCGAAGTGCTGTCCGTGGACGGCGAGTCGGTGCTGTTCACGGCGTGCGACGAGCCGACCGAGGAGCACCTGTGGTCGTACGGGCCCGAGGAGGGCGCGGTCCGGCTGAGCGAGGGGCCGGGCCTGCACACCGGGCAGCGGGCCGGCGGCGCGCTGCTGCTGTCGTCGCTGACCGAGGGCGGCCGCGACATCCGGGTGCTGCCGCCCGCCGGGGCGGCGGGGTCCGGGGGTGAGCTGCGGGTGCCGTGCCTGGCGGCCCGGCCGGTGGTGACGCCGCGGGTGACCTGGCTGCGGGCGGGCGAGCACGCCGTCCGCACCGCGCTGCTGCTGCCGTCCTGGCACCGGCCCGGCTCGGGCCCGCTGCCGGTGCTGCTCGCGCCGTACGGCGGCCCCGCGCTGCGGCTGGTGGTGCGGGCGGCGACCTGGCCGCTGGCCGAGGCGCAGTGGTTCGCCGAGGAGGGCTTCGCGGTGGTGGTCGCGGACGGCCGCGGCACCCCGGGGCGAGGTCCGCGGTGGGACAAGAGCGTGTACAAGGACACGCTGGAGGTGCCGCTCGCCGACCAGGTGACCGCGCTGCACGCGGCGGCCGCGCACTGCCCCGACCTGGACCTGGGCCGGGTGGCGATCCGCGGCTGGAGCTTCGGCGGCTCGCTGGCGGCGATGGCGGTGCTGCGCCGCCCGGATGTCTTCCACGCGGCGATCAGCGGCGCCGCCCCCAGCGACCAGCGGCTGTACGACACGCACTGGCGCGAGCGGTTCCTCGGCCACCCCGACGATGACCCGGAGGCGTACGACCGGTGCTCGCCGATCACGTCGGCGGCGGCGCTGGAGCGGCCGCTGCTGCTGGTGCACGGCCTCGCCGACGACAACGTGGTGGCCGCGCACACGCTGCGCCTGTCGGAGGCGCTGCTCGCCGCGGGCCGCTACCACCAGGTGCTTCCGCTGTCGCACGCCACGCACGGGCCGAGCGATCCGGTGGTGGTGGAGGGGCTGCTGCGACACCAGGTGAAATTTCTTCGGGACGCGTTGAACACCGCGCCGCGGGCGGCCGTATGAACGGGTACGCGTGACAGCACGCTGCCGGGCGGCGAGGGCCCCGCCGTCCGGTCCGACCCATGAACAGGATGCAACCCCATGGCAGAAAGCTCCGGAATCCCCGAGTCACCGACCCGCCGCGGCGTTGTCGCGGCGGCCGGTGGCGTGGGCCTCGCCGCCGTCCTGACCGCCTGCGGTTCCGGCTCCTCCCACTCCTCCGACGACGCCGGCGGTTCCTCGGCCGCGCAGGGCTCGACCGGGGCCGCGGGCTCCGGCACCCCGTCGGCCGGGAGCGGTGCGGGCGGCACGTCGCTGGGCAAGACCTCGGACATCCCGGTCGGCGGCGGCAAGGTCTTCGCCGACCAGAAGGTCGTGGTGACCCAGCCGAGCAGCGGCCAGTTCAAGGGCTTCTCGGCGGTGTGCACGCACCAGGGCTGCACGGTCGCGAAGGTCGCCGACGGGGTGATCGTCTGCCCGTGCCACAACAGCACCTTCAAGGTGGCCGACGGCTCCGTGGCCAGCGGCCCGGCCACCTCGGCGCTGCCCGCGAAGAACGTCACCGTGTCGGGCGGCGAGATCACGCTCGCCTGACTCCCGAACGCCGGTCCGGGTTCGCGGGGCGGGCCCCGAACCCGGACCGGCCCACCGGCCGGTCCTGCGGATGGCCGGCCGGCGGCCGCCCGCGGCTCAGGCCGCGGGCGGCCGGTGACCGCCCGCGGACGCCCGCAGCGCGTCCACGGCGACGCGGATCGCCGGGCGGCGGTCGGCGTCCTCGCGCCAGACCGCGTACACATGGCGCCGCATGGTGTGGCGGACGGGGATGATGTGCACCCCCGGCGGCACCGGGTCGCGGCCCAGCCGCGGCATGACGGCGACCCCGAGTCCGGCGGCGACCAGCGCGAGCACGGTGGCGTGCTCCTCGGCGTGGTGGGCGACGCGCGGCTCGATGCCCTTGCCGCGCAGCGTGAACAGCAGCCACTCGTGGCAGAAGCCGCCGTCCGGCCAGGCGATCCACTCGTCGCCGGCCAGTTCGTCCAACGCGATCTCGGCGCGGTCCCCCAGCGGGTGCCCCAGCGGCAGCGCGACGTCCACGATGTCGTCGAAGAGCGGCGCCTTGGCGAGGCCGCCGGGCAGGGACAGCGGTTTGTTGTACCAGTCGAGCACCACGGCGAGGTCGATGTCGCCGCGGCCGAGCCGCGCCAGTGCGTCGTGCGGCTCCATCTCGTGGACGACGGTGCGCAGTTGGGGGTGGGCGGCGCGCAGGTGGGCGAGCGCGGCGGGGAACAGCCCGCGCACCGCGGTCGGGAAGGCGGCGGCGCGCAGCTCGCCGACCGCGGCGCCGCGGTGCGCCTCCAGGTCGGCGTGGGCGAGTTCGACCAGCGACAGTATCCGTTCGGCGTGCCCGGACAGCAGCCGCCCGGCGTCGGTGAGCCGCACCCCGCGCCCGTTCTTCCCGAGCAGCGCCTGCCCGGTCTCCCGCTCCAGCTTGGACATCTGCTGCGAGACCGCGGACGTGGTCACGTTCAGCGCGTCGGCGGCGGCGCTCACCGAGCCGTAGGTGTCGATGGCGTGCAGGATACGGAGCCGTTCGAGGGACAACATGTAAGTGATTCTACGGTGTTCGTGCAGAAAAACTCGCTTGTTCTACGACGTCGTAGCGGTCATCGTGGAGCCATGACGACTTCCGCCCGTCCCGGCGCGGCCGCCGACCTGTCCGCCGCGCCGTCCGCCGGGTCTCCCGCCGCGCCGTCCGCCGCACCACTCGTCCCGGTGCCTGCCGCGGCCCTCCCCGAGCCGGTCCCCGCCGCGCGCCTGCCGCGGCTGGGGCGGCTGCTGGACTGGCGGGTGCGCTTCACCGCGCTGGGCCTGGTCTGGGGCTTCAGCTTCCTCTTTATGAAGGTGGGGAACGAAGCGTTCGCGCCGCTCCAGGTCACCCTGGGCCGCCTGGTGTTCGGCGCCGCGGTGCTGGCCGTCGCGGTCGCGGTGAAGCGGGAGCGGCTGCCGCGCGGGGCCCGCACCTGGCTGCATCTGTTCGTCGCCGCCATCCTGCTCAACTCCCTGCCGTTCACGCTCTTCGCCACCGCCGAGCAGAGCATCCCGTCGATGCTGGCGGGGATATGCAACGCGGCCACCCCGCTGTTCTCGATGCTGGTCTCGCTGGTGGCGCTGTCGGAGGACCGGCCGTCGCGGCAGCGCTTCGCCGGGGTGGGCCTGGGCTTCGCGGGCGTGCTGACGGTGCTCGGCGCCTGGCAGGGCTTCTCCGGCCAGGACCCGAAGGGCACGCTGATGGCGCTGACCGCGGCGCTTTGCTATGCGGTGGGCTGGGCGTATGTGCGGCGCACGCTGAGCACCACCGGCAGCTCCCACCTGGCGATGTCGGCGAGCCAGTTGGCGCTTGCCGCGCTGCAACTCCTCGTCATCACCCCGCTGTTCACCTCGATGCCGTCGTCGTTCCCGGTGAGGCCGGTGCTCGCGGTGCTGGCGCTGGGCGCGCTGGGCACCGGAGCGGCCTTCCTGGTCCAGTACGGACTGGTGGCGGAGAAGGGCCCCACGATCGGGTCGATGGTCACCTACCTCATACCGATCGTCGCCACCGCCGCCGGCGTGCTGCTCCTCGGCGAGTCGCTGAGCTGGAACGAACCGGTGGGGGCCGTGGTGATCCTGGTGGGTGCGGCGCTGACCCAGCGGCGGCCCAGGGACGGCCGGGCGTAGCGTGTCGGTGCGGCGCGCCTCCACCCGCGACCGGCCGCCGCCCGCCCTCACGAACCCCTATCGCTACGGAGCCCAGGTGCACGAGATCAGTTACGGAGACGTCAAGGCCGCCGCGGACCGGGTGGCCGGCCGGGTCCGGCCGGTGACGGTCGTCCCGCCCGCGGGCGGCGCGCGGGACCCGCAGGAGCCGCAGGTGTGGCTCGCGCTGGAGTACATGCAGCACACCGGCTCCTTCAAAGCGCGCGGCGCGCAGAACTTCCTCGCCGCCCACCGCGAGGCGGGCACCCTTCCCGAGGCCGGCGTCTGTATCGCCAGCGGCGGCAACGCGGGGCTGGCGTGCGCCTGGGCGGCCCGCCAGCAGGGCCTGACCGCCACGGTGTTCCTGCCGGAGAACGCCCCGGCGCTGAAGGTGGCCAGGCTGCGCGGCTACGGCGCGCAGGTCCGGCTGGCCGGCACGCAGTACGCGGAGGCGCTGGAAGCGTGCGAGCACTTCGCCGCGGAGTCCGGGGCGCTCGCCGCGCACGCGTACGCCGACCCGTACGTCAGCGCCGGGGCGGGCACCTTGATGGAGGAGATCCACGCGCTGGTGCCGGACCTGGACACGGTGGTGGTCTCGGTGGGCGGCGGCGGGCTGTTCGCCGGGGTCGCGGCGTCCGCGCGGCAGCACGGGGTGCGGGCGGTCGCGGTCGAGCCGGAGCACTGCCGGGCGCTCAACGCGGCGCTGGCGGCGGGCGAGTTGGTCGACGTGGAGGTGGCGTCCGTGGCCGCCGACGCGCTCGGCGCGCGCCGCGCCTGGCAGGGGGCGCTGGCCGCGGTGCGGCAGCAGGACGCGCGGTCGGTGCTGGTCGGTGAGGAGCAGATCGTCGCGGCCCGCCGACTGCTGTGGGAGGAGCGCCGGATCGTGGTCGAGCACGCCGCCGCCACCGCGCTGGCCGCGCTGCTGCCGCCGGGCAACCCCTCCCACGGGTACCGGGCCGCGCCCGGGGAGAAGGTCGCGGTGGTGCTGTGCGGGGCGAACACCGACCCGACGGACCTGCTGGCCCCGGCCGCCGCGCACTGACCGCGGCGGCCCGGCGCCCGCCGCGTGCAGGAAGGTCGGCGTGCAGGGAAGCCGCCGCATGCACGGGAGTCGGCGCGCCCCCGAGCCGGCCGGGCTCAGCCGAAGCGGCTCGCCCCCGGGGAGTGCAGCACCTCGGCCACGGCGTCGGCGAGCGGCTCGATGTCGGCCGGGCCCAGCGGGGAGACGGTGATCCGGATGCCCGGTGAGGAGTCGAGCCGGAAGCGGGCGCCGGGTGCGACGGCCCAGCCGCGCTGGAGCAGCCCGGCGACGGCGCCGGTCTCGTCGGCCACCGGCGCCCAGACGTTGAGGCCGCACCGCCCGTGGGCGGCGATCCCGCGCGCGTCGAGCGCCCCGATCAGCGCGTCGCGGCGTACGGCGTAGGAGCGGGCGGTACGCACCGGGTCCACGGCGTGCTGCTCCCACAGGTGCACCACCGCGCGTTGCAGCAGGTGGCTGACCCAGCCGGCGCCGAGCCGGTGCCGGCCCCGCACCCGGGCGACGGTGACCTCGTCGCCGGTGAAGACCGCCAGCCGCAGGTCGGGGCCGTACGCCTTGGCGGTGGAGCGGATCAGCGCCCAGTGGTCGGTGGCGCCGGACAGGCAGTGCAGGGGCAGGTCCACCATGCCGTGCAGGTGGTCGTCGTCGACGACCAGGACATGCGGGTGGGCGGCCAGCAGGGCGCGCAGTTCGGCCGCGCGGGGCGCGGACAGGGCCGCGCCGGTGGGGTTCTGGCCGCGGTCGGTGACCAGCAGGGCCCGTACCCCGGCGGACAGCGCGCGCTCGACGCCGGCGGTGCGCGGCCCTTCGTCGTCGACGGCGACGGGCACCGCGCGCAGCCCCATCGCGGGTACCAGGTCGAGCACGCTGCCCCAGCCCGGGTCCTCCACGGCGACCGCGTCGCCGGGCCGCAGGTGGGCGGTGAGGACGCGTTCGATCGCGTCGAGCGAGCCGGAGGCGAGGCCGATCGGCCCGGCGGGCACCCCGTCGGCGTCCAGGGCGGCGCGGGCGAGGTCGGCGAGGTCGGGGTCGACAGCGGTGCTCCCGTACAGGCCGGGGGCGATGGCGTGGTGGGCGGCGGCCGCGGCCAGGGCGTCGGCGAGCGGCGGGAGCAGCGCGAGGTCGGGGTTGCCGGTCGACAGGTCGCGGGTGCCGGCGGGGACCTCGATCCGGATGGCCGCGCGCGGCGCGACGGCCGGGCGCTCCCGCACCCGGCTGCCGCGGCGCCCGGCGGTCTCGATCACACCGCGGTCGCGCAGCAGCCGGTAGGCGGCGGCCACCGTGTTGGGGTTCACCGCCAGTTCGCGGGCGAGTTCACGCAGCGGCGGCAGCAGGGCACCGGGCCCCAACGCGCCCGCGCCGACCGCGCGTTCGATGTCGGCCGCAATTGCCGATGCGCCGCGCCCGGTGATTGAGTATTCTCCTAGCACAAACGACAGTATGCACTAGTTCAAAGGATCGCGCCATGTCCACCGTGCCGACCGCCCCCGACGCGCCCTCCCCCGCCGAACCCGCACCCCCTGCCGGCTCCGCCGCCTCCACCGCGTCCGCCCCGGGCCCCTACCCCGCCACCGACCGCACCGTCCCCACCCGCTCCGCCGACCGGGCCTCCTACGACCGCGACGTCGTGCACGCCATCCTCGACGCGGGCTACCTCTGCCACCTCGGCTTCGTCCGCGACGGCGCCCCGGTGGTGCTGCCCACCCTCTACGCGCGACACGGCGAGCGGCTGTACGTGCACGGGTCGACCGGTTCGCGGCCGCTGCGGGGCGCGCGCGGCGCCGAGGGCCTGGCGGTGTGCCTGACGGTGACGCACGTCGACGGGCTGGTGCTGGCGAAGTCGGCGTTCCACCACTCGATCAACTACCGCTCCGTGGTGGTGCACGGCACCGCCCACCAGGTCACCGACCCGCAGGAGCGGGCCCTCGCGCTGGACGCCATCGTGGACCAGGCCGTACCGGGCCGGGCCGCCGACTCCCGCCCGGCCAACTCCAAGGAGCTGGCCGCCACCGCCGTGATCCGGCTCGACCTGCACGAGGTATCGGCGAAGATCCGCACCGGCGGGCCCAACGACGAGCCCGAGGACCTCGACCTGCCGCACTGGGCCGGGGTGGTCCCGGTCGCGCCCGCCTACGCCGCCCCCGTCCCAGCCGCCCACCAGGCCCCGGCCGCGCCGCTGCCCCGCTACCTCGCGCCCGCCGGCCCGCGCGGCACCGCCCGGACGGAGGGCGCGGCATGCTGATCCACCCCTGGGACGCGGCCGCCGACGACACCGAGTGGCAGCAGTGGCTGGCCGCCCACGACTTCGGCCAGCTCGCGGTGAACGGCCTCGACGGCGAGCCCCCGTTCGTCCAACCCACCCACTTCCTCTACGACCCGGCGCCCGGCCCGCACGGCGAGGTCCTGCTGCACCTGGCCCGGCCGAACCCGATGTGGCCGGCGCTGGCGGCCGCGCCGCAGGTCACCCTCAGCGTCGTGGACGACCACACCTTCATCCCCGGCCCCTGGCACGCCGCGCCCGGCGCCCCGCCCGAGCACGGCACCCCCACCAGCTTCTACGCCGCGGTGCAACTCACCGGCACCGCCCACGTCCTGGACGACCCGCGGGCCAAGGCCGACCTGCTGGAGCGCCAACTCGCCCACTTCCAGCCCGATGCCGGCACCGCCCCGGTCGCCCCGGGCCAGGAGCCCTTCGGCCGCATGCTCGCCGGCATCCGCGGGGTGCGGATCGAAGTCACCCGGGTCCGGGCCAAGTTCAAGTACGGCGGCAACAAGCCCGAGGAGGTGCAGCGCCGCGTCACCGGCCTGCTCGCGGACCGCGCCGCACCCGGCGACGCGGCCGCGCGAGCCCACCAGCTGCGCCGCCGGTCAGCCGGCTGACGAAGCGGTCGCCTCGGCGCCGTCCGGCTGCTGCCTGGCCTCCTCCCAGGCCAGCGCCCCGACCGCCACCAGCAGCACCAGCGTCCCGGCCAGGGTGGCCGCGGTGAGCCGCTCACCGAGCAGGGTGACCGCCAGCACGGCCGCCGACACCGGTTCGATCAGCGCCACCACCGACACCGTGGCCGCGCGCAGCACCGCCGCGCCCGCGAAGTACAGCGCGTAGGCGAGCGCGGTCGGCACCGAGGCGAGGAAGCACAGCAGCGCCAGGGTGCGGCCGAGGTGTTCGGCGTGCGGCAGCAGGCCCTCCGCCCACGCGGCGGGCAGCAGGACGACCGCGCAGATCCCGAACGACCACAGCGAGGTGGTCAGCGGGTCGCCGGCGTCGCCGCGGCTGCCGTGCCAGCGGGTCAGCAGCGTCATCCCGGCGTACCCGGCCGCCGACAGCACCGCCAGCAGCACCCCGGCCGGGCGCACCTGGGCGTGACCGCCGCCGAGCACCAGCACCGCCAGGCCCACCAGTGCGCCGCCCACCGCGATCGCGCCGCCCCGGCCGAGCCGCTCGCCCATCACCGCCCGGGCGACGAGCGCGATCAGCACCGGCCCCGAGCCGAGCGTGACCACCGTGGCCACCGCGAGCCCGGTCGACCGCACCGCGCAGAAGTACGCGACCTGGAAGAGGGTGAGCCCGGCGCCGGTGACCGCGATCCGCACCAGCCGCGCCCGCAGCGGCACGGCCGGAACCGGTCGTACGGTCGACGGCCGCAGCCCGCCCGCGTCGGCGTCGTACGCGCCCTCATAGACGCCCTCGTACGGGTCGGGCGCCGCCCCCGCGGTGCCGCCGGCCGGTACGGCGACCGGCGCCGGCGCGACGGCCCCGGGCGCGGCCGCCCGCGGCGCGGGCAGCGCATCCGGGGCCGCGCCCCGCGCCGGGCGCAGCGCACGCGCGGCGAGCAGCAGGGCGAAGCCGCCCGCCGCCCGCCAGAAGGTCAGCGCGAGCGGGCCGAGGCCGCTCCCGCGGTAGAGGAGTGCGGCGACGGCGCCCGCCGTGCCCCACGCGGTCGCCGCGAACACCACATACAGCAGCCCTCGCCCGGACGTGACCCGGGCAGCCGAAACCTGTGGACGTGACAAAGGAAGTCTCCCGCCGGAAAGGTGAGTTGAGGAGCGAACATCACCGTCTGCGGGCAGCACACATCGCCGTGGGGCGCCGAACGGCGCCACGGCGGGCCGTTACCTGGACCCGGACCGGCCTGCGGCCCGGTTCACGCCGCCCGCGTCAGGCGGCGGGCGGGGGAAGCACAGCGAAAGAGCGCATGCGACCACCCTAACGCCCGTGCGGCCGACGGACGGACGCGATCACACAAGCCGGCGGAGGCGGCAACGCGCAGACCGGCCGACCCGCAGACCGCCGACCCGCAGACCGCCGACCCACAGATCCGCCGGCCCGCGCCCGCAGGCCCCCGCGCTACCGCGGCGGCGCGAGGTCCGGTTCGGCGGGCTGCTCGGGAAGCGCCGGCGGTGCGGCCGGGCCGGGCTCCGGCACCGCGCCGGGCAGGGCCGTCTGCGCCACGAACGCCCCGGCCAGCACCAGCGCACCGCCCAGCACCGGCGGAAGCCCGAGGTGCTCGCCGAGCAGGAACCAGGCGAGCACCGCGCCGACCACGGCCTCGATGCAGGCGACGACCGCGGCGACCGGCGGGCTCAGCTGCCGTACGGCCATCACACCGGTCAGGTAGGCGACGACCGTGCAGACCAGCACGATCCAGCCGACCAGCAGGATGCCGGGGACGTCCGCGTCGCCCAGCGGCACCTGGTGCGCGAGGGAGGTCCAGGCGATGTCCCACGGGCGCGCAACGAGGGTGAGCGCCGCGGTGGCGACCAGCAGCGCGTGGGCGATGACCGCGACCGGGTCCGGCCCGCCCTCCTCGTCACCGCCGCCGTCCAGCAGGCCGTCCGCCCGCTCGCGGCCGATGTCCGCGGCCACGCCGTCGCGCCCCCGGTGGCCGGCCAGCAGGAAGTACGCGACCTGGCAGCAGGCCGCGCCGAACGCGCAGGCCAGGCCGACCGGAGCGAAGGCGAGCCCGGACCAGATCCGGACCACGAAGCACATGCCGCCGACGGCGAGCACCACACCGGCCACCGCGGAGCGGCTGACCCGGCGCCGCTGCACGAACCGCACCCAGCCGAGCAGCAGCGCCGGGCCGAGGTACTCCACGAGGATCGCGATGCCGACGGGTATTCGGGAGATCGCCAGGTAGTACAGCGCCTGGACGCCCGCGATGCCGAGCAGCCCGAAGCCGATCACCAGCCCGGGCTGCCGGAACGGCAGCCGCCGGTGCCGCAGCGCGACGGGCAGCAGCACCAGCGCCGCCCCCGCCACCCGCATCCACACCACGTGCAGCGGCTCGAAGCCCGCCTCGATGAGCGGCTTCGCCGCCACCCCGGAACCGCCGAAGGCCGCGGCCGACAGCAGGGCGAGCCCGACACCGTTGCTCCGCACCTGAGTTGACCGCATCAGGACATGATGGCAGTCCACGACAGCAGCGTCACGCCGGGTGCCGCCCGCCCACCTGCGGCGATCCGGAAGCCGATCATCCGGAAGACCCTGGTCACGGCCACAGCAGCGTCCGCGACCACCCCTCCCCCGCGGCCGCCCGCCCGTACCGGACCCGTACGTGGAAGCGCGCCGGGTCGGCCTGCCAGAACTCGGCCTCGGCCGCGTGCAGCCGGTACAGGGTGTGCGTGGCCGGCACCCGCTCCGGCTCGGCGGCGACGAGGTCGCGGGCCGCGCGCAGCGCCGCGTCGTACTGTCCGGCGGACTCCAGCGGCGCGCTCACCGGGCCGGCGAAGGCGGCGGCGCGGGCGGACTCGCCGCGGCCGCGGAAGTCGCGCGCGGCGGCGTCGCGGCCGAGCACCTCGACCGGTCCGGCCATCCGGATCTGCCGGCCCTGCGCGGGCCAGTACCAGGTCAGGGCCGCCCGGGGGTTGGCGGCCAGATCGCGGCTCTTGCGGCTGCGGGAGTCGGACGCGAAGTCGTAGGCGCAGCCGGCGGTGTCGATGCCGCGCAGGATCAGGACGCGGGCGCTGGGGGCGCCGTCGGGGGCGGCCGTGCTGAGCGTCATGACCTGCGGCTCGGGCACTCCGGCGTCGATCGCCTCGGCCAGCCAGCGGGCGAAGAGCGGCCCGGGGGCGTCCGGTACCCGCTCCGGATCGAGGTGCGGCAGCGCTCCGGCGAGTACGGGCACGGCGCGGGTACGGGCGAGGAGTTCCTCGTCCGCGCGCCGCGCCGGGTCCGAACCGGGGCCCTCGCCCGGGCTGTTGCCGCCGTCCGCCTGCTCGTCCATGCCGTGCCCCTTCTGCCGTGCCGCTTGCGCCGTGTTGCTTGGGTCGGCCCGCTTGCGCCGTCCCGCTTGCGCCGTCCCGCCACCTTGTCGCAGCGGGCACCGTCCATCACACACCGCGCCCGGGGGAAGCGCGGGTTGCCCCGCCCGGCGGGCCCGAGCAGGCCGCCGGAGCCGTAAACGCTTCCGGCCCCGCGGACGCCCCCGCAGGTATTCGCCGGCGGCCGGGACTGTACGCAGGCCGTTGTCGTGCCGCACCCTTACGGGAGCGCTTTCCTGTCCGAACTCGCGCAGAACGGGTACCTCGTGAACATCCGTGAACTCGCCCGCCGCAGCGGGGTGTCGACCGCCACCGTCTCGCGGGCGCTCAACGACCGCGCGGAGGTGAGCGAGGCCACCCGCGCGCGGATACGCCAACTGGCCACGGAGTTGGGGTACGCGCCCAACGAGCCGGCCCGCACCCTGGTCCGGCGGCGCTCGGACACGATCGGGCTGATCTGGGACAGCGGGCAGGAGGCGCAGGGCCTGCACAACCCGTTCCTGCTCGGGCTGCTCAGCGCGGTGCGCACCGCGCTGTCCGAGGCCGACTACCACCTGATGCTGCTCACCACCGCGGGTGCCGACGAGCCCGACGGGGCCTATCTCCAAGCGGTGCGGCGGCACAACCTGGAGGGCGTGATCGTGCTGACCACGCCGCCGGACGACCGCTGCCTGCGCGCGCTCGCCGCCTCCACGGTGCCCTGCGCGGGCATCGACACCGCGTTCACCGGCCCGCGTACGGTGCGGGTCAGCTCCGACAACGCGGCGGGCGCGGCGGCGGCCGTCCAGCACCTGTACGAGCTGGGGCACCGCCGGATCGCCACGGTCACCGGCCCGCTGCACCTGCCGCCCGCGGCCGAGCGCCTGACCGGATACCGGCGGGCGTGCGAGCGGCTGCGGCTGCCGGTGCCGGACTCCTACGTGGTCGAGGGGGACTTCTTCCTGGCCAGCGGCGAGGCGGCGGCGCGGGGGCTGCTGGACCTGCCCGAGCCGCCGACCGCGATCTTCGCGGCGGGCGACCAGATGGCGATCGGGGCGATGCACGCGGCGGCGGACGCGGGGCTGTCGGTGCCGCGGGACCTGGCGGTCGTCGGCTTCGACGACATCGACGCGGCGGCGCTGGTCCGCCCGGCGCTCACCACGGTCGCGCAGGACCAGCGCGCGCTGGGCGAGGCCGCGGTCGCGGCGCTGCGCGGGCTGCTGGACACCGAGGCCGGGCGCCCGGCGGACCTCGTGCACTCCTACATCGTGCCGACCCGGCTGCTGGTGCGCGGCTCCAGCGGCGGGTAGGGCCCGCCACGCGCGAGCGGTCCGCCGCCGGGCGCGATGCCCGGCGGCGGACCGCTCGGATACGTCGGACGCGGCGCCGGTCCGTCCGGCGCCGCCACGGGTCCTACTTCCCGATGTCCTCGTCCGCGAGGATGAGGTACAGCTTCTTGCGCGCGTCGTTCACCACGGTCAGCGCCCTGTCGCGCTGTTCCGGTGTGCCTGTCGCCCAGACCTGGCGGAACGCCTCGATCAGCCCGCCGCCGGCCTTCCTGACCTCATGGAGCGCGTCCCAGTCGACGCCGCGACCGGCGTCCTCCCAGGGCGCGTCGGGGCCGGCCTCGGCCTCGGTCCGGCCGGCGTCGGTGAGCGTGAACAGCTTCTTGCCGCCCTCGGTCTCACTGCCGATCAGGCCCTCGTCCTCCAGCAGTTGCAGCGTCGGGTACACCGAGCCGGGGCTCGGCCGCCACGCGCCGCCGCTGCGGTCGGCGATCTCCTGGATCATCTCGTAGCCGTGCATCGGGCGGTCGGTGAGCAGCGCCAGGATCGACGCCCGCACGTCACCGCGCCGGGCGCGTCCGCGCGGTCCGCCGCGCCCCCGCCCGCCGGGCCCGAACGGCCCGCCGCCGAAGGGCGGCCCGAACGGCCCGAACGCCGCCCGCGACCCCTCGTACTCGCCCCACCCGTGATGTCCGGGTCCGCGCTTTCCGTGTCCATGTGCATGTCCTTGGGAACGCATGATGTCGCTCCTTCCATCGTTGATCGTTCGCGACAGCTCAACGATATATCGGAATACATCGAAGAGCAACCCCCGGGCGGAAGCCGCCGACCCGGCCCCCCCCGAGGGGAGCAGTCCACTA
>NZ_JBAGKC010000027.1:0-110063 GCF_037034245.1 Streptomyces sp. CA2R106
GCACACCGGGGACGAACCGTTGCCGGACACCGAATCATGAGGGCCGACGAAGAAGCGCCCGCCGCCAAGGAGTTACGTACGAGCGGCGAGCCCCGTACCTGGCGGGTCACCGCGACCAACGGGGTCACCGTGTCCGGGTACCTGCCACCGTGGGCGTACGAGGACCCGAGCGAATCCGACGTACATCCGGTGGCCCTACCGGTCGGCTTGGCCCGCCTGGAGTTGTTCCGCTACTTCGACGGCGTGCCCGGCTCCCTCGTCGGCCCCGGCGACGGCACGGACGAGGACGGGTACACGACGCCCTTCGGCGCCCTCACCTGCCACCCCTGCGCCGACCGCGAAACCCCCGACCGCCCCGTACACCCCGTCCTGACCATCCAGGTCAGCGACACCGAAGAGACGGTCTGTACCGACCCCGACGAACTGGCCGCCCTCATCACCCGGCTGCGCGCCCACACCGACTACCTCGACCAGCACGTACGCCCCGCGTTCACCACGATCCGCGAGGACTGGCGGACCCACCACCGCGCCGTGACGGAGGAAGTTTCGCGAAGCGGGGCACGGCGCCCCCTGTCCCCCGGGGTAGCCACGTACTGTCGGTCGAGGGACCAGCCCACCACCGGCGTAGGGTCCGGCGACGGCATCAGTGCGGCAGAAGGGACGGTGACGGCGTGAGGCTCACCATTCTCGGGGGCGGCGGATTCAGGGTGCCCCTGGTGTTCCGGGCGCTCCAGGCGGACCCGACGGTGACGGAACTGGTCCTGCACGACACGGACCCGCTGCGGGTGCGGGTCGTCGCGAAGATCCTCGCGGAGCTGTCCGCGCGGGGCCCCCGCGGCCCGGAGGTGCGGGTGGAGGCGGAGCTGGACGCGGCCCTGCGCGGCGCGGACTTCGTCTTCTCGGCGATGCGGGTGGGCGGCACCGCGGGCCGGGTGCGGGACGAGCAGGTCCCGCTGGCCGAGGGGGTGCTCGGCCAGGAGACGGTGGGCGCGGGCGGTGTGCTGTACGGCCTGCGGACGATCCCGGTGGCGCTGCACCTCGCGGAACGGGTCCGCGCGGTGGCCCCGTCGGCGTGGGTGATCAACTTCACCAACCCGGCCGGGATGGTGACGGAGGCGATGGCCCGGGTGCTGGGGCCGCGGGTGATCGGCATCTGCGACTCGCCGGTGGGGCTGGTGCGGCGGGCCGCGCGGGCGGCGGGCGCGGACCCGGACGCGCCGGGCTTCTCGTACGACTACGTGGGCCTGAACCACCTCGGCTGGCTGCGCGGAATGGCCGCGGACGGGCGGGAGTTGCTGCCGGGGCTGCTCGCGGACCCGGCGGCGCTCGGGTCGTTCGAGGAGGGGCGGCTGTTCGGCGCGGAGTGGCTGTCGGCGCTGGGCTCGCTGCCCAACGAGTACCTGCACTACTACTACTTCCGGCGGGAGGCGCTGGCCGCGGTGCGCTCCGCGGACGCCACCCGGGGGGAGTTCCTGCACCGGCGGCAGTCGGAGTTCTTCACCGCCGCGGACGAGGCGGGCGGGCCGGGCGGCGCGAACGGGCCGGGCGGCGACCCGTCGGCGTACGACCTGTGGGAGCGCGCCCGGCTGGAGCGCGAGGAGACGTACATGGCCGAGAACCGCGCGGCCACCGGCGGTTGGCAGCGCGACCCGCACGATCTGGACGGCGGCGGCTACGACAAGGTGGCGCTCGCGCTGATGCGGGCCATCGCCCGCGACGAGCGCACCGTACTGATCCTCAACGTGCCCGGAGGCGGGGTCGTTTCGGCGCTGGACCCGGACGCGGTGGTCGAAGTGCCGTGCGAGGTGGGGGCGTTCGGGGCGCGGCCGCTGGCGGTGGCGGCGCCCGACGAGCACCAGGCCGGTCTGATGCTGGCGCTGAAGTCGGTGGAGCGGGCGGCGATCGAGGCGGCCACGACCGGTTCGCGGGCGGCGGCGCTGCGCGCGCTGGTACGGCACCCGCTGGTCGACTCCGCGGCGGCGGCGAGCCGTATCCTCACCGCCGCCGGCTGGTGAACGCGGCCGCCCGGCCCGCCGCACGCGTCTGAACTGCGGGTTAACGCAACGGAAACCGCTGGTGAACGCGCCCGCCGTCGCCACGCGCGTAGACGGCTCTTGACCTGCTCGGATGGCGGGGTCTACATTCCGCCGCACCACCAAGTCCTGAAGGAGCACCGCCATGCCCCGTGCCCGACTGTCCCTGCGTGCCCGCGCGTTGGCCGTCACCGCCACCGCGGTGACGCTGGGCGCCACGTTCTACGGCGTCGGCGTCGCGACCGCGGACAACTCCGCACCGCGCAGCGACCAGCAGATCCCGAACCTCACCAACGTCGTCAGCCAGATCAAGGCGTACTACGGCGACACCGTCGACGCGTCGGGCGAGCACCAGGCGTCTGCGACCAGCAACTACGCCAAGCAGGTCGCCGGTATCGAGGCGAAGGCGAAGGCGTACCTGGCGCACGCGGCGGCCACCGCCGGCCACGACAAGGGGCACGGCAAGGGCGGCAAGCCCGCGATCGTGCTCGACGTGGACGACACCAGCCTGCTGACGTACAACTACGAGCTGGAGGTGGGCTTCAACTACACTACGGCGACCAACCAGGCGTACCTGGACACCAAGAACATGCCGCCGGTGTTCGGCATCGACTCCCTGGTCAACTGGGCGTCCTCGAAGGGCATCACGGTCTTCTGGATCACCGGCCGCCCGGAGGCGCAACGCGCCGACACCGCGCGGAACCTGACCGCCGAGGGCTTCCAGGCGCCGTCCGACACCGCGCACCTGTACCTGAAGAACACCGCCACGCCGCCGTCGTACCTGGCGTGCGGGTCGACCTGCACGACCGTGGAGTACAAGTCCGGCACCCGGGCGCACATCGAGTCGCTGGGCTACGACATCGTCGGCAACTTCGGCGACCAGTACAGCGACCTGGAGGGCGGGCACGCGGACCGCTCGTTCAAGCTGCCGAACCCGATGTACTACCTGCCGTAACCGGATGAAGCCGGTCAGCCGGCACGGCGTTTGGGCACCGGGACGCGCATCAGGTCGTGGGCGACGGTGAGTTCACCGGTGAAGCCCGCCGCGCGGGCCTGGTGCCCGAAGTCGTCCGGGTCGGGGTAGCGCTGCGAGAAGTGGGTGAGCACCAGGTGCCGCACACCCGCCTCCGCGGCCACCCGGCCCGCCTGGCCGGCCGTCAGGTGGCCGAACTCCTCGGCGGACCGGGCGTCCTGGTCCAGGAACGTGGACTCGATCACCAACATGTCGCAGCCGTCGGCGAGTTCGGGCACCGCGGGGCACATCCGGGTGTCCATCACGAAGGCGAAGGACTGGCCCGGCCGGACCTCGCTGACCTGCTCGACCGTCACCCCGCGCAGCACGCCGTCGCGTTGCAGCCGTCCGACGTCCGGTCCGGCGATGCCGTGGGCGGCGAGCCGCTCGGGCAGCATCCGCCGCCCGTCCGGCTCGTCCAGCCGGTAGCCGTACGCCTCCACCGGGTGGGACAGCCGCCGCGCCGACAGCGTGAAGCGCGCGGTGGTCTCGATCGGGCCGTCCGCGTCGAGCGGCCGGGCGTGCAGGTCGGCGGTCTCGTGGTAGGCGGTGGCGTACCGCAGCCGGTCGAAGTAGCGCTGCCCACTGGCCGGGTAGTACGCGGTGACCGGGTGCGGCACCCGGTCCAGGTTGATCCGCTGCACCACCCCGGCCAGGCCCAGGCTGTGGTCGCCGTGGAAGTGGGTGACGCAGATCCGGTTCAGGTCGTGTGCGGCCACCCCGGCGTGCGCCATCTGGCGCTGGGTGCCGTCGCCGGGGTCGAAGAGGATGCCCTCGTCGTCCCAGCGCAGGACGTAGCCGTTGTGGTTGCGCTGCCGGGTCGGCACCTGGCTGGCGGTGCCGAGGACGACGAGTTCGCGGGGCGACATGGCGCGCGGGCCCGTGCGGGGCTCAGACCAGCCGTTGCAGGTCGCGGCCGCCCAGCACGTGGGCGTGCGCGTGGAAGACCGTCTGGCCCGCGCCCGGGCCGGTGTTGAAGACGATCCGGTAGCCGGTGTCGGCCACCTTCTCCTGCTCGGCCACCGCGGCGGCCTCGCGCAGCACGTCCGCGGCGGCGGCCGGGTCGCCGGCGGCCAGCTCGGACGCGTTCGCGTAGTGCGCCCGCGGGATCACCAACACATGGGTCGGCGCCTGGGGGTTGATGTCCTGGAACGCGATCGTGGTCGCCGTCTCCCGCACGATCGTCGCCGGGATGTCCCCGGCCACGATCTTGCAGAACAGGCAGTCCGGCTGCGCTTCTCCCGCCACCGCGGCACCCCTTGCTCTTCCGCTCGCCTCATCCGTCGGCGCGCCGGCACCCGCGCCGGCCCGCCACCCGGCATCGTATCGGCCCGGCCGCCCCGGGTCTCGAAGGTCCGCGGTCCGCCGCGGGGGGCGGCGCCCCAGCCGTACGGCCATGCTTCCATGCGTCCATGCGTCCATGCGTCCGCGCGTCCGGTGCGCGTCCACCGTGTGGGGGATGGCCGAGGCCGGGCGGGGCGGGCATCGTTGGGGGGATGGGACGTATCGGGTGGAACCGGGGTGTGGGACTGGCGGGCGCCGCCGTGGTGCTGGCGGCGGTCGCGGGGTGCGAGCCGGTCGACGGGCTGGACAGCTCCAACGTGTCGGTGAGCACCAACCAGTTGGCGACGAAGGCCCTCAAGCGGGACCACGTCGCGGTGCAGTGGCTGTCCTGCGGCGTGACCGAGGACGCGCACGACCCGAAGGTGGACTGCCTGGGCCGCACCGAGGACCAGCGGAAGATCACGGTGAAGGGCGACGTGACCCGGCAGACGGACCTGCGCTGCCTCCAAGGCCACCTCACCGCCGCCGTGGACGGCCGTACGGTCTTCGACGTGCGCGGACTCGGGGCCTGTTGACGAACCGGCCCGCCCGCCCGGCCCCCGGGGCGAATCCGATATCCACTGCTCGCAGGCGTTGATCCTGGCTAGGCTGGCACCGTGACCCAGTCCTCGCTCTCCACACAGCCTCCGGGTTCCGCCCACCGCACGCACCACCCGTCGTACCTGCGCAACCCGCACCCGTACGGCGGCCAGGTCGTCTTCACCGCCGAGGACGACGTGTGGGTCGCACCGCTCGACGGCGGACGGGCGTGGCGGGTCAGCGCGGACAACATGCCGGTCAAACGTCCGCGGATCTCGCCGGACGGCGCCGTCGTGGCCTGGACCTCCACCCGCGACGGCGCCCCCGAGGTGCACGTCGCGGATCTGGCCGGCGGCCCCTCGCGCCGCCTGACGTACTGGGGCAACGCGCTGACGTCGGTGCGCACCTGGACGCCCGACGGCGAACTGGTGGTGGTGACCACCGCCGGCGAGGCGTCGCTGCGCCGCACCTGGGCGCACCAGGTGCCGCTGGACGGCGGCCCCTCGCGCCGGCTCCCGCTCGGCCCGGTCGGCGACCTGGCGTACGGGCCGGACGGCGCGGTGCTGCTCCAGTCGGTGACGATGGGGCGCGAGGCCGCGTACTGGAAGGGCTACCGGGGCGGCACCGCGGGCAAGTTGTGGCTCGACCCGGACGGCGGCGGGCAGTTCGCGCGGCTGCACCAGGACATCGACGGCAACATCGAGTGCCCGATGTGGGTCGGCGACCGGATCGCCTTCCTCTCCGACCACGAAGGCCAGGGCGCGCTGTACTCCAGCCGCCCCGACGGCACCGACCTGCGCCGCCACACCCCGCTCGGCGGGTTCTACGCGCGCCACGCCGCCACCGACGGCACCCGCGTGGTGTACACCTGCGCCGGCACCCTGCATGTGCTGGACGGCCTCGGCGAGGACACCGCACCGCGCCCGCTGGAGATCGAACTCGGCGGCCAGCGCACGGACTTGCAGCCCCACCCGGTCCGCCCGGCCGCCTACCTGGGCGACGCCCGCCCCGACCACACCGGCCGCGGCAGCGCGGTGGAGGTGCGCGGCACCACCCACTGGATCACCCACCGCGGCGGCCCGGCGCGGGTGCTGTCGGCCCGGCCGGGCGTCCGCACCCGGCACCCGCGGGTGTTCTCGCAGGGCGACGACCAGTACGTGGTGTGGGTGACCGACGCCGACGGCGACGACGCGCTGGAGATCGCCCCGGCCACCGGACCCGCCGGGGACACCGCGCCGCGCCGGCTCGCCGCGGGACGGCTCGGCCGGGTGCACGAGATCGAGGTCTCCCCCGACGGCCACCGCATCGCGGTCGCCTCGCACGACGGCCGGCTGCTGCTGGTGGACACCCAGACCGGCGAGGTCCGCGAGGTGCCGACCGCCGCCGAGACCGCCGAGGACGGCACCCCCGCCGCCGAGTCCGCCTGGCACCACGCCGACGTGAGCGACCTGGCCTTCTCCCCCGACTCCGGCTGGCTGGCCTGGTCCCAGCCCGGCCCGGGCTCGCTGCGGCAGATCATGCTCGCCTCCACCGCGGACCTGACCCTGGTGACGGCGACCCCGCTGCGCTTCATCGACTACGCCCCCGCCTTCACCGCCGACGGCCGGCACCTGGCGTTCCTGTCCGAGCGGGCCTTCGACCCGGTCTACGACGCCCACGTGTTCGACCTGTCCTTCCCCAACGCCTGCCGCCCGTACCTGATCACGCTCGCCGCGACCACGCCGTCGCCGTTCGGCCCGCAGCGGCACGGCCGCCCGTACGACGACGACGCGGACGACGACAGCGGCGAGGCGGGCGAGGGCGCGGGCGCCGACGCGGGCGGCGCGGACCCGGTCGCCGGCGACCCGGCCGCGGGCCCGACCGGGTCCGCCGCCTCCGCCGCTTCCGCCGCCTCCGGTACGCCCACCGGCGCGGGCCGCCCCGGCAGCCGCGAACGGTCGCGCGCCACCAAGGTCGACGCGGAGGGCATCGCCGACCGCATCGTGCCCTTCCCCGTCGAGGCGGGCCACTACTCCGGGCTGCGCGCCGCCAAGAACGCGGTGCTGTGGCTGCGCCACCCGCTGACCGGCACCCTCGGCACCGCGCTGGCCACCCCCGAGGCGGAGCCGCCGGAGTCCGTCCTGGAGCGCTACGACCTGCGGCAGTTGAAGGTCGAGGAGATCGCCGCCGACGCCGAGGCGTTCGCGGTCTCCGGCGACGGCACCAAGGTCCTCGTCAACAGCGGCTCGCGGCTGCGGATCGGCCCGGCCGACAGCAAGTACGACGACGACTCCGACGGTTCGACGACCATCGACCTGTCCCGGGTGCGGGTCACCGTCAACCCCGCCGACGAGTGGCGGCAGATGTTCGACGAGACGCACCGCCTCGCGCGCGACCACTTCTGGCGGGCCGACATGGGCGGCCTCGACTGGGACGCGATCGGCGCGCGGTACCGCACGCTGCTGGACCGGGTGGCCACCCACGACGACCTCGTGGACCTGCTGTGGGAGCTGCACGGGGAGCTGCGCACCTCGCACGCGTACGTCACCCCGCCCGGCGGCGCCGGCGACCCGCGCCGCAACCAGGGGCTGCTCGGCGCGGACATCTCCCGTGCACGGGACGGCAGTTGGCGGGTGGACCGGGTGCTGCCCGGCGAGTCGTCCGACCCGCGGGCCCGCTCGCCGCTGGCCGCGCCCGGGGTGGCGGTGCGCGCCGGGGACGCCCTCCTCGCGGTCGACGGGGTGCCGGTCGACCCGCGGACCGGCCCGGCGCCGCTGCTGGTGGGCACCGTGGGCAAGCCGGTCGAGCTGACCGTCGCCCCTGCCGCGGGCGGCCAGGTCCGGCACGTGGTCGCGGTGCCGCTGGCCAGTGAGGAGGCGCTGCGCTACCACGACTGGGTCGCCGACCGGCGCGCCTACGTCCACCGGGCCTCGGGCGGGCGGCTGGGGTACCTGCACGTGCCCGACATGGTCAGCAACGGCTGGGCCGAACTCCACCGCGACCTGCGGGTGGAGATGGCCCGCGACGGGCTGGTGGTCGACGTCCGCGAGAACCGCGGCGGGCACACCTCGCAGCTCGTCGTGGAGAAGCTCGCCCGCCGGATCATCGGCTGGGACCTGCCGCGGCACGGCCTGCCCTTCAGCTACCCGCAGGACGCGCCGCGCGGGCCGGTGGTGGCGGTCGCCAACGAGTTCTCCGGGTCGGACGGCGACATCGTCAACGCCGCGATCCGCACCCTCGGCATCGGCCCGGTGGTCGGCACCCGCACCTGGGGCGGCGTGGTCGGCATCGACAGCCGCTACCAGCTCGTCGACGGCACCGCGGTGACCCAGCCGAAGTACGCGCTGTGGTTCGAGGGGTTCGGCTGGTCGGTGGAGAACCACGGGGTGGACCCCGACGTCGAGGTGGTCGTCACCCCGCAGGACTACGGCGCCGGCCGCGACCCGCAGCTCGACCGGGCCATCGAGATGGCCCTGGAGTCGCTGGCGGCCACCCCGCCCAAGTCGCCGCCCCGCCTGCCGGACTGACGCCCGCCGCGCGTCCCCGGACGTCGCACGACGGCTCCCTTCGTGCCGGGCACGAAGGGAGCCGTGTCGTTCACCGGTCGGCCGCCGCGGGGCGGCCGGCGGTCAGGACTGCTGCCAGACCTGGTTGGCCGCGCCGGTGCAGGACCAGATCTGCACCTGGGTGCCCGCCGTGGTGGAACGGTCGGTGTCGTCCAGGCACTTGCCCGACGCCGGGTTGAGCAGGGTGCCGTCGGACTGCGGCTCCCAGACCTGGGCGCCGGTGCCGTTGCAGCTGTGCAGTTGCACCTTCGTGCCGTCCGCGGTGCCCGCCGACGTCACGTCCAGGCACTTGCCGTACGCCTTCGCCGTGTGGTCGGCGCCGAGCACCCACTCCTGGGCGGCGGTGCCGTTGCAGGCGTAGACGTCGACCTTGGTGCCGTCGGCGGTGGTGCCCCCGCTCACGTCCAGGCACAGGCCCTGGTAGCCGACGAGCGTGCTGGCCAGCGGCGCGTCCGCGCGCACCACGGTCCACACGAAGCTGGTCGACGCGCTCGCGCCCGCCCGGTCGTGAGCGGTGACGGTCACCGTGGTGGTGCCCGCTGCGGTCGGGGTGCCGGTGATGGTGCCCGACGACGAGATCGAGGTGCCGGCCGGCAGCCCGGTGGCGGTGAAGACCGGGGTCTGGCCGGAGGTGGTGTCATGGGCGGCGACCCGCACCGACACCGCCCGGCCGGTGAGCCCCTCCTGCGACCCCGGGGAGGTGACCGTCAGCGGCGTGCCGAGCTGGGCCTTCGTCACGTTCAGGTTGCCGCCCAGCGGCAGGTGGTCGTGGGAGTCGCCGACCGAGATCCGGTACGGGCCCGTCGCCGTGGTCCACGTGCCCGCCGACTCGTCGTACGTGCGCAAGTTCTGCTCGGTGAGCGGGAAGCTGACGGTCTTGCTCTGCCCGGGCGCGAGGTCCACCCGTGCGAAGCCCTGGAGCGCCTTGGGCTCGCTGCTGCCGTTGGGCTGGGTGACGTACAGCTGCGCGATGTCGGCGCCCTTCCGGCGGCCGGTGTTGGTGACGGTCGCGGTCACCGTGGCGCTGCCGCCCGCCGTCAGCTTGCCGATCTTGAGGTGGCTGAAGGAGAAGTCGGTGTACGACAGGCCGTAGCCGAACGGGAAGAGCGGGGTGAGGTGCTGGGCGTCGTAGTAGCGGTAGCCGACGTCGACGCCCTCGGAGTACTGCACGGTGCCGTTGGTGCCCGGCCACTGCGCGGCGGTGCTCGCGGGCACCTGCGCGATCGAGGTGGGGAAGGTCACCGGGAGGTGGCCGGAGGGGTTGGTGTCGCCGAAGAGCAGCGAGGCGATCGCGGTGCCGTAGTTCTGGCCCGGGTACCAGGCCTCCATGACGCCCTTCACCGAGTTGATCCACGGCATCGTGACCGCGGAGCCGGTGTTGAGCACCACCACCGTGTTCGGGTTGGCGGCGGCGACCGCGGAGACCAGGCTGTTCTGCGCGTCGGACAGGTCCATGCTGCTCAGGTCGTTCGGCTCGCCCTCGTACTTGCTGACGAAGACCACCGCCACGGAGGAGGAGGCGGCGAGCGACGCGGCCGAGGCGGTGTCGGAGCCGTCGTCGTAGGCGACGCTGACGCCGCTGCCCGCGCGGGCGGTGATGCCCTGCAACGGGGTGACGGTGCCGCTGGAATTGACCTGCGCGCTGCCGCCGCCGCGGGTCAGGGCCGCGGTGGAGCCGTCGGTGCCGATCACCGCGATCGAGGAGGTCTTCGCGCCGAACGGCAGGATCTTGCCGCTGTTCTTCAGCAGGACGGTGCCCTCGGCGGCGATCTGCGTCGCGGTGTTCTTGTGGGCGTCGGTGGTGGCGACCGCGTCCAGCGAGCCGGAGGGCGCCTGGTCGAACTGGCCGAACGCGAACATCTCGGTGAGGATGCGGCCGACCATGCCGTCCAGCGTGGCCTGGCTGACGTCGCCGGCGGCGACCGCGTCGCTCAGCGCGGTGCCGAAGTAGCCGTCCTTGCCGGACATGTCCTGGTCCAGGCCGGCGTTGGCGGAGGCCGCGGTGGAGTGGGTGGCGCCCCAGTCGGAGGTCACGAAGCCCTGGAAGCCGAACTGCTTGCGCAGCACCGTGTCCAGCAGCAGCGGGTTCTGGCAGGCGGACGTGCCGTTGATGGTGCTGTAGGAGCACATCACGGACGAGGCCGCGCCCTCCTGCACCGCGGTCTGGAAGGCGGGCAGGTAGATCTCCTGCATCGCCTTCTGGCTGATGACCGCGTTGTCGGCGGCGGTGTTGCGGTTGGTCTCCTGGTTGTAGACCGCCAGGTGCTTGACCTGGGCCATCACGCCCGCGGACTGCACCCCGCGGATGTCGGCGGCGCCCATCTGCCCGTTGAGGTAGGGGTCCTCGCCGATCGACTCGAAGGAGCGGCCCCAGCGTGGGTCGCGGTCGATGTTGATGGTCGGGCCGAGGTCCACGGTGGAACCCTTGGCGGCCTGCTCGGCGCCGATCGCCTGACCGTAGGTCTGCTCGGCGGAGGTGTCCCAGGTGGAGGCGACGCTGACGGGCGCGGGCAGCTGGGTGACGTCGTTCTCGTTGTCCGCGACCCCGGCCGGGCCGTCCTCCAGGGTCATCGCCGGGATGCACAGCGAGGGGATCCCCGGGGTGAAGCCGCCGTAGTTGGAGCCGGTGGTGCCGGTGGTGAGCATCACCTTCTGGGCGTTCGTCATCTTCGCCAGCACCTGGGCGACGCGGTCCGCGATCGGCGCGGAGGAGCGCACCCAGGGGCAGTCGGCCGCCACCGCCTTCGCGGACTGCCCGGCGGCGTCCGCCTGCGCGGCGGGGGCGGAGACGGCACCGAGCAGGCCGGAGCCGCCGAAGACCAGTGCCAGGGCGGCGAGGTACGGTGTTCGCCGTCTCGCCGAAGTGCGGAACGTGTGCACGATGCCTCCAAGCATCTGCCGAGGGGGCGTGGGGGGCGGGGGACACACCTGTCCCGTGGTGCGGCGGTCGGCCGCGGTCACAGGGGCGTGCGGGCATGCGGAAGCGCTGTACGTACGGGGAACGGGCCCACGGTTGCCGACGGTTGCCGGGCATGTGCCCGTCACATGCCCGTGGTTGCGGTGTGATTGAACCCGCCCGCCGGGGTGTGGTCAAGGTCTGAAGCATCATTGCGCTGAATGCTTGGTAAAACGCTGCCATCAGGGACTTTGCGTTCAAGAAGTGAAGGCAAACGGGAGTGCGGGCGGCTGGAGTTGGCGGGTGCGGCGGGTCCGGCGGGTATACGAAAGGCGGCGGGCCGGACGTACGGGCCGCGCAGACGCCGAACGCGGGCCCGCGTGCTGCTCGGTGCGGGCCCGCGTTCGGCGGGGTGGTGCGGTGCGCGGGTCGTGGCGCCTCGCGTGCGGGTGGCGCCGCAGGGGCGCCCGCGGTCAGGCGCCGCGCTGGACGGGCCCGATCTTCGTCCCCTTGGCGACGCGGAGCCGGCCGTCGGCGTAGGACAGGCCCGGGATCTCGCCGCCGGGCGCCTGGAGGGTGAACGACACCTCGTCCGCGGCCAGGGCGGAGGCGCCGCTCGGCACCTGGATGTCGAAGTGCACCGGGTGGCCCGGGCCGAAGGTCACGGCGGCGCTCTGGGCGCCGTAGCGCTGCGCGGTGAGCTTGACGCTCTTGCCGTGCTCGGTGAAGTGCGCGCCGGTCGGCGAGCCGGCCAGCGTGCAGGAGTCGTACCCCTTCGGCGCGGTCAGGGTGACCCGGTAGTGGCGGTGGCCGGCGCTGCTCGCCGTCTGCGTGATCTTCGCGAGGTGGTTGGCCGGGCGGCAGGCCGACGGCGCGCCGCTTCCTGCCGACGCCGCCTGTGCGACGCCGGCGCCGGTGGCCGCCAGGAGTGCGGTGGCGGCGAGGGTGGCGGCAATCCTCCGGTGGGTACGACGCGTCAACTCGGGCTCCTCGTCTTGCGGTGCGGCTCCGCGATCTCCCCGGCGGAACCAAGGTCGACTCGATTCTCGCCCGCCCGAAGTGCGAAGAGCACCCGGATCGCGCCACAGTCGCGTCACCGATATGTCCGGGTTCGGTATCACCGCCTCAGCGACCGCCGGACCACGCTCCCGTACGCCCCGCACCAGCCCCTCCCTCCCGCGGCAGCGGAGCGCCCGCTTCCGCCACCGGAAGGTCACCGCACGGTCTCGATTGCCGAAAATGCCAGGTGGAAGGCCCGAACAAGGTGTCGGATGGGGGGAGTTACGAGCGATTGGGGGCGCCGGATGGGGCGTGATGTGCGGTCGGTCGAGGACTTGCTGCGGGTGCTGGACGGGGTGTTCGCGGGGGGCGGGGACCGGTGGGGGGAGGAGGGCGCCGGGTGGTGGGACGGGTTCTACGCCGACCGGGAGCGCGGGATTCCGTTCTTCGTGGAGAAGCCGGACGAGAACCTGGTGTCGTACGTGGAGGGCGGTCCTGTGGCGCCCGGGCGGGTGCTGGAGCTGGGGTGCGGGCCGGGGCGGAACGCGCTGTACCTGGCCCGCGCGGGCTTCGACGTCGACGCGGTCGACCTGTCCGCGGCGGCGCTGGAGTGGGCGCGCAGCCGTGCGGAGGCGGCCGGCGCCGCGGTGCGCTTCCACCGGGGAAACGTGTTCGACCCGCAGGCGGTACCGCTGCACGGCACGTACGACCTGGTCTTCGACTCCGGCTGCTTCCACCACCTGCCGCCGCACCGCCGGATCAGCTACCTCGCCCTGCTCGACCGGCACCTCGCGCCGGGCGGCCACTTCGGGCTGTCCTGCTTCGCGAGCGGCAAGATGGGCTCCGAAGTACCCGACGCGGACTTCTACCGCGACGGCGCCCTGCACGGCGGCCTCGCCTACCGCCCCGACGACCTCCGGCGGATCTTCGCCGACCTCACCGAGGTGGAGATCCGCCCGATGCGCGACGAGCCCGCGGACTCCCCCCACTTCGGCGAGCCCTTCCTCCACACCGCCCTCTTCCGCCGCCCCTGAGCCGGCCGCCCCACCCCAGCCCACCCGTCGCGGCCGCCGACCTCAGTTGCGTACGAGGACCGTCTCACCGACGTCAACGCCGCGGGACCACAGCTCCTCGGCGTGGTCGGCGAAGCGGTCGAAGAGCCCTCCGGTGCTCAGCTTCCGCAGGTGCAGCAGGGGTGAGTCGTGCCCGACCAGTCGGGCGAGGTGCGGCGTGACAAGGGCGTCGCCGTCGAATCTGAACACCGACAGCGAGACGTGGTTCACAGCGTCCTCGTCGGCGGAGTAGCGGACTTCCAGCCCCTCGTGCGATCCGAGTTTCCCTATGTGCTCCAGGGTGATACGAATCCGCGTCGAGACGCTGAGCGCGACATCCTCCACCTGCTCCCGATGGCGCGTGACGTCCCCGTCCGGGTCGCCCAAAAGGAAACGCACCCTGCACCCGCTGTCGAGTTTCCAGCGCAGCGTCGCGACGAACTGAGGCTGGTCCAGCCAGAGAAAGTAGTTGGTGTACCCGGCGAAGAACAGCTCCTCCGCGGCATTCGCGGTCAGCTCGCCCCACACCGTCGAGGGACACGCCGACCGGTACGGGTACGAGCGAACGATCTCCTGATCACCGCCGGTCTTGATCCTGCTCTTCACTGCCCTCGGCCACAGCACGTCCTGGTCAACTCCCAGCGCAGACGACACATCTTCGCGGTTCCTCGCATGCGGGACCAACTCCGCGTCGGCCACCCATCGTTCAACGGTCTTCCCGGAAACGCCAACCCGCAGCGCAAGCTTCGACGGAGCGCCGCCACCGGCATCGTCAGGAGGGAATCCTTATGAGCAACAGCGGCAAGGACCTGAGCGGTTGGGGGTGGTTTTCGGCGCGGGATTGTACGCGAACCAACTCGCTTTCCGCCGGGAGCAGTCGGGCATGACGTTGGTACAGCTGGCGGAACTGTGCCTGTACGAGCAGTCCTACCTGCACCGCCTGGAGACCGGTGGTCGGCTGGGCACTGTGCAGGCGGCCCGCGCGCTGGACAAGGTGTACGGCACCGGGGACCTGCTGGAGCGGCTGTGGCACCTGGCGAAGCGGGAGACGAAGGACCGGCTCGTCCTCGGGCTGGCGCCGTTCGAGGCGAACGCGGCCAGCATCCAGGAGTACGCCGTCAGCACCGTCCCCGACCTGCTCCAGACTCGCGCCTACGCCCGGGAACAACTGCACCTGGCGCCGTTGAGCGACGAGCAGACGACGGAGTTGGTCGCAGCACGGCTGGATCGGCAGGCACACCTGATCGGGCCGGAGCCGGTGCACTACCGGGCACTGATCGATGAGGCGGTACTGCGGCGCAAGGCCAGGGACCCGAAGACGTGGGCGGCGCAGTTGGAGCACCTGATCGGCGCGGCGCAGTGGCCAGGCGTGTCGGTGCATGTCGTGCCGTTCGGGACGGGGCCCCATCACCTGCGTAGTCCGCTGGAGCTGGTTTACCTGCGCGACGGCTCCAGCCTGGCGTACACGCAGGGAAGCTGGAGTGGGCACCTGACCAACGACCCGGAGGAGGTGGAGCCGCTGCGGATCGCGTTCGACGCGCTGCGCGACAGCGCCCTCGTCCCGGCGGAATCGCTCACGTTCCTCCGTACGCTGCTGGAGGAGCACGCGGGGGAAGAAGCGCAGGCGTAAGCGTTGAGCGTCGACGTCGCCGCGCCCGGTACGTCGGGCGGAGCGGTTGCCGGGCGACCCCGCGGCGTGGAAGGGCCTACCCCCAGCGGCCGGTGCGGGTCATCAGGAGGGAGAGGGCTGCTACGCCGGCGGTGGAGGTGCGCAGGACGGTGGGGCCCAGGCGGTAGGAGGGGGCGCCCGCGGCGGCGAAGAGGGCCAACTCCTCGGGGGAGACGCCGCCTTCGGGGCCGACCACGAGCATGACGGAGCCGGTGGCGGGCAGTTCGGCGGTCGCGAGCGGGGACGCGCCCTCTTCGTGGAGTACCGCGGCGAAGTCCGCGTCGGCGAGCAGGGTGCTCAGTTGACGGGTCGTCACCTGTTCGGCGACGGTGGGGAAACGCAGGCGCCGCGCCTGCTTGGCCGCCTCGCGGGCGGTAGCCCGCCACTTCGCCAGGGACTTCGCGCCGCGCTCGCCGCGCCACTGGGTGACGCAGCGGGACGCCGCCCACGGCACGACCGCGTCCACACCGGCCTCGGTCATGGTCTCCACCGCCAGCTCGCCGCGGTCGCCCTTGGGCAGTGCCTGCACGACGGTGACGGACACCGCCGGCGCGACCTCGATCCGCTGCTCGCGCACCTCGACGTCGAGCACGTCCTTCCCGGCGACCGCGGCGACCACGCCGCTCACCGCCCGCCCGGCGCCGTCGGTCAGCACGATCTCCTCGCCGGGCTGGAGCCGCCGCACCGACACCGCGTGCCGCCCCTCGGCGCCGTCGAGCCGTACGACCGCCGGGGCGCCGTCGAGCGCGGCGGGGCCGACGAGGAACACCGGGGCGGTCATGCGCGGGCCCCCTGCGCGGCGTGCAGTTCGGCGGCCAGGGTCTCCACGAGCGCGCCCGCCGACAGCTCCCGCGCCAGCCGGTGGCCCTGCCCGGCCCACAGCGCCATCGCCTGCGGGTCGCCGAGCCCGGCCGCGGCCCGGCGCACCGGCTGCGTCAGATGGTGCACCTGCGGATAGCCGGGCGGGGCGTAGCGGCCGTGCTCGCGTACGAAGCGGTTGAGCAGGCCGCGCGCCGGGCGGCCGCTGAAGGCCCGGGTCACCTCGGTACGGGCGTACACCGGGTCGGTGAGCGCCTGCTTGTGGAGCGGGGACGCGCCCGACTCAGGGCAGACCAGGAACGCGGTGCCCAGCGCGGCCGCGGAGGCGCCCGCGGCGAGCACCGCGGCGATCTGCTCGCCCCGCATCAGCCCGCCGGCGGCGATCATCGGCAGCGGCACCGCCTCGCGGACCTGGGTGATCAGCGTGAGCAGGCCGAGCCCGGTGCCGTCGAGCTGCGGGTCGTCGCGGTGGGTGCCCTGGTGGCCGCCGGCCTCGATGCCCTGGACGCACACCGCGTCCGCCCCGGCCCACTGCGCGGCCAGCGCCTCCGCGGGCGTGGTGACGGTGACCACGGTGTACGTGCCGGCCTTGGTGAAGGCGTCCAGCACGGCCCGGTCGGGGCAGCCGAAGGTGAAGCTCACCATCGGCACGGGGTCCTCCAGCAGCACCGCGACCTTCGCGTCGTAGGCGTCGTCGGAACCGGTGTCCGGGTCGCCGAGCGCGGTGTCGTACCAGGCGGCCTCGCCGGCGAGCTGCTCGGCGTAGACCGCGACCGCGGACGGGTCCACGGTGGCGGGCTGCGGCATGAACAGGTTCACCCCGAACGGCTGCGACGTGGCGTCGCGCAGCTGCCGGATCTCCTGGTACATCGCCTCGGACGTCTTGTACCCGGCGGCGAGGAAGCCGAGGCCGCCGGCCCCCGACACGGCGGCCGCCAACCGCGGGTTGGAGGCACCCCCGGCCATCGGGGCCTGCACGATCGGGTACGCCGAAAAGGAGGAGAGATCGGTCAACGCGGGCATGTGGTCATCGTGTCACGGAGGGTGCGGTGCCCCGCGCGTCGGGGGCCGGTTCACCCGGCCCCCGCCCACGGTCTAGCGGCCGTTGAACGCGTCCTTCAGCCGTGAGAACAGCCCCTGCTGGCCGGGCGCGAACTGCCCGGTGGGCCGCTCCTCGCCGCGCAGCTTCGCCAGCCGCCGCAGCAGCTCCTCCTGCTCGGCGTCGAGCTTGTGCGGCGTGACGACCTCGACGTGCACGATGAGGTCGCCGCGGCCGCCGCCGCGCAGGTGCGTGATGCCTCGCTGGTGCAGCGGGATCGACTGGCCGGACTGGGTGCCGGGCCGTACGTCGATCTCCTCCAGGCCGTCCAGCGTCTCCAGCGGGCACTTGGTGCCGAGCGCGGCCGCCGTCATCGGGATCGTGACGGTGCAGTGCAGGTCGTCGCCGCGGCGCTGGAACACCGAGTGCGGCAGCTCGCGGATCTCGACGTAGAGGTCGCCGGCCGGGCCGCCGCCGGGGCCGACCTCGCCCTCGCCGGCGAGCTGGATACGGGTGCCGTTGTCGACACCGGCCGGGATCTTCACCGTCAGGGTCCGGCGCGAGCGCACCCGCCCGTCGCCCGCGCACTCCGGGCAGGGGGTGGGCACCACGGTGCCGAAGCCCTGGCACTGCGGGCAGGGCCGGGAGGTCATGACCTGGCCGAGGAAGGAGCGGGTGACCTGGGAGACCTCACCGCGGCCGCGGCACATGTCGCAGGTCTGCGCGGAGGTGCCGGGCGCGGCGCCCTCCCCGTTGCAGGTGCCGCAGGTGACCGCGGTGTCCACCTGGATGTCCTTGGTGGTGCCGAACGCGGCCTCGTCCAGCTCGATCTCCAGCCGGATCATCGCGTCCTGGCCGCGCCGGGTGCGCGACCGCGGGCCGCGCTGCGAGGACTGGCCGAAGAAGGCGTCCATGATGTCGCTGAAGTTGCCGAAGCCGGCGCCGAAGCCGCCCGCACCGCCCCCGCCGCCCGCCGCGGACAGCGGGTCGCCGCCGAGGTCGTAGACCTGCTTCTTCTGCGGATCGGAGAGGACCTCGTAGGCCGCGTTGATCTCCTTGAACCGCTCCTGGGTCTTCGGGTCGGGGTTGACGTCCGGGTGCAGCTCACGGGCGAGGCGGCGGAACGCCTTCTTGATCTCGTCCGGGCCCGCGTCGCGACGCACGCCGAGTACGGCGTAGTAGTCCGTGGCCACCTACGACTCCGCCAGGATCTGTCCGACGTAACGTGCCACTGCGCGTACCGCTCCCATCGTTCCGGGGTAGTCCATGCGGGTCGGTCCGACCACGCCTAGCTTGGCGACTGCCTCGTCGCCCGAACCGTAGCCGACCGCCACCACGGAGGTGGAATTGAGGCCCTCGTGAAAATTCTCATGCCCGATCCGGACGGTCATGGTGCCGTCGGCGGTCTCCCCGAGGAGTTTGAGGAGCACCATCTGCTCCTCCAGCGCTTCGAGCACCGGCCGGATCGTGAGCGGGAAGTCGTGGTGGAAGCGGGTCAGGTTGGCGGCGCCGCCCAGCATGATCCGCTCCTCCTTCTCCTCGACGAGGGTTTCGAGGAGGGTGCTGAGCACCGCGGCGACCGACGGGCGGTCGTCGGGGTCGAAGCTGTCCGCCAGGTCCTGCACGAGCGGCGGCACATCGGGGAAGCGGCGGCCGGTGACCCGGCTGTTGAGCCGGGCGCGCAGGTCCGCCAGGACCGTCTCGCCGACCGGGCCGGGGCAGTCGATGATCCGCTGCTCCACCCGGCCGGTGTCGGTGATCAGCACCAGCATCACCCGGGCCGGCGCGAGCGAGAGCAGTTCCACATGCCGCACCGACGAGCGGGTCAGCGACGGGTACTGCACCACGGCGACCTGCCGGGTGAGCTGGGCGAGCAGCCGGACCGTGCGGGCCACCACGTCGTCGAGGTCGACGGCGCCCTCCAGGAAGTTCTGGATCGCGCGGCGCTCGGCGCCCGACAGGGGCTTGACCCCGGCGAGCCGGTCCACGAAGAGGCGGTAGCCCTTGTCGGTGGGGATACGGCCGGCGCTGGTGTGGGGCTGCGCGATGTACCCCTCGTCCTCCAGCACCGCCATGTCGTTGCGCACGGTGGCCGGGGAGACGCCGAGCGAGTGGCGCTCGGTGAGCGCCTTCGATCCGACGGGTTCCTCGGTACCGACGTAGTCCTGGACGATGGCGCGCAGCACTTCGAGTCTGCGTTCGCTCAGCATCGCGCACCTCCAACCCGTTGTCCCGACCCTGCGGCCTGGCACTCCGCCGTTTCGAGTGCCAACACTCCCGCAGTCAGTGTACGGCGCGGCGGCAAGGGCTCGGCAAGAGCGACGGCGATCCGGTCTTGCCCGGCGGCCCGGTACGGGCGGTACGGGCGATACGCGCGGTACGTACGCCGGCCCGGGCGCGCGTGCGGACGGAGGGCGGGTGGGGGCGTGAGGGGGTGCGCCGGGGGCGGGTGCCCGCGCGCGGCGGCGCGGGCGGGGCGATAGCGTCGGGTCGTGAGCGATGAGGAGAGGGCCGGAGCCGGGGCGGTGCCGGGCGCCGGCGGGTCGGGGTGGGAGCAGCTCGCCCCGGGAGTCGCCCGGCGGCGGCTGCCGCACCTCGACGTGACCATCGGGCTGGTGGTCGGCACGGACGGGGTGCTGATGGTGGACACCGGGTCCACGCTGCGCGAGGGCGCGGAACTGCGGGCGCAGGCCGAAGCGCTGACCGGGCGGCCGGTGACCCATGTCGTGCTCACCCACGGGCACTTCGACCACGTCTTCGGCGCCGCGGCCTTCCCCGAGGCCGAGGTGTACGGGCACCGCGCGCTCGGCGGCCCGCCGGCCGGGGACGCCGAGGCGATGCGGGCGGACGCGGTCGCGCACGGCGTCGATCCGGCGGAGGCCGCCGCCGCGGCCGCCGCGCTGCGCCGGCCGACCCGGCCCGTCCTCGACCGGCTCGCCCTCGACCTCGGGGACCGGCCGGTGACCCTGCTCCACCCCGGGCCGGGGCACACCGGCCACGACATCGTGGTGCACGTGCCCGGTGCCAGCCCGAGCGATCCCTCGGTGCTGTTCTGCGGCGACCTCGTGGAGGAGTCCGGGCCGCCCCAGGCCGGACCCGACGCCGTCCCCGCGCAGTGGCCGACCGCGCTAGACGCCCTCCTCGCCCTCGGCGGCGAGACCGCGCGCTACGTCCCCGGGCACGGCGCGGTGGTCGACGCGCGCTTTGTCCGCCGGTTGCGGGGTGCCCTGACCCCCTAGGCCGCCCCGTCCTGCCGGCTCCGGGACCACCTGCCGGTGGTGGGCTTGTCGCGCAGTTCTCCCCCAGAGCTTCGCCTGGGAGGGACCCCCACGCGCCCCTGAGTATGTGCGGCCCCTCCGCGAAAGAACGCTGCGTACCCAAAAGGGGCGCGGGGAACTGCGCGACCAGCCACTGACGACAGGTGGTCCCGGAGCCGGCAGATCCGGGAACGGCGGGGGGTCAGGCTCTACGATCGTGCGCATGCGCAGCAGGAGTTATGACCCTGACCTCACACCGCCGTGGAAGAAGTCCGACCCGGCACCGGAAGTGGCCGCAGAACGGGACCTGGTGGTCGAAGAGATCCGCACGGGTTTCTGCGGGGCCGTGGTGCGGGTCGAGAAGACCGCCGAGGGCCTGACCGTGACGTTGGAGGACCGCTTCGGGAAGCTGCGGGTGTTCCCGATGGCGCCGCGCGGCTTCCTGATCGACGGGCGGACGGTGACCCTCGTACGGCCGCGGGGCGGGGCGCCGGCGCCCCGGGGGCCGCTGCTGTCGGCGTCGGGGTCGATCGCGGTGCAGGGCGCGAAGGCGCGGGTGGCCCGGGCGGGGCGGATCTACGTGGAGGGCCGCCACGACGCGGAGCTGGTGGAGCGGGTGTGGGGCCATGACCTGCGGGTCGAGGGCGTGGTCGTGGAGTACCTGGAGGGCGTGGACGACCTGCCCGCGATCGTGCGGGAGTTCGCCCCCGGCCCGGACGCGCGGCTGGGCGTCCTGGTGGACCACCTGGTGCCGGGCTCGAAGGAGTCCCGGATCGCCGCGTCCGTCACGAACGAGGACGTGCTGGTGGTCGGGCACCCGTTCATCGACGTGTGGGAGGCGGTGAAGCCGTCGTCGGTGGGCATCGCGGAGTGGCCGCGGGTGCCGCGCGGCGAGGACTGGAAGACCGGTGTGTGCCGGGCGCTGGGCTGGAGCGACCTGACGACGGGCGAGGCGTGGCAGCGCATCCTGGCGTCGGTCGCGTCGTACAAGGACCTGCGGCCGGAGCTGCTGGGCGCCGTGGAGCACCTGATCGACTTCGTGACGGCGCCGTAGCCGGGGGCGGCCGGGGCCTTCAGTCGACCAGGTCCCGGACCACGGCGTCGGCGAGCAGGCGGCCGCGCAGCGTGAGGACGGCGCGGCCCTCACCGTAAGGACCGGGCTCCAGGAGGCCGTCCCTTACCGCCCGGGCGGCGGCCGCGGCACCCTGTTCCGCGAGGATGTCCAGCGGGCAGCCGTCGGCGAGCCGCAGCTCCAGCAGGACCCGCTCGATCCGGCGGTCCTCGGCGCTGAGCAGTTCGCGGCCCGCCCCGGGGCTGCGCCCCTCCGCGAGGGCCTGCGCGTAGGCGCCCGGGTGCTTGGCGTTCCACCAGCGCACCCCGCCGACATGGCTGTGCGCGCCGGGCCCGGCGCCCCACCAGTCGGCGCCGGTCCAGTACAGCTCGTTGTGGCGGCAGCGCGCGGCCGGACCGGTGGCCCAGTTGGACACCTCGTACCAGCCGTAGCCGGCCGCGGACAGCCGCTCCTCGGCGATCAGGTAGCGGTCGGCGTGCACGTCGTCGTCGGTCGTCGGCACCTCGCCGCGGCGGATGCGCCGGGCCAGCTGGGTGCCCTCCTCCACGATCAGCGCGTACGCCGAGACGTGGTCGGGTCCGGCGCCGATCGCCGCGTCCAGCGACGCGTGCCAGTCGGCGTTGCTCTCCCCGGGGGTGCCGTAGATCAGGTCGAGGTTGACGTGGTCGAACCCGGCGGCGCGGGCCTCGGCGACGCATGCCTCGGGGCGCCCGGGGGTGTGCGTGCGGTCCAGCACCTTCAGCACGTGCTGCCGGGCGCTCTGCATGCCGAACGACACCCGGTCGAAGCCGGCCGCCCGCAGTTCCGCGAGGTAGGCCGGGTCGACGGACTCCGGGTTGGCCTCGGTGGTGACCTCGGCGTCCGGCGCGAGACCGAACTCGTCGCGGATCGCGGCGAGCATCCGCCCGAGGTCGGCGGCGGGCAGCAGCGTGGGGGTGCCGCCGCCGACGAACACGGTGTCGACCTGGCGGGGGTCGTCGCCGAGCACCTTGCGGGCGAGCCGGACCTCCTCGACGAGCACGTCGGCGTAGTTGTCCCGCGAGGCCAGCGCGCCGCCCGAGCCGCGCAGCTCGCTCGCGGTGTAGGTGTTGAAGTCGCAGTAGCCGCAGCGGGTGGCGCAGTACGGCACGTGCAGGTAGAAGCCGAGCGGGCGACCGGCGGCGGCCGCGAGCGCGGCGGCCGGCAGGGCGCCGTCCGCGGGCACGGGTTCCCCGTCGGGGAGTACGGATGGCATCCGTCCAGTATCCGCCACCCGCGCGCACCGCATCCCGCCACCCGCGCGCGCCGCGGACCGGGCGCCGTACGGCCGGGCTCCTTCCCGCCGCGGGCCCCCGGCTCCTGCCCGGCCGGCTACGCCTCGACGGCGCCCGCGTACATCTCGTCGATCAGCGGCGCGAACTCGCGCTCGACGACCGGCCGCTTCAGCTTGAGGCTGGGCGTGAGGTCGCCGTGCTCCACGTCGAGGTCGCGCGGGAGGATGCGGAACTGGCGGATCTTCTGCCAGCGCTGGAGCCCCGCGTTCAGCTCCTGGACGTAGCCGTCGATCAGCTCGCGCACCTGCTCGGTGCCGACGAGTTCGGCGTAGGAGCGGCCCGCCAGGCCGTTGTCGCCGGCCCAGCCCAGCAGCGCGGGCTCGTCGAGGGCGAGCAGCGCGGAGCAGAAGTTGCGGCCGCCGCCGATCACCAGGACGTTGCTGACGAACGGGCACACCGCCTTGAACTGGCCCTCGACCTCGGCCGGAGCGATGTACTTGCCGCCGGAGGTCTTGATCAGGTCCTTCTTGCGGTCGGTGATCTTCAGGAAGCCGTCGGGCGACAGCTCCCCGACGTCCCCGGTGTGGAACCAGCCGTCGGGCTCCAGCACCTCGGCGGTCTGCTCGGGCAGCCCGTGGTAGCCCTGCATGATGCCCGGGCCGCGCAGCAGGATCTCGCCGTCCTCCGCGATGCGCACCTCCAGGCCGGGCAGCGCCTTGCCGACGGTGCCGGTGCGGTAGGACTCCCCGGGGTTGACGAAGCTCGCCGCGCTGGACTCCGTCAGGCCGTAGCCCTCCAGGATGTGGATGCCGGCGCCGGCGAAGAAGAAGCCGATCTCGGGGGCGAGCGCGGCCGACCCGGAGACGCAGGCGCGCAGCCTGCCGCCGAACGCCTCGCGCAGCTTGCTGTAGACCAGCCGGTCGGCGACCGCGTGCTTGCTGCGCAGCGACAGCGGGACGGTCGGGGAGCCGGTCAGCCGCATGCTGTTCTGTGCGGCCTTGGCGTAGTCGCGGGCGACCTGCGCGGACCACTGGAAGATCTTGTACTTGGCGCTGCCGCCCTCCCTGGCCTTGGCGGCGACCCCGTTGTAGACCTTCTCGAAGATCCGCGGCACGGCGGCCATGTAGGTGGGCCGGACCGCGGGCAGGTTCTCGATGATCTTGTCGACCCGGCCGTCCACGGCGGTGACGTGGCCGATGGTGATGTGCCCGGCGGTGAGCACCTTGCCGAAGACGTGGGCGAGCGGCAGCCACAGGTACTGCACGTCGTTCTCGTCGAGCAGCCCGACCGCCTGGATGGCGCGGGCCATGTACGCCCAGGCGTCGTGCGGCAGGCGCACGCCCTTGGGGCGGCCGGTGGTGCCGGAGGTGTAGATCAGGGTGGCGAGCTGGTCCTTCGTGAGCGCGGCCACCGCGTCGGTGACGGCGGTCGGGTGCTGCTCCAGGTAGGCGGCGCCGCGCTTCTCCAGGTCGGCCAGCGACAGCACCCAGCCGTCGTTGTCGGCGTCGGTGGCGGCGGCCGGGTCGATCACCACCACGTGCGCGAGGTCGGGCAGCTCGGCGCGGCGCGCGCGGGCCTTGGCCAGCTGCGCGGCGTCCTCGGCGATCAGCACCCGGCTGCCGGAGTCGGCGAGGATGAACGCGGTCTCGTCGGCGTTGGTCGACGGGTAGACGGTGGTGGTCGCCGCGCCGGCGCACAGCACGCCGAGGTCGGCCAGAATCCAGTCCACCGAGGTGTTCGCGGCGATCGCGACCCGCTCCTCGGGGCGCACCCCGAGGTCCATCAGGCCGGCGGCGATGGCGTGGACCCTGGTGGCGGCCTGGCCCCAGGTCAGCGACCGCCACTCGTCGGGGCCCTCCCCGGACGCGGGTGGCACCGGCATGCGGTACGCCTCGGCGTCCGGCGTCGCGTCGACGCGCTCCAGGAAGAGCGTGGCCACGGACGGCGGCCGGTTCTCGATCAACGTCTGCGTGTCGGTCACGACAACCTCCGGGCCCGAACGGCGTTCTTAACTCACCAGTAACCTATCCGCGATCAGGGTAGAGGCCATACGTCCGTGATGTAAGGGGGGACGGGCGGCGGGTCGCAAACCGTGACCGCGCCGCCCGTCCCCACCCAGCCCGCGCCCACCGCGCGCGGCACTACTTCTTCGCCTTGGCCTCGCCCTCGCTGTCGGTGGACAGCACCGCGATGAACGCCTCCTGCGGCACCTCGACGTTGCCCACCATCTTCATCCGCTTCTTGCCCTCCTTCTGCTTCTCCAGCAGCTTGCGCTTGCGGGAGATGTCGCCGCCGTAGCACTTGGCGAGGACGTCCTTGCGGATGGCGCGGACCGTCTCGCGGGCGATCACCCGGGCGCCGATGGCGGCCTGGATGGGCACCTCGAAGTTCTGCCGCGGGATCAGCGTGCGCAGCTTGCCGACCAGCCGCACCCCGTAGGCGTACGCCTTCTCCTTGTGGGTGATCGCGGAGAACGCGTCGACCTTGTCGCCGTGCAGCAGGATGTCGACCTTCACCAGGTCGGCGGCCTGCTCGCCGGTGGGCTCGTAGTCCAGCGAGGCGTAGCCGCGGGTCTTGGACTTCAGCTGGTCGAAGAAGTCGAAGACGATCTCCGCCAGCGGCAGGGTGTAGCGGATCTCCACCCGGTCCTCGGAGAGGTAGTCCATGCCCAGCAGCGAGCCGCGCCGGTTCTGGCACAGCTCCATGATCGCGCCGATGAACTCGGTGGGGGCGAGCACGGTGGCGCGCACCACCGGCTCGTGCACCTCGGCGATCTTGCCCTCGGGGAACTCGCTGGGGTTGGTGACGGTGTGCTCGGTGCCGTCCTCCATCGTGACCCGGTAGACCACGTTGGGGGCGGTGGCGATCAGGTCGAGGCCGAACTCGCGCTCCAGCCGCTCCCGGATCACGTCCAGGTGGAGCAGGCCGAGGAAGCCGACGCGGAAGCCGAAGCCGAGGGCGGCGGACGTCTCGGGCTCGTAGACCAGCGCCGCGTCGTTGAGCTGGAGCTTGTCCAGCGCCTCGCGCAGCTCCGGGTAGTCCGAGCCGTCCAGCGGGTACAGGCCGGAGAAGACCATCGGCTTGGGGTCCTTGTAGCCGCCCAGCGCCTCGGTCGCGCCGGCCGACTGGGTGGTGATGGTGTCACCGACCTTGGACTGGCGTACGTCCTTCACCCCGGTGATCAGGTAGCCGACCTCGCCGACGCCCAGGCCGTCGGCGGCGAGCATCTCCGGGGAGTTGGTGCCGATCTCCAGCAGCTCGTGCACGGCGCCGGTGGACATCATCCTGATCCGCTCGCGCTTGGTGAGCTGCCCGTCGATCACCCGGACATAGGTGACCACGCCGCGGTAGGAGTCGTAGACGGAGTCGAAGATCATCGCGCGGGCGGGCGCGTCGGCGACGCCGACCGGGGCCGGCACGTCGCGGACCACCCGGTCCAGCAGCGCGTCCACGCCGACGCCGGTCTTCGCGGAGACCCGCAGCACGTCGGCGGGGTCGCAGCCGATCAGGTTGGCCAGTTCCTCGGCGAACTTCTCCGGCTGGGCGGCCGGCAGGTCGATCTTGTTGAGCACCGGCACGATGGTGAGGTCGTTCTCCATCGCGAGGTAGAGGTTGGCCAGCGTCTGCGCCTCGATGCCCTGGGCCGCGTCGACCAGCAGGATCGTGCCCTCGCAGGCGGCCAGCGAGCGGGACACCTCGTAGGTGAAGTCCACGTGGCCGGGGGTGTCGATCATGTTGAGGATGTGGGTGCGGCCCTGGTCGTCGCCGGCGGTCGGCGCCCACGGCAGGCGGACGGCCTGCGACTTGATCGTGATGCCGCGCTCGCGCTCGATGTCCATCCGGTCGAGGTACTGGGCGCGCATCTGCCGCTGGTCGACGACGCCGGTGAGCTGGAGCATCCGGTCGGCCAGCGTCGACTTGCCGTGGTCGATGTGGGCGATGATGCAGAAGTTCCGGATCAGCGCCGGGTCGGTACGGCTCGGCTCCGGGACGTCGTGCGGCAGAGGAGAAGGGGTCGCGGGCACGCGGGGTCCAGTTTCTTGAGAACGTGAGGACGGGCGGACTGTCCCCCATAGTCCCATGACCGGGGGGCGGGCACGGTTTGGGAGGGCGCGCGTGCTGCTGCTAGCCTGGGCCGGTGCGTCTCGTGCCCTCTACCCGAGGCGCGCACTCTGCTCGACCCGCCGACGGCACAAGCCGGCGGCCAGACGAACCTGAGAAGGCTCTTTCGTGGCGAACATCAAGTCCCAGATCAAGCGCAACAAGACCAACGAGAAGGCGCGCCAGCGCAACAAGGCCGTCAAGTCCGAGCTGAAGACCGCGATCCGCCGCACCCGCGAGGCCGTCGCGGCCGGCGACAGCGAGAAGGCCACCGCCGCCGCGCGCGCCGCCTCCGCGAAGCTCGACAAGGCCGTGAGCAAGGGCGTCATCCACAAGAACCAGGCCGCCAACAAGAAGTCGGCGCTGGCTCAGTCGGTCTCCGCGCTCCAGGGCTGAACCAGCGGGACCGCTGAACCAGCGCATCGCTGAAACCAGCGGATCGCTGAACGAGCAGGACAGCTGGACAGCCGGACCACGTCACGGATCGCGGCACCGCCGGCAACCGGAACGAGCGGCCCCTCTACCGCCCGGACCGGCACGGCCCCGACCCAGCGCGCCGCACGCGGACGTTCGCCACGTGCCTGCGGCGCCGGACGTCTTTCCGAGAGCCCGCCCGGGTCCGCCCGGGCGGGCTCTCGCACGTCCCGGGCCGCCCCTCACGTCACCTGCGTACCGCCAGGTCGCGGGGGCGTCACGGGTACGTGAGCGTTCCGTGACCGACCATCCCCGCAGGGGTACCGCTGCCGCTAGTCTCGGCGTATGTCGACGCCGCCCGAGCAGCCGAGTTCGAACCCCTACCAGCAGCCCGCGCCGCCTGTTCCCGGCTCGGCACCGACGCCCCCGCAGGCGCCGCAAGCCCCGGGGGTCGGCGGGTACGGGACGCCGGTACCGGCCCAGCACAATCCTTACGCGCAGGCAGGCGCCTTCGGGCCGCCGGCGCCGGGGCAGCCGGGGGTGGCCCAGCCGGGACAGCCGGGGCAGCCCGGGCAGCCCGGTGCCGCGCCGCAGCCGCCGACGCAGGGGTACTACCTGCCGCCGGGTGCGCCGGGGATGCCGGGTGCGCCCGGGGCGGCGCAGGGCTCCGGCGGTGCCGGGCGGGCGGTGCTGTGGGCGGTGGTGGGCGCCGTGGTGGCATCGGCGCTGTGGGGCGGCGGGGTGCTGCTGTTCGGCAAGGACTCCTCGCCCAAGGCCGACCTGCGCGGGTACAAGCTCGTCAGCAAGCTCTGCGACTCCGTCGACCTGTCGGCCTTCAAGTCCACCTACCCGAAGGACGACGACGACCCGACGCAGTACACCGCCAAGACCCCGACGCTGGACGAGATGTACTGCGACGAGAGCCTCCAGCAGGAGTCCGAGTCGTACCCCGACTCGTACGTGTACGTCGAGGTGGACCTGCACAAGAAGACCGACCCCAGCGGGGAGTTCGCCGACAGCTGGCGCAGCTACACCCAGCACACGGACCACTACACGGTGACCCCGGTCAAGGGCTACGGCGACGAGGCGTACCTCGTCAGCGACACCACGACGAGCAGTTCCTACGTGACGCTCGCGGTGCGCGACGGCTGGGTGACGTACACCATGCAGTGGAGCAACTACTCGGTGGGCAGCTCCAGTTCCCCGGCGACGGCCACGCAGGGGGCGACGTGGGTGAAGGCCGCGACGCGGGCGACGCTGCCGAAGCTCAAGTCGTAGCGGGGTTCTTCGGCGCGGGGCGCGGCGTCAGGTGCGGGAGCGGGCGGCGCGGGCGATGGTGACCACCGCCTTCTCCAGCGCGTACGCCGGGTCCGCCGCGCCGCCCTTGACCGCCGCGTCCGCCTCGGCGACCGCGCGCAGGGCCACCGAGACGCCGTCCGCGGACCAGCCGCGCATCTGCTGCCGGACCCGGTCGATCTTCCACGGCGGCATGCCGAGGTCGCGGGCGAGCTGGCCGGGGTTGGCGCCGCGCGGCGCCGAGGCGAGCTTGCCGATCGACCGCACCCCCGAGGCCAGCGCGAAGGTGATGCCGGGCAGCGGCTGGCCGACCGACAGGGCCCACCGCAAGCGCTCCAGCGCCTCGGCGGCCCGCCCGGTCACCGCGAGGTCGGCGACCTCGAAGCCGGTGGCCTCGGCCCGGCCGGTGTAGTAGCGCGCCACCACGTCGACGTCGATGGTGCCGTCCACGTCGGCGGTCAACTGGGCGCAGGCGCTGGCCAGTTCGCGCAGATCGCTGCCGATCGCGTCGACCAGCGCCTGGGCCGCTTCCGGGGTCGCGGACCGGCCGAGGGTGCGGAACTCCTGCCGGACGAACCCGAGCCGGTCGGCCGGCTTGGTCATCTTCGGGCAGGCCACCTCGCGCGCCCCGGCCTTCCGGGCCGCCTCCAGCAGCGCCTTGCCCTTCGCGCCGCCCGCGTGCAGCAGCACCAGGATGATCTCCTCGGCGGGCGCGGCCAGATACCCCTTGACGTCCTTCACACTGTCCGCCGACAGGTCCTGCGCGTTGCGCACCACGATGACCTTGCGCTCGGCAAACAGCGACGGGCTCGTCAGCTCCGCGAGCGTGCCCGGCTGCACCGCCTCCGACGGCAGGTCCCGCACGTCGGTGTCGGGGTCGGCGGCCTTCGCCGCGGTCACCACCTCGCGCACCGCGCGGTCCAGCAGCAGGTCCTCCTGGCCGACGGCGAGCGTCAGCGGAGCGAGTACGTCGTCTGAAGCGGTCTTCCTGGCCATCGCCGACCAGCATCCCACGCCCCACCGACACCCGGCCCTCCCACCTCGGGCACAATGCCGTGGTGACCGACGTACGACATGTCCTGGTGCTGCCCGAACGCGACGCGGCCGAGGAGGTCGCCGAGCTCCTCTCCGAGCAGTTCGACCTCCCCGACGAACCGCGGGTGCTGCGCGACGCCCTCGCCGGCGAGGACGACGCCGAGGACGCCCAGTGGCTCGTGATCGTCGAATCCGACGACCCCGACGACCTCCCCGCCGCCGCGGCCCTCGACGACATCGCCTCCCACCACGGCGGCTGGCTCGAGGAGGACCGCGACACCCCGTAGGCCCCACCTCACCCGCGCCGGACGCCGGCCCACCCAGCGTCAGCCACCTCGCCTCACCCGTCGGCGTCATCGCCAACTGGCCCTGTGGGCGCCCGGGTTCGGGGGGTGGCCGGGTGGGGGTGGGGGCGGTAGGTGGTGTGGAGGGTGGCGGGGGTGGTGCCGGTGAGGGCGATCGGGCCGTCCTGGTCGGTGCGGAGGGTGAGGGCGCCGAGGGAGTGGAGGGTGGTGAGGGTGCGGGGGGCGGGGTGGCCGTAGGGGTTGTCGGCGCCGACGCTGATGAGGGCGAGGCGGGGGTGGGCGCGGGCGAGGAGGGCCGGGTCCTGGTAGGCGGAGCCGTGGTGGGCGACTTTGAGGACGTCGACGCGGGGCAGGTCGGGGTGGTCCGCGAGGACCTGGGCCTGGACGTCGGGTTCCAGGTCGCCCAGCAGGAGGAGGGTGAGGCCGGCGTCGCGGACCAGGAGGGCGATGCTGGTGTCGTTGGGCGCGCCGGACGGGAGCGGGCCTGAGCCGGGGGCCGGCCACAGGGTCTGCCAGGTGAGCGGGCCGAGAGCGCGCTGCTCGCCCGGGGCCACCCGGCGCAGCGGCACCCCGGCGGCCGCGGCCTGCCGGCGGACCTGGGCGGCCTGGCCGGGCGGGTCGTCCAGCGTGGTCGTCTCGATCGCGCCGACCCGGCGGCCGCGCAGCGCGCCCGGCAGCCCGTCGACGTGGTCGGCGTGGAAGTGGGTGAGGACGAGCAGCGGGATCGAGGTGACCCGCAGGTCGCGCAGGCAGCGGTCGACCGCGGCCGGGTCGGGGCCGGTGTCCACGACGACCGCGCTGCCCGGGCCGGTGGCGAGCGCCAGCGCGTCGCCCTGGCCGACGTCGCACATCGCGAACCGCCAGTCGCGCGGCGGCCATGCGGCTGTGACGCGGGGCAGCGGCACCGGCCGCACCAGGGCGAGCAGCAGCGCGACCGCCAGACCCGCGCACAGCCACGGGCGGCGCAGCAGGCCGCGGCCGCAGACCGCCGCCGCGGCGGTGACCACCGCGAGCAGCGCCGCGCCTGCCCACCCGCCGGGCCAGGCAGCCTCCGCGCCCGGCAGCGCGGCTCCGTGCCGGGCCACGGCGGCGATCCACCGCGTGGGCCAGCCCGCCAGCCACGCCAGCCCGCGGGCCGGGAGCGGGGCGAACGGGGCCACGACCAGCGCCGCGAACCCCAGCACCGTGGCGGGACCGACCGCCGGCTCGGCCAGGAGGTTGCACGGCACCGCGACCAGGCTCAGCCGCGCCGACAGCACCACGATCAGCGGCCCGCACGCCGCCTGCGCGGCCGCCGCCGCGGCCAGGGCCTCCGCCGCACGAGGCGGCAGCCCGTGCCGGCGCAGGGCCGCGGCCCACCGCGGTGCCAGCGTCAGCAGCGAGCCGGTGGCCAGCACCGACAGCGCGAAACCGTAGGAGCGCGCCAGCTCCGGTTCCCAGAGCACCAGGAGCAGCACCGCCCCGGCCAGCGCGGGGAGCAGGGAGCGGCGCCGCCCGGTGCCGATCGCGAGCAGGGTGATCAGACCGCACGCCGCCGCCCGCAGCACGCTCGGGCCGGGCCGGCAGACCAGGACGAAGGCGGCGGTGAGCGCGGCGCCGGCCAGCGCGGTCCAGCGCAGTGGCAGTCCGAGCCGGGCGGCCACACCGCGCCGCTCGACGCGCGTGGCCAGTCCGGGCGGCCCGATCAGCAGGATCAGCACGACCGTGAGGTTCGCGCCGGACACGGACGTCAGGTGCGCCAGGTCCGTGGCCTTGAACGCTTCCGCCAGCTCCGGCGGGACCCCCGCGGTGTCCCCGACCACCAGACCGGGCAGCAGCCCTCGGGCGTCCGCGGGCAGCGGGGCGGCCGCCTTCCGCAGGCCCGCACGCAGGTGGGCGGCCAGGCGCTGGGTGCGAGTCGGGGACCCGGTGATCCGCGGGGCGCCCCTCACCCGCAGCAAGGCCGCGGTCCGCCCGCGCTCGTCCGGTGCGAACCGCGCGGTGGCGGCCAGCCGGGTCGACGGGACCAGCCGCAGCCAGGCCGACGGCGGGCCCGACGCCATCACGACGACCGGCGTCCGCAGCCGGGTCCGCCCGACCCGCTCCACCACCGCCGGCACGACCACCAACGGCTCCCCCACCCCGGCTTCCGGCGCGAAGGGGTCGCCGCTCACCCGCACCACGACCTCCGCGCCGCCCCGGTGCCGGGCGAGCGACGGCACCGGCCCCCGCGTCAACTCCGCGCCCTGCAACGCCGCGGCCGCCGCCGCGACCGCGCCGCACAGCACCGTCGCGAGCGCCGCCGCCCCCAGGCTCACCCGCCCCCACCCGACCGGTACTCCCCTGGTCCGTACACCGACCAGCCCGACGACCCCCACGGCCACGGCGGCCACGGCCGTCAGCGCCACCAACCCCGCGACCACCACCGCCGCCCCCACCGTCGGCACCGCCGCCGCGGCGCCCCACGCCGCCAGCGCGGGCCCGACCAGCCGCAGGTCGGGCGGCCCCTCCTGCTTCGGGTGTGCCGCGCCCAACCGCGAGGCCGCCGCGGCGTGCACCGCCGCCCGCTCCTCACCCCGCGGCGGAGCTTCCGGCGCCTCCCCGGCGGGGCTCATGGCTCGACCAGCGGCTGGAGGGTGGCGAACTTGCGCGGCCCGATGCCCGGGATCTGCTGGAGCTGTTGCACCGAGGTGAACGCGCCGTGCTGGGCGCGGTAGGCGACGATGCGCTGGGCGGTGACAGGGCCGACACCGGGCAGCGCGTCGAGCTGCGGCTCGGTGGCGGTGTTGAGGTGGAGGGGCGCGGATGGGGCCCCGCCTCCGCCGACGGCGCCGGTGCCATCCGGGGAGCCCGCGGAACCGTCACCCGCGGAGGCACCGCCCACCGACGGCGGCGGGGTGACCCCGACGAGGATCTGCTCACCGTCGGCGAGCGGCCGCGCGAGGTTCAGCGCGGTGGTGTCCGTGCCGGGCAGCGGCCCGCCCGCCGCCGTGAGCGCGTCGGCGACCCTCGCGCCCTTGGGGAGTCTGCGCAGGCCGGGCTTGGCCACCTTGCCCGCGATGTCCACGGTGAGCTTGGGCGGCGGTGAGGGCGGGACCGGTGCGGCCGGCGGGGAGGCTGCGGGCGGGGACGCCGGGGCGGCCTCGGGCGGCAGCGGCGCCGCGGGGACGCGGACGGTGCGGGGCCGCCCCGCCCAGTAGTGCTGGACGGCGAGCCCGGCCGCCACCGCGAGGACGACCGTGAGCGCCAGCACCGTCTTCAGCTCCAGCCCGCACCGCACGAACAGCCAGGTCCGCGCGCGGCCGAGCGGCCCGCTCCCGAAGACGGGCGCGCCCGCGACCGGCGGGCCGAGAGACGGCCCCTCGCGCGCCGCGCCGAACACCGCCGCGGTACGGTCCCGCGCCGCCTCGGCGGCATCCGATTCCTTACGGTCCCGCCGACCGGAACCGGGCCCGCTCGACGAGGTCCGCGAACCGGAGGAGGTCCGCGCGCCGGGGAACCTGAGCGGGCCGAGGGAACTGAGCGACTCCGACGAGTCCAAAATGTCCATGCCTCGATGCTGGCCCGCCCGCACCCCCCGGAACGGCCGCCCCCGAGATCTGTGGAGAACCCACCGCCTGTGGACAACTTCGCCACTCATGTGGGTGACCCCGCACCCACATCAGCGCTCCCGCCTCACCGCGGCGCGACCACCACCCCCAGCAGACCCGGCCCCGCGTGCGCCCCGATCACCGCGCCCACCTCGCTCACCACCAGCTCCCCCAGCCCCGGCACCCGCGACCGCAGCCGCTCCGCCAAAGCCGCGGCCCGTTCGCCCGCGGCGAGATGGTGCACCGCGAGGTCCACCCGCCCGCCGCCCTCTCCCCCGGTTCCCGCGCCGGCCGCCGCCCGCTCCACCACGATCTCCTCCAGCCGGGTCACCGCCTTCGACGCGGTGCGCACCTTCTCCAGGAGTTCGATCCGCCCGTCCGCGAGCCGCAGCAGCGGCTTCACCGCCAGCGCCGAGCCGAACAGCGCCTGCGCGGCACCGATCCGCCCGCCCCGCCGCAGGTAGTCGAGCGTGTCGACGTAGAAGAAGGCCGAGGTGGCGGCGGCGCGGCGCTCGGCGGCGGCCACGACGTCGTCCGGGCTGCCCCCGGCCTCCGCGGCCTCGGCGGCGGCGAGGACGGTGAAGCCCAGCGCCATCGCGACCATCCCGGTGTCGACGACCCGCACCGGAACGGGCGCCTCCTTCGCCGCGACGGTCGCGGCGTCGTACGTCCCGGAGAAGTCCGCGGACAGGTGGAGCGAGACGATCGCCTGCGCGCCGGACGCGGCGGCCGCCTCGTAGGCCGCGGTGAACTCCGCGGGGCTGGGGCGGGAGGTCGTCACCGGGCGGCGGCGCTGGAGGGCGCGGGCCACGGCGGGGGCGGAGATGTCGGTGCCCTCCTCGAACGCCTCGTCGTCGATCACCACGGTGAGGGGGACCAGGCTTATGGCGTGCCGGGTGAGGGCCTGCGGGCTCAGGTAGGCCGTGGAGTCCGTGACGATGGAGACGTGCGGGGGCATGTCGGGAGATTACCGGGGCCCCGCGCGGTGCGGCACGTCGGGACCTGCGGCTCAGGGCGGCTCAGGGCGGCTCAGGGCGGCTCAGTGCGGCTTGTCCCGCAGCTCCCCCGCGTTCTGCCCGCCGCCGCGGGCGATCGGCTCCCAGTGCCGCAGCGCCGTCGCCTCCATGTCGATCTCCCGCGTCAGCGACGCGAGGTCGTCGCCGTTCGCGTGGTGCACCCGGTCCTGGGCCGCCCAGCGCAGCGAGTCCGCGGAGTGGGTGATGTGCCGGGTCCGCTCGGTCAGTTCGGGCAGTTGCGCGGCGACCCTGGCCTTGTCCGGCTCGCGTTCGAGCAGCTTCAGCTCGGCGTCGAGGGTGCGGGCGTGGTCGTTGAGCCGGTCGAGCAGGGCCGCGGCCTCGGGCAGGGAGGCGTGCGCCATGGCCTCGAAGGTGCTGTCGATGGAGGAGCGCAGGTCGAGGCGGAGCTGTGTGAGCGCCCCGATGTCGCCGGGCTGGGCGAACCGGCGGGCCCGCAGCTTCTGGTCCTCCACCAGCCGGCGCGCCCGGGAGGTGTGCCGCTCGACGCCCCGCTTCACCGCACGCGTCGTCCGCACGATCGCCACCGTCGCGAGCGTCGCGAAGATCAGGAAGAACAGCAGGAGGATGATGCCGACGGTCTCCACGGACAGCGCCTCCGATCGCGGGCCACGGCCCACCCGGGCCCGGTCCAACCGACCCGTTCGGGCCTGGTTCCACGGTAATGCCTGCGGACGGGCGAAGGGGCCGGAGCGCCGGACGACCTGTCCCGGTCGTTTCCCCGAACCCGCTCCGGCCCCTCCCCTAGGGGCACCGCACCTCCGCGCCCCCGCGCTACGGCCGCACACCCCGAGGGGGCCGGCCTCACACCACGATGTTGACCAGCTTCGGCGCCCGGACGATCACCTTGCGCACCGCCGCGCCGCCGACCGCCTCGACGACCGCCGGGGCGGCCAGCGCCAGCTTCTCCAGCTCGGCGTCGGTGATCGCCGGCGGCACCTCCAGCCGCGCCTTGACCTTGCCCTTGACCTGGACGACGCAGGTGACGGCCTCGTCCTGGACCAGCGCGGGGTCGGCGACCGGGAACGGCTCGTGGGCCAGCGACCCGCCGTGCCCCAGCTTGGCCCACAGCTCCTCGGCGAAGTGCGGGGCCAGCGGCGCGATCAGCAGCACCAGCGCCTCGGCCACCGAGCGCGGCACCCCGCCGGTGGCGCCCGAGGTGCGGGTCAGCGTGTTGTTCAGCTCGGTGATCTTGGCGATCGCCGTGTTGAACCGCAGGTTCGCCATGTCGGTGGAGACGCCGTCGATCGCCTTGTGCAGGGCGCGCAGCGTCGCCTCGTCGGGCTCGGCGTCCAGGACGGTGACCTCGCCGGTGGCCTCGTCCACCACGTTGCGCCACATCCGCTGGAGCAGGCGGTACTGCCCGACGACGGCGCGGGTGTCCCAGGGGCGGGAGACGTCCAGCGGGCCCATCGCCATCTCGTACAGCCGCAGGGTGTCGGCGCCGTACTCCGCGCAGATCTCGTCGGGCGTGACCGCGTTCTTCAGCGACTTGCCCATCTTGCCCAGCAGCCGGGAGACGGGTTCGCCGTGGTGGAAGTAGGCGCCGTCCACCTCCTCGACCTCGGCCGCGGGCACCGCGATGCCGCGCGCGTCGCGGTAGACAAACGCCTGGATCATGCCCTGGTTGTACAGCTTGTGGAACGGCTCGAAGGACGAGATGTACCCCAGGTCGTACAGCACCTTGTGCCAGAACCGGGCGTACAGCAGGTGCAGCACCGCGTGTTCGGCGCCGCCGACGTACAGGTCCACGCCGCCGGCCGGCTGGCCCTCGCGCGGGCCCATCCAGTACGACTCGGCCTCGGCGGAGACCAGCCGCTCGGTGTTGTGCGGGTCCAGGTAGCGCAGTTCGTACCAGCACGAGCCCGCCCAGTTGGGCATGGTGTTGGTCTCACGGCGGTAGGTGCGCGGGCCGTTGCCGTCGCCCAGGTCCAGTTCGACGGTGACCCACTCCTCGTTGCGGGCCAGCGGGGGCTCCGGGGAGGTGTCGGCGTCGTCGGGGTCGAAGGTGCGCGGGCTGTAGTCGTCGACCTCGGGCAGCTCCACGGGCAGCATCGAGTCGGGTACGGCGTGCGCGGTGCCCTCCTCGTCGTAGACGATCGGGAACGGCTCGCCCCAGTACCGCTGGCGGCTGAACAGCCAGTCGCGCAGGCGGTAGTTGACGGTGCCCTCGCCGATGCCGTGCTCGGTCAGCCAGGCGGTGATGGCGGCCTTCGCGTCGACGACGCCCAGGCCGTCCAGGCTGATCGGGTCGGCGGCCCCGTCGCCGGTACGGGAGTTGACGATCTTCCCGTCGTACGACACGAAGGCGTCGTCCCAGGCGGCCGGGTCGGTGCCGCGGCCGTCGCCGGGCTCGACGACGCAGCGCAGCGGCAGGTCGAAGGCGCGGGCGAACGCGAAGTCGCGGCTGTCGTGGGCGGGCACCGCCATGATCGCGCCGGTGCCGTAGCCCATCAGGACGTAGTCGGCGATGAAGACCGGGACGCGCTCGCCGCTGACCGGGTTGACCGCGTAGGCGCCGGTGAAGACGCCGGTCTTGTCCTTCGCCTCGGCCTGCCGCTCGACGTCGGACTTCGCGGCGGCCTGCTTGCGGTAGGCGGCGACTGCGTCGGCCGGGGTGGCGTGGCCGCCGGTCCAGGCGTCGCGGGTGCCGGCCGGCCAGGCGGCGGGCACGAGCGGCTCGACCAGCTCGTGCTCGGGCGCCAGCACCATGTAGGTGGCGCCGAACAGGGTGTCCGGGCGGGTGGTGAAGACGGTGATCGCGCGGTCGTCGCCCGCCGCGGTGCGCACGGCGAAGTCCACCCGGGCGCCCTCGCTGCGGCCGATCCAGTTGCGCTGCTGGAGCTTGATCGCCTCGGGCCAGTCCACCGCGTCCAGGTCGTCGGCCAGCCGGTCGGCGTACGCGGTGATCCGCATCATCCACTGGCGCAGGTTCGCCTTGAAGACGGGGAAGTTGCCGCGCTCGGAGCGGCCGTCGGCGGTGACCTCCTCGTTGGACAGCACCGTGCCCAGGCCGGGGCACCAGTTGACCGGCGACTTCGCGGCGTAGGCCAGGCGGTAGCCGCTCAGCACGTCGGCGCGCTCGGGGCCGGTCAGCTCCGCCCAGGGGCGGCCGCCGGGCACCTGGCGGCTGCCGTCCTCGAACTGGGCGATCAGGGTGTCGATCGGGCGGGCCCGGTCGGCGTCGGGGTCGTACCAGGAGTTGTAGATCTGCAGGAAGATCCACTGGGTCCAGCGGTAGTACTCCGGGTCGATGGTGGCGAACGAGCGGCGGCGGTCGTGGCCCAGGCCCAGCCGACGCAGCTGGGCGCGCATGTTGGCCATGTTGGCCTCGGTGCTGACCCGGGGGTGGGTGCCGGTCTGCACGGCGTACTGCTCGGCGGGCAGGCCGAACGCGTCGAAGCCCAGGGTGTGCAGGACGTTGTGGCCGGTCATCCGCTGGTGCCGGGCGAAGACGTCGGTGGCGATGTAGCCCAGCGGGTGGCCGACGTGCAGGCCCACCCCGGAGGGGTAGGGGAACATGTCCATGATGAACTTCTTCGGCCGGGCGGCCAGCTCGGGCTGCCCGTCCAGCTCACCGCTGGGGTTGGGGGCGGCGAAGGTGCCGTGCTCGTCCCAGTGGTCCTGCCAGTGGCGCTCGATCCGCGCGGCCAGTTCGGCCGTGTAGCGGTACGGCGCAGCCGTCTCGGCGGCCGGGGTGGTGTCGCTCATCGTCCTCGGTACTCCATCGATGTCGTGACGGCTGCGCCGCCGTGAGCCGCTTCCTGGTGTTCCCGGGGTTCCCCGGGTTCCTGCCGTTCCTGGCAGGGGAAACAAAAAAACCCCTCGCGCAGGAGGGGTGCCGCACTGACGTGGTGCTCGGTCAGCGCGGCGGGCTAAGCAGGAGGCTCACGGCTCGCATGCGGTCAGGATACCGCAGCGCGTCCCGGGCCCGCACGGGGGCGGGCCCGTAGCCGGGGTTGCCGGTACGGGCCCGCCGTCAGCGTCGAAGCCGTCGCGTCAGTGCTTCTTGCCGCCGCCCTGCTTGGCGGGCTTGGCGGGCTTGAACGACTGGACGTAGCCCTTGGCCGGGCTGCCGACACCGGTGACGTCGTCGTAGCCGACCGTGGCGTGCAGCGAGCTGTCCACGCCGAAGGTGCGCAGGCTGGTGACCAGGCCGTCCGAGGCGTCCACGCCGTTGGCGTAGTCGACGCGGACATTGGCGATGCCCTGGTTCTGGCCGAGCGGGTGGTCGGTCACGTCGTGGTAGGCGGAGGTGCCGTACCGGTCGTAGATCAGCGGGTTGGCGAAGCCGATCGGCACGCCGCCACGGGCCTGCTCGGCGAGCGCCTGGACGCCGGCAATGACCGGGGAGGCGAGCGAGGTGCCGCCGAGGCGGTACTCGCTGTACTTCACGGTGCCGTCGGGGAAGGCCTGGGTCTGGCCGATCAGGAAGCCGGTGTTCGGGTCGGCGACGGCCGAGATGTCCGGCTGGACCCGCATCTTCGTGGTGCCGCCGCCTGCCAGCGCGAGCGAGTCAGGGACGACGCCGCGCTGGTAGAAGGGCTGCTGCACCAGCTTGCTGGTGCCGCCGCCGGCGCCCGAGGTGAAGGGGCCGGGGAAGCCGTCCCAGCTCTTGCCGTCGGAGGACAGCGGGGCGCGCTCGGTGCCCCAGCCGGTCTCCCACAGGTAGGTGTCGTTCTTGCCGACCGCCAGCGAGGTGCCGCCCACGGAGGTGGCCCAGGCGGAGTCCGACGGGGTGCTGACGTCCTTGGCACCGTCGATGGTGTCGTCGCCGTCGTCACCGGAGGAGAAGTAGAAGCCGATGCCCTCGACCACGCCCTGCTCGAAGGTCTGGTCGTAGGCGGCCTGCACGTCCGGCGTCGAGTTGGCCTCGACGTCGCCCCACGAGTTGCTGACGATGGTGGCGAGCCGGCCGTCGACGATGGTGTTCAGCGAGTCGAGCAGGTCGTCGTCGTAGCAGGACTTGGCGCCCACGTAGACGATATTCGCGTCCGGGGCGAGTGCGTGCACGGACTCGACGTCGAGGGTCTCCTCGCCGTACCAGCCGTTGCCGCCGCAGTCCTCGACGTTGGTGTAGGCGTCGGCGGCCGGGGTGACCTGGGTCAGCTGGCCCTTGCGGTACTTCTGGCCGCCGGTGTCCTTCGCCAGCGTGGCGCTGTCGCCGACGATGGTCGGCGAGGCGTACGCGTCGGTGATCGCGACGGTGACGCCCTTGCCGGTGTACTTGCCGGCGCCGTAGGCGGCGCGCAGCTGGTCACCGGTGTAGCCCTTGATCGTGTACGGGGCCTTGCCGCCGTACGCGGAGGGAAGCTTGGTGTTGGTGTTCGACCCGTAGTAGGTCGAGAACGGGCCGGCGTTGACGAACGCGTCGGCGGGGCCGGGCAGCGTGTCGTCGTGGCTGGCCTTCTTCGGGGCGTTGTCCAGGCCGGTGACGGTCAGGACGGCGCCCTTGAGGGAGGCGGGCGCGGACGCCGTGCTGGTGGGGGCCCGGTAGGTGTGGCCGGACTTGGTGTAGTTGTGCAGCTGGGTGCCGAACGCCTTCTCGGCGGCCTTCACGTCACCGGTGACGGTCAGGTAGTGCGCGTTGGACCCGGTCACCTTCAGACCGGCGGAGGTCAGCCAGTCGGTGATCGCGTCGGTCTGGGCCGTGGTGGCGCCGAACCGGGCCTTGACCTGAGCGGGCGTCAGGTAGTGCGCGTAGTCCGCGGAGTTCGGGTCCGAGACGGACTGGGCGTAGGCTTCGAGGCCCTTGGCGTCCTTGCCGGCCAGGTAGACCCGTACGGTCACCTTGCCGCTGTCGGACGTGGCGCCCTTGTCCGCACCCGCGGTGGCCCACTGCGGCTTGGTGCCGCTCAGGAGCTGCCGTCCGGCGGGCTGTGCGGCCGTGGCGCTCTGGGCACCAAGTGCGAGGGCACCGGCGACCAGCGGCAGCGCCGCCGCCACCGCGAGTGCCGCGCGCGTTCTCTTGCGCTCAAATCTCATGGAACCCCCATACGCAGCGAATGGTTGTCGCATCAAGGCGGCTCGCCGCTATGCGTGCGCGGCTCACCGCAGAGCGACACTCTTTCGCTGATCAGTTCATGCCAGGGATATGGTTTCCCCAAGAGAACGTAAAGGAACGGTAGTTCTCCGCTCTCCGGTCCGTGCACGTCCGGTGGACGCCCCGCGTCGACATGCTGCTCACCGCGCTCCCGCCCGAAACGCCCTCCCCGCCGCGGCGCCTGACGAGGGCTCACGCCCCGCCCGCGTCCTGCGCGCCGCGGGGACACGAAAAACGCCGCACACCCGGTGGTGTGCGGCGTTCGCGGTCGTGTGGAGCTACGGGGAATTGAACCCCGGACCTCTTGCATGCCATGCAAGCGCTCTACCAACTGAGCTACAGCCCCGCGGCGGCCGGTGTCCCGGCGGCCTGTGGCCACTTTACACGGCCGCACCGGCGGGAAGCACATCCATTGTCCCGGGCGCCAGGGGGCGCGAGGGCCCGGGAGCGGGACGGCTGCGGGACGGCCGCCGGACGGCCGCGGTGTTCACGAAGTCTCAATAAAAGGTGCGGGTTTTGCGGGCTACGGTGGGTCGGGCCGTGTGGACAAGAGGCTGGAGGCCACCGTGACCACCGCGTTCGACCCGATCGACCTGGCCGGGATACGCCTGCGCAACCGGATCGCCATGGCGCCGATGACCCGCAGCAGGGCGTACGGGCCGGGGCTGAGCCCCACCGCGTCGACCGCCGCCTACTACGCGCAGCGGGCGTCGGCCGGGCTGATCGTGACCGAGGGCATCCAGCCGTCGCCCGGCGGGCAGGGCTACCCGGACACCCCCGGGCTGCACAGCGCCGAGCAGGTCGCCGCCTGGCGCAAGGTGACCGGGGCGGTGCACGCCGCGGGCGGCCGGATCTTCGCCCAGCTGATGCACACCGGACGGATCGGGCACCCCTCCCTGCTGCCGGACGGCCTCTACCCGGTGGGTCCGTCCGCGGTCCCCGCGCAGGGCTCGGTGTACACCGCGAACGGGCCGAAGCCGTTCGTGGTGCCGCACGAGCTGAACGAGGACGACATCTGGCAGACCGTCGAGGACCACGCCGCCGCCGCCCGCAACGCCATGGCCGCCGGCTTCGACGGGGTGGAGGTGCACGGCGCCAACGGCTACCTGGTGCACCAGTTCCTCGCCCCGAACGCCAATATCCGGGTGGACCACTGGGGCGGCGACGACCGCCGCCGCACCCGGTTCGCGGTGGAGGTGGTCCGGGCGGTGGCCGCCGCGATCGGCCCCGAGCGGACCGGGCTGCGGATCTCCCCCGGCAAGGCGCTGGGCGACATCGACGAGCCGGACCCGGCCCCCACCTACCGGGCGCTGCTGCGCGACCTGGAACCGGTCGGCCCGGCCTACCTGCACCTGGTGGAGAGCCCGGACCGGGAGCTGACCCGGGAGCTGCGCGACCGGTTCGGCGGGGTGTTCGTCCTCAACCCCCGCGTCGAGGGCGGCCACGCCGGACCCGAGCAGCTGTCCCTGGTCGAGGACGGCACCGCGGACGTGCTCTCCTACGGCGCCCTCTTCCTCGCCAACCCCGACCTGCCGCTGCGGCTGCGGCGCGGCGGGCCGTACAACTCCCCCGAGCGCGCCACGTACTACGGCGGCGACGACCGCGGTTACACCGACTACCCGGCGCTGCCCGCCGACGAACCCCGGACCGACGCCGCCACCACGCCCAGCACCGCCACCGCGATCAGCGCCACCGAGGTGACCGCGTAGGCGTGCGCGGAGTGGTGCGCGCCCACACCCGAGCCGAGCCGGTTGAGGTAGACGGTGCCCAGGGTCGCCACCCCGGCGAGCTGACCGAGCTGCGTCACCGTGGCGAGCAGTCCGCTCGCGTCGGCGGCGTCCTGCGGCGCGACCTGGGCCAGTGCGAGCGCGAACGTCGGGCTGAACGACAGGCCCAATCCGGCGCCGAGCAGCACCAGACCGGCGTAGAAGGCCCCACCGCCGCCGCCTCCGCCGCGCAGCGCCAGCCCGACCACCGCCAGCGCGAGAGCGGCCAGCCCCATCCCGGCCGGGGCCAGCCGGCCCCACCACCTGCTCGGCAGCCGGCGCCAGTAAAGGCTGGTGCCGCCGAAGACCACCGCGGTGATCGCGAAGGTCAGCCCGGTGCGCAGCGCGCTGTAGCCGAGCCCCGTCTGAAGGTGCAGCGCCACCGCGAAGAGGAAGCCGGCGTTCACCGCCATGGCCAGCATCAGCAGCGCCACCGAGCGGATCATGCCCGGCGCGCGCAGCACCCGCCCGGACACCAGCGGCGCGCCACCGCGCCGGGTCAGCCGGCGCTCGACCACCGCGAACACCGCGAACACCAGCACGCTCAGCCCGAGGCAGACGAAGCCCCACAGCGGCCAGCCCTCCTCCTGCCCGAGCACCAGCGGCACCGTCAGGAGCGTGACCGCCGCGCCCAGCGCCACCAGGCCCGGCAGGTCCAGGCCGCGGCGCCGCTCCGGAGCGGTGCGCGGGTCCTTCGGCAGCACCCGCGGGGCGAGCGCCAGCAGCACCACGCCGATCGGGACGTTCACCAGGAACACCGGCCGCCAACCGGTCCCGAACAGGTCGGCGCTGACCAGCACACCGCCAAGCGACTGGCCGAGCGCCGCGCCGGAGGCGATCACCGCCGAGTACGCGCTCATCGCGCGGGTGCGGGCGTCCCCGCGGAAGTTCAGCTGGAGCAGGCTCAGCACCTGCGGGATCATCAGCGCCGACCCGGCGCCCTGCACGAACCGGAAGCCGATCAGCTCCCCCGTGGTCCCGGCGAGCCCGCAGGCCAGTGAGGCGGCGGTGAACACCGACAGGCCGGTGAGGAACATCCGCCGGTGCCCGAGCAGGTCGCCCAGCCGGGCGCCGGTGATCAGCAGCACCGCGTACGCGATGGTGTAGCCGGCGACCACCATCTGCAAGGCCGCGCCCGAGGCGTGCAGGTCGGCGCGGATGGTGGGGGCGGCGACGTTGACGATGAAGACGTCGAGCAGCGCCATGAACAGGCCGCCGAGGATGGTCCCCAGCAGCAGCCCGGACCGCGGCCCCGGGCGGCCGGGCCCGGCGGGGTCGGCACGGGCGGCGGGGCCGGTACCGGTGACGGGGTCGGTGCGGGCGGCGGACGGGGTGGCGGGGGCCGTGGACGCGGCCCCGGACAGCGTGTCGTTGCTCATGCCGTCGAGCCTCGCGCCGCGCCGGTACCAGTAACGAGAGCCCAGTGGTCCTGGTACTGACAGCACCTGGCAGCGGCGCGGCGCGCCGTCCAGGATGGAAGCATGGCGCAGCCGTCCCCACCGCAGTCGTATCCACCGCAGCCGTATCCAGCCCAGCCGGTCCGCACCGCGGCCGCCGACGCCAAGCCCCGGCGCCGGAACGAACTCGCGGCGTTCCTGCGCAGCCGCCGGGCCCGGATCAGGCCCGAGGACGTCGGCATGCCGCCGGGCATCCGGCGCCGCACCCCAGGGCTGCGCCGCGAGGAGGTCGCGCAGCTCGCCGGCGTCGGGGTCACCTGGTACACGTGGCTGGAGCAGGGGCGCCCGATCAACGCCAGCGTGCAGGTGCTCGACGCGGTGGCCCGGGTGCTCCAGCTCGACGTGACCGAGCGGGACCACCTCTACGGGCTGGCCGGCGTCCCCTTCGTCCGCGCGCCGGTCTCCGACGCGGAGGTGGTCGGCGAGGAACTGCTCGGCGTGCTCGGCGCCCTCGACCCGCTGCCGGCCGCGGTCCTCAACGACCGCTACGACGTGCAGGCCACCAACGCCACCTACCGCGTGCTGTGGCCGATGACCTCGCTCGTCGCGCGCCGGGAGCGCAACCTGCTGTACAAGCTCTTCACGATCCCCGAGTGCTGCTCGTCCTTCAAGAACAGCGCCGAGGAACTGCCGTGGATGGTGGCGCAGTTGCGGCACAGCTACGGCCGGCACATCGGCGAGCCCGCGTGGGAGGAGTTCGTGGCGCTGCTGATCCGGAAGAGCCCGGCCTTCGCGCAGCTGTGGGCGAGCGGCGACGTGGCCTCGCCCGGCCGGCGGGTGAAGGTCTTCCGGCACGCGGAGGCCGGCACCGTCCACATGACCTCCACCTCGCTGAGCATCGACGGCATGGCCGAGCACCGGGTGGTGGTCTACACCCCGGTCGCGGCGGAAGACCAGCAGCGGATCGAGCGGTTGCGGGCGATGGAGGACCCGCTGGTCGGCTGCGCCCGGCACGGCCGCCGCCTGTCGGACCTGCGCGCGCAGGTCCGACAGGCGGCGGCCGAGCCGGCCGGCTGAGGGCGCGGGCTCCTACGGCGGGAGGCCGCGGGCTCGTACGACGAAGAGGGCGAGTCCGGTCCGCGGTGTGCGCGGAAGGAACTCGCCCTCTTCAAGCGTGGAGCTACGGGGAATTGAACCCCGGACCTCTTGCATGCCATGCAAGCGCTCTACCAACTGAGCTACAGCCCCGCACCGCCGGTTGCCCCGGCGACGAGAAGAAGCATAGCCGGTGGACGGGCCGGAAACGAAATCGGCGCTGCGGCCCGCCCGCGGGCCCACGACCTCGGACTACGTGTCGTCGCCGAGGACCGGCTCCGGCAGGGTGCCGGCATTGTGCTCGGTCAGCCGCCAGCCGCGGGCGCCCTCGCCCAGCACCGACCAGCAGCAGTTGGACAGGCCGCCCAGCGACTCCCAGGTGTCCGGCGCCAGGCCGAGCAGGCGGCCGATGGTGGTGCGGATCGCGCCGCCGTGGCTGACCACGACGAGCACGCCGCCGTCGGCGAGCTTGTCGGCGGCGGCCAGCACCACCGGCGCGGCGCGGTCGGCGACCTCGGTCTCCAGCTCGCCGCCGCCGCGGCGGACCGGCTCGCCGCGCTTCCACGCGGTGTACTGCTCGCCGTAGCGGGCCAGGATCTCGCTGTGGGTGAGCCCCTGCCAGGCGCCGGCGTAGGTCTCCCGCAGACCCTCGTACGGGGTGACCGGCAGCCCGGTGAGGGCGGCCAGCTCGGCCGCGGTGGCCCGGGCCCGGCTCAGGTCGGAGGAGATGATCGCGTCCGGGGCGAGCGCGGCGAGCAGCCGGGCGGCCCGGCGGGCCTGGGCGACGCCGGTCTCGGTGAGCGGCACGTCGGTGCTGCCCTGGAAGCGCTGCTCGACGTTCCACGACGTCTGGCCGTGGCGCCACAGCACGATCCGGCGGCGCCGGTCGGCGCCGGGCGCCTGGACGTCGCCGCTGCCGTCCCGGTGGTCGGTGCCGGTCACCGCGCGCTCACGCGTCCTCGTGGGCGGCCGCCTCGGTGGCGGCGGCGTGGGCCGCGGCCTTGCCGCGGGTGGCCACCGCGTCCGCGGGCAGTTCGATCTCGGGGCAGTCCTTCCACAGCCGCTCCAGCGCGTAGAAGACCCGCTCCTCGGAGTGCTGCACATGCACCACGATGTCCACGTAGTCCAGCAGCACCCAGCGGCCGTCCCGCTCGCCCTCGCGCCGCACCGGCTTGGTGTCCAGCTCCTTGAGGAGGTGCTCCTCGATGGCGTCGACGATCGCCTTGACCTGCCGGTCGTTGGGCGCCGAGGCGACCAGGAAGGCATCGGTGATGGAGAGCACATCGCTGACGTCGTAGGCGATGATGTCGTGCGCGAGCTTGTCGGCGGCGGCCTGGGCGGCGGCGCGGGTCAGCTCGATGGAACGGTCAGTGGCGGTCACGGATGCGGCTTTCCGGTCGGGGTCCTGTCGACTCCAGGGTCTCACGACCCTCCGACAGACCCCGACCGTGTTTCCGGGCGGCGCCGCTGACCTGCGGCGCCGCCCGGCGAGGCGGCCTCAGCCGTCGTCGCTGGTCGGCTTGTAGTCCGCGCCGAGGACCACCGTGATGTCGGCGTTCGAGGCGACCGTGCCCTTCTTGACCGCGCTGGTCGGCAGGCCCAGGGTGGCCGCCACGTCCTTGGCCGCGGCCTCCCGCGACGCGTCGGCGTACAGCACCTGGGACGTCGCCTGCACCGTGCCGGACTTGCCGCCGGACACATAGGTGTAGGTGCCGCCGTTGACGATCGCCGCCTGCGCCATGGCCGCGGACTTCGACTTGCCGCTGGCGTCCTTGACCGACACCCGCGCCGGGCCGGAGGAGCCGGTGGACTGCTTCACGCTGCCGCCGAGCACGTTCTTGACCACGCTCTGGGTGGCCGCCTCGCTGAGCGTGCCGTCCTTCTGCACCGGCAGCATCGAGGTGCTGTACTGGCCGGTCTTGGCGAGGTCGGCGAGCTGCGCGAGGGACGCGCCGAGCTGCTTGTCGGTGAGCGAGGGGTCCAGGATCTGGGCGAGCGCCTGCACGGTCCTGGTCGCGTCGGCCGCGTCGCTGGGCATCTTCATCAGCACCGCCTGCATGACCTGGCCGAACCGGCTGAGCTGGGCCGTCTGCGACTCGCCGGGCGCCTTGTAGGTGGCGTAGGCGACCGCGGCGTCCCCGCTCAGCTCCTGCTGCTCGCCCTTGGCCACCAGCACCTTGTCCTTGTCCTTGCCGGTGCCCTTCACCTCGGCGTCGGTGTCGACGTAGATGTCGCCGAGCGAGTCGACCAGCAGCTCCAGATACGGCGAGTCCAGCCGCCAGCTGCCCTTGATGTCGGTGCCGAGCAGGGTGTTGAGGGAGTCCCGGGTGGGCCCGACGCCGTCGGACACGGACTTGTCGAGGGTGGTCACCGAGCCGTCGTCGCCGGTGAGTTGCACGGAGTTCGGGATCAGCACGGTGGTGCCGTGCTTCTTCGTGGTGTTGTCCACCAGCAGCGCGGTGGAGCTGGCGCCGCCGTCGACCGGCAGCATGTGCACCACGATCACGTCGCGCCGGTCGGAGCCGCTGCTCACGGCAGCCGCGGTGCTGCTCTTCTTCAACCCGGGGATCTTCCCGGCCTTCCACAGGTACCCGCCGCCGCCGAGCAGGGCGAGCACGAGTATCGCCACCAGGCCGAACCGGCGTTTGCGCCCGCGCCGCTTGGCCTCCTCGCGGCGCTCGGTGCGCGACTCGGAGAACTTCAGCCAGTCGATGACCTCTTCGGACTCCTCGGAGTCCTCGTCGACGAAGGCGAACTGCTCGGTGCGGTAGTCCGGGTCGCCCGGCTGCCGCGCCTCCTGGGCGGCCGGCTGCTCCTCGAAGACGGGCTGCTGCCCCGTGTCGTGGACCGGCTGCTGCTGCCCGGTGTCGTAGGCGGGCATCCGGCCCGTCTCGTACGCGGGCAGCTGACCGGTCTCGTAGGCGGGCATCTGCCCGGTGCCGTAGCCGGGTTGCCCGCCGGTGCCGTAGTCCTGCGCCGGGTAGGCGGGCAGCTGCCCGGTGCCGTAGTCCTGGCCGCCCTGGGCCGGGCCCTGGCCGTAGCCGGGCTGGTAGTTCTGCGGCGGGTGGACCTGGTGCGTGCCGGTGTCGTACTGCTCCTGGTACGGCGGCGGGGCCTGCTGCGGGACGTAGCCCTGCTGCTGGCCGCCGTACGTCGCGGACGGGTCCTGGTACGGCGGCTGGGCGAGCGGGCGCCCGTACGCGTCGTAGCCGTAGGGCTGCTGCTGGTAGTAGGGGTCCTGCGCGTAAGGGTCTGTCTCGTTGTCTGGACCGCCCTCGGCATAGTGCCTGCGGGGGTTTGCGTCGTTCACGAGGAACCCCTTCACGTTTGCTGTGCGCTACCCGGTCTCGTGCCGGTAGAGCGCGCGCTTGTCGATGTAGCGCACCACACCGTCCGGAACCAAGTACCAGACCGGCTCCCCCTTGGCCACCCGCTGGCGGCAGTCGGTCGACGAGATCGCCAGCGCCGGGACCTCCACCAGCGACACGCCGCCCTCGGGGAGCCCCGGGTCCGACAGCGTATGCCCTGGACGTGTGACGCCGATGAAATGCGCCAGTCCGAACAGCTCCTCGGCATGCCGCCAGGACAGGATCTGCGAGAGCGCGTCGGCCCCCGTGATGAAGAACAGCTCCGCCTCGGGGTGCTCGGAGCGCAGGTCCCGCAGGGTGTCGATGGTGTAGGTCCGGCCGCCGCGGTCGATGTCGCTGCGGCTGACCGAGAACTGCGGGTTGGAGGCGGTGGCGATCACCGTCATCAGGTAGCGGTCCTCGGCAGCGGACACCTTGCGGTGCTCCTTCTGCCAGGGCTGGCCGGTGGGCACGAAAACGACCTCGTCGAGGTGGAAGAGGCTGACCACCTCGCTCGCGGCCACCAGGTGCCCGTGGTGGATGGGGTCGAAGGTCCCGCCCATCACACCGATGCGCTTCTTGTCCGACATGCGGCCGACTAGTCCCGGTTGAAGCGGGTGACGACCCACAGCAGGAGCAGCAGCGCGATCAGCGCACCGAAACCGGTCAGGTACGGGCTGAGGCTCGGGTGGTTGCCGCCCTCGGCGAGAGTGGTCAGGGCGGTGGCTGGTGCGGTCGACATTCGGCTGACCCTCTGCGTTCTCGGAGACGGGTGGGAAGGCTCTCGGCACATGGTACGGGCGGCGCCGGGGGAACTTCGCGGTGGCTCCACGCGTCCAGCACTGTGTAACCGGTTGGCGAGCAGGGGGTTGGCCCAGGTGTCCGAATCGTCCCAGTCGAAGAAACCGAAGAAGGACGGGTCCGGTGGCAAGGGCCCGGGCGGCAAGGGGGCGGGCGCGGGCGGCAGCGGCGAGAAGCTGCCCAGCCGCACCCGGCGCCGCTTCCCCGACATCTCCTCGCGGGCGTACGAGCACCCGGCCGACAAGTCGGCGCTGGTGGCGCTGCGCAAACTCACCGGTTTCGACACCGTCTTCAAGGGCCTGAGCGGGCTGCTGCCCGAGCGCAGCCTGCGCCTGCTCTTCCTGTCCGACTCCGTCCGGGTCAGCGACGAGCAGTTCGCGCACCTCAACGCGATGCTGCGGGACGCCTGTTACATCCTGGACCTGGAGAAGGTGCCGTCCTTCTACGTCACGCAGGACCCGCAGCCGAACGCGATGTGCATCGGCATGGACGAGCCGATCATCGTGGTGACGACCGGGCTGGTCGAGCTGCTGGACGAGGAGGAGATGCGCGCGGTCATCGGCCACGAGGTCGGGCACGCGCTGTCCGGGCACTCCGTCTACCGGACGATACTGCTCTTCCTGACCAACCTCGCCCTGCGGGTGGCGTGGATACCGCTGGGCAACCTCGCGGTGCTGGCCATCGTCACCGCGCTGCGCGAGTGGTTCCGCAAGTCCGAACTGTCCGCGGACCGGGCCGGGTTGCTGGTCGGCCAGGACCTCCAGGCGTCGATGCGCGGCCTGATGAAGCTGGCCGGCGGCAACCACCTGCACGAGATGAACGTGGACGCCTTCCTCAAGCAGGCCGACGAGTACGAAGCCGCGGGCGACCTGCGCGACTCGGTGCTGAAGATCCTCAACGTGCTCCCGCGCAGCCACCCCTTCGCCACCGTGCGGGCCGGCGAGCTGCGCAAGTGGGCGGCCAGCCGGGACTACCAGCGGCTGATGGACGGCCACTACCCGCGGCGCACCGAGGACAAGGACACCTCGGTCTACGACACGTTCAAGGAGTCGGCGAACCACTACTCCGAACGGGCGAAGCAGAGCAAGGACCCGCTGGTCGGTCTGATCCGCGACCTGGGCAACGGCGCCGGGGACATCGGCGGCAAGCTGCGGGACAAGTTCACCGGGAAGGGCGGGGCGGACCCGGCGAGCCCGGAGCCCGAGGGGGCGTAGACCCGCAGGTCCGCGGGCACCACGGCGGGCGGGACGTCGGTGCCGGCGGCCGTGGCTCCCGCGGCCGTGGCCGCCGCGGCGGCGGGGCCGGCCGGCGCGGTCGTGCCGGGGGTCGGGCCCGTCGGCGTGCCCGTGCCCGAGGTCGCGCCCGGGGCCGTACCCGTCGGGCTCGGGGTCGCGCTGTCGTCCATCGCCGTGCAGACCGAGCCGGCCGGGTGGTCGGGGTGGTAGGGGTCGACGCCCTCGAGCCGGCCGCCGCTCTGCCCGGCCAGTATCGGCCGGAAATAGCTGCCCACGGCGTCCGTGCAGGCCAGCGGCCCGGCCTCCACGTCGGCGTCGACCACCTCGATGTGATGCTCCCGCAGGTCGGCGTGGTCGGCGTGGAAGACCAGCCGGCGGCGGACGGTGAAGAGCGACACCCCGGTGTCCGGGGCGCCGCGCAGGGCGTAGAAGAAGGTGTAGTCGGAGACGATCTCCAGCTCGCTGCCCGCGGCGGCGGTGTGCACCTTGCCGTTGTTCACCCGGATCGCGGTGGCGTCGCTGCCGGCCAGGGAGATGTCCGCGCTCGGGTCGAAGCGCACCAGCCAGCCCGTGGCGGCGTGGCTGCCGTCGTCGCTGGGCTGGGTGAGGGTGTCGTCGAACTGGTCGCGCTGGCCGGCGCTGAGCAGCTCCCGCACCGGCTCGACATCGCCGGAGAGCACCGTGTCGTGGTCGAGCGAGGTGACGGTCAGGTACTTCTTCGCGGTGTCCAGCGCCTGCTGGACCTCGCTCTGGGCGTAGCCGCCGATCCGCCGGGCCGCGTCGGCCGGCACCCTGATGCCGTGGCCGTACGCCTGCGCGGCACTGCCCGCGAAGGGCGCGGTGGGCGAGACGGCGGGCACGGTGCCCCCCGGCACCAGCGGTATCACGTTGACCCGGATCTGCTCGCTGACCGCGGGGGTGTGGGCGCGGTAGGGGTGGCGCACGCCCATGTAGACGGCGAGCCCGAACGCCACCACGATCAGGACCGCGACCGCCAGGGCCTGCCGGGCCAGGCCGCGGGGCACCGCGCGGCGGACGTGCACGGCGTGCGCGGCGTCGTCGAGCCGTTCGCGCGCGGAGTACTCCTGGATGCGGGCAGCCCGCACGAACGACTCGTCGAACACGACGGATCGGTACTCGCTGTCGTCGTCGCCCCCGGGGGGCACACCGTCCGGTGCGCCCTCGGGAGGGTCCTCGCGCCCACCCATATCACAAGGTTAAATCCGCATGGACCGGAAGCGGCGCCCTCGTGGCGGTCAACTTGACGCGGGGTCAGGGTTGCGGCGCGAAGTGGACGGCCGGGGTCGCCGAGGAGCCGATCGGCGGGGCGGGCGGGGGCGGGGTGGTGGTGCGTCCGCTGCCCGCGCCGCGGTAGACCGCGGCGAAGGTCAGGGCGACCACCCCGACGCCCAGCACCACCGCGAGGGCCCACGCGACCGGCCGGTGCCAGCGGCTGCCGATGGTGCGGTACGGGTGGCCCTGCGCGTACAGCTCGTCCGACTCCAGCACGGAGTCGTCGTCCGCCGGCTCGGGCAGCACGGCGCCCCGGCTTCCGTACCGCCCGGGGCGACCGGGTGGCAGCGCGGGGCCTTCGGCGACGGCAAGCGCCCGTTCCCTGGCCGTGGGCTCGTGGAACAGGGCGGACCGTACGAATTCTTCGTCGAGGACTACGGAGGCGAACTCGTCATCGTCCGGCATCTGTTCAGCGTAATCCGGAAGGGGCCCTTTTGGGCAGGGCTTTCCCGGCCCTTGGTGCGGCGGCTGTGCGCCAGTGGCGGGTCCGTGGTATCCGCCCGCCCCGAGCGCGCGGGGCGGGGGGGTACGGGCGGCGCGGGCGGTGCCGGAGGTACGGGTGCGGCGGCGGCCGACGGGTGCGCCGTCAGCGGATGTGGCCGTCGCCGGTGACGATGTACTTGGTGGAGGTCAGCTCCGGCAGGCCCATCGGGCCGCGCGCGTGCAGCTTCTGGGTGGAGATGCCGATCTCGGCGCCGAAGCCGAACTGGCCGCCGTCGGTGAACCGGGTGGAGGCGTTCACCATCACCGCCGCGGCGTCCACCAGCTGGGTGAAGCGGCGCGCGGCCGCCTGCGAGGTGGTCACGATCGCCTCGGTGTGGCCGGAGGACCACAGCCGGATGTGCGCGACGGCCGCGTCCAGGGAGTCGACCACGCCCGCGGCGATGTCGTACGACAGGTACTCCGTCTCCCAGTCCTCCGCGGTGGCCGGGACCACGGTGGCCTTGCTGTCGTGCGCCCGCGCGGCCGCGACCACGCCCGGGTCGCCGTGCACGGTGACGCCCGCCTCGGCGAGCGCGGCCAGCGCGCGGGGCAGGAAGCGGTCGGCGATGTCGCGGTGCACGAGCAGGGTCTCGGCGGCGTTGCAGACGCTGGGGCGCTGCGCCTTGGAGTTGACCAGGATCTGCACGGCGGTGTCGAGGTCGGCCTCGGCGTCCACGTAGACATGGCAGTTGCCGGTGCCGGTCTCGATCACGGGCACGGTGGAGCCCTCGACGACGGCGCGGATCAGGGCGGCGCCGCCGCGCGGGATCAGTACGTCGACCTGGCCGCGGGCGCGCATCAGCTCCGTGACGGAGTCGCGGCTCTCGCCGGGCACCAGCTGGACCGCGTCCGCGGGCAGCCCGGCGCCGCCGACCGCGTCGCGCACCACCGTGACCAGCGCGGTGTTCGAGGCGTACGCGGAGGAGGAGCCGCGCAGCAGCACCGCGTTGCCGGACTTCAGGCAGAGCGCGGCGGCGTCCACGGTGACGTTCGGGCGGGCCTCGTAGATGATGCCGACGACGCCGAGCGGGACGCGGACCTGGCGCAGGTCCAGGCCGTTGGGGAGGGTCGAGCCGCGCAGTACCTCGCCGACCGGGTCCGGCAGGGACGCCACGTGCCGGACGTCCGCGGCGATCGCCGCGACGCGCTCGCGGGTCAGGGTGAGCCGGTCGATGATCGCCTCGCTGGTGCCGGCCTCCCGCGCCCGGACGACGTCCTCGGCGTTGGCGGCGACGATCTCCTGGGTGCGGACGATCAGTGCGTCCGCGATGGCCAGCAGCGCGTCGTCCTTCGCCGCGCGGGTCTGCGGGGCCAGGTCCGCGGCGGCGGCGCGGGCGCGGTAGGCGGCGAGCAGCACCGGGGACGTGGGGAGCGGCGAGGGCAATTCCATGCGGTTCAGGGTAGCGCGACCCGCCCGGGTGCCCCCGTCCTGTCGGCTGAGGGACCACCTCCCGGTGGGGGGTCCCTCCGGGCTGCCTCGTCCTGTGGGTGCCGGGAGCTTGCGGTCCGCCGTGGCTGGTCGCGCAGTTCCCCGCGCCCCTTCGGCTACTCGCCGATGTGGTTGCGGATCAGTTCCGGCCCCGGGGCCGGTGGGTTGTTGCGCGCGCAGTTCCCCGCGCCCCTGAATTTGCTCGGCCCTCCCCACGGAAGGAGCTCGTGGCCCGAAGGGGCGCGGGGAGCGGCGCGAGACGCCCACCAGCGGCGGGTGGGCCTGGAACAGGCAGGGCGGGGCAGCCCGGGGGGACAGGGCGCCCGGGTGTCAGTAGGGGTGGACGCCTACGGGGACGGCGGGGGGTGGGCCGTAGCCCTCGGCGAGGCGCTGGTGGTAGGTGGTGCGGTCGATGACCTCGAGGCCGACCGTCTCCCAGGGCGGGAGCTTCGCCGTGGAGCGGTGCTCACCCCACAGCCGCAGAGCCAGCGCAGCGGCATCGTGGAGGTCGCGGGCCTCTTCCCAGTAGCGGATCTCCGCGTGGTCGGTCGCGTAGCGGCTGGTGAGCAGGAACGGATGGTCGTGCGCGAGCTGCTCCAGCCCGCGGCGGACCTCGCCGAGCGGGGTGCGGGGCCCGGCCACGCTCAGCGTGACGTGCCAGAGCCGGGCGGACGGCTCCTCCTCGGGCCCGGCGGCAGCCGCGTCGGGCCCGCTGCTCACGCTGACGAGCGCGCGCCCCGACGCCCCCTTGGACGATTGCCCTGGGCGCCCTCGTTTCACCGCGGCCTCCCTGTGGGTGACGTTCCGAGCTCGTCCGCGCGCTCCCGCGGACGGCTCCTCCGCTTCACAGTTGACCAGGCTCGGCGGCCGGGCGGGGCCGTTTCCCGGAGATTGGCCGAGGTGGGGCCGGTGACGGTGACCTGGACCACTCCGGAGCGGGCGGGATCGGGCCAGAGCGGGCGGAGGTCGGCGCGAAACGGACGGCGGGAGGGGGTTACCGGCGCAGCAGGACGAGGTCGTCGCGGTGGACGACCTCGCGTTCGTACGCCGGGCCGAGCTCCCTGGCCAGGTCGCGGGTGGAGCGGCCCAGCAGCCGGGGCAGCTCGCGGGCGTCGAAGTTCACCAGCCCGCGGGCGACCGCGTGCCCGGCCTCGTCGAGCAGGTCCACCGGGTCGCCCGCGGTGAAGTCGCCCTCGACGCCGGTGAGTCCGGCCGGCAGCAGCGAGCTGTGCCGTTCGGTGACCGCGCGCACCGCGCCCGCGTCCAGCCGCAGCGAGCCGCGCGGGGTGGAGGCGTGCGCGAGCCACAGCAGCCGGTCGGCGGAGCGCTTGCCGGTGCGGTGGAAGTAGGTGCCGGTCGGCCGGCCGGCGAGCGCGTCGGCGGCGTGCACGGTGGAGGTGAGCACCACCGGCACCCCGGCGCCGGTGGCGATGCCGGCCGCCTCGACCTTGGTGACCATGCCGCCGGTGCCGACGCCGGCCCGGCCCGCGCTGCCGATGGAGATGCCGTCGAGGTCGGCGGGGCCGGTGACCTCGCCGACCAGGCTGGTGCCGGGGGTGCGCGGGTCGCCGTCGTAGAGGCCGTCGACGTCGGAGAGCAGCACCAGCAGGTCGGCGCGGACCAGGTGGGCGACGAGGGCGGCGAGCCGGTCGTTGTCGCCGAAGCGGATCTCGTCGGTGGCCACCGTGTCGTTCTCGTTGACGATCGGCAGGGCGCCCATGGCGAGCAGCTGGTCGAGGGTGCGGTAGGCGTTGCGGTAGTGGGTGCGGCGGCTGACGTCGTCGGAGGTGAGCAGCACCTGGCCGACGCGGACGCCGTAGCGGGCGAAGGAGGCGGTGTAGCGGGCGACCAGCAGGCCCTGGCCGACGCTGGCGGCGGCCTGCTGGCGGGCCAGGTCGCGGGGGCGGCGGTCCAGGCCGAGCGGGGCGAGCCCGGCGGCGATGGCGCCGGAGGAGACGAGCACCACCTCGCGGTCCTCGCGGGTCTTGGCCAGGACGTCGACGAGGGCGTCCACCCGGTCCGCGTCCAGCCCGCCGGCGGCCGTGGTCAGCGACGAGGAGCCGACCTTCACCACGACCCTGCGGGCCTCCACCACGTCCTGCCGTGCCGCCGCTGCCACCTGCGTCGTCCCTCTGTCCGCTGTTCCGCCCGCCGTGCGCCCGCCGCCGTTCACCCCGGGTGGTGCGCCTGCCAGCCCGCCCATGCCGAACCCACCATCTCCCGGACGTCGTACCGCGCGTGCCAGCCCAGCTCGCGGGTGATCGCCTCGGCCGAGGCGACGACGCGGGCCGGGTCGCCCGGGCGGCGCGGGCCGACCTCGGGCGTGAGATCAGTGTGGCCGGTCACCTCGCCGATCACCGCAACCATCTCGGCCACCGAGACGCCGGTGCCGGTGCCGATGTTGAGCACCAGCGCCGCGTCGGGGTCGGCGGCCAGCCGGCGGGCGGCGGCCAGGTGCGCGGAGGCGATGTCGCGGACGTGGACGTAGTCGCGTACGCAGGTGCCGTCGGGCGTCGGGTAGTCGTCGCCGAAGACCAGCGGCGGCTGCTTCGCGGCGAGCCGCTGGAAGACCATCGGGACCAGGTTGGACACGCCGGTGTCGGCGAGTTCCGGGGCGGCCGCGCCGGCGACGTTGAAGTAGCGCAGCGACGCGGTGGCGATGCCGTGCGCCCGCCCGGCGGCGGCGACCAGCCACTCCCCGGCGAGTTTGGTCTCGCCGTAGGGGCTCATCGGCGCGCAGGGCGTCTGCTCGGTGACCAGGTCGGCGTCGGTCGGGCCGTAGACGGCCGCGGAGGAGGAGAAGACGAAGCGGCGCACCCCGGCGCCGGCGGCCGCGTCGAGGACGGTGCGCAGGCCCTCGACGTTCTCCCGGTAGTAGTACAGCGGGCGGGCGACGGACTCGCCGACCTGCTTCTTGGCGGCGATGTGCACGATGCCGTCGACGGCGTACTCGCGCAGCACCCGCGCCAGCACCTCGGGGTCGAGCACCGAGCCGCGCTCCAGCGGGACGTCCGCGGGCAGCCTGGCCGGGTCGCCGCCGCTGAGGTCGTCCAGGACCACGACACCCTCGCCGGCGGCGGTCAGTTCCCGGACGACGTGGGACCCGATGTATCCGGCTCCGCCGGTGATCAACCACATCGTCCCACCCTAACAGCGGGCGGCGGCCGACCCGGTGGGACGGCTCGGGGCCGCCCGGCGGCCACCTCGGATACAGCCGATCTTCACCGGATTCACAGAAAAGCCTTGCGCTTCCCCCACATTGGCGCGTAGGACAGGAAGTCGGAGCGCCCGGGGGGGACTTCGGCGGTCGGGGCGATCCGCGAGTGACGCGATGATGCCCACGACACGTGGCCCGGCGCTGTGGCGCTCCGCATCGCACTCCTCGATCTCCTCGATCTCCTCGACGAAGGAACACACACGTGTCCAACTCCTTTCGCCGCACAGGCCGCCGCACGGCCGCCTGCGCGGTGCTCGGCTGCGCCGGCCTGCTGGTCACCGGCGCGCTGAGCGGCACCGCGGCCGCGGCCGGCTCCCAGGTGCCCGGCCCGGTCAAGAAGCCGTCGGTCACCGCCGAGCGGCCGCACCTCAGCGTGCCCGGCCGCTCGAAGAAGGTCGGCGGCAAGACCGCCACCCCGCGGACCACCACCCCGCAGACCGCCACCGGGCTGGTCCACAGCTCGGACTTCGACGGCGACGGCGCGGACGACCTCGTCTACAAGTTCGACGACGGCGAGGTCACCCTCGACCTGGGCAACCAGGGCTACTACACGGCCATCGACAGCGCGCAGCTGAAGGACCTGGTGCTGCCCGGCGACATCACCGGCGACGGCAGGCCCGACCTGCTGACGGTCACCGCCACCGGCTCGCTCCAGGTGCACAGCGGCTCCTCCCCGCTCGGCGACAACGCGCTCGCCGGCTACACCACCGTCAGCACCGGCTGGCAGAAGTACAACAAGATCTTCAGCCCCGGCGACCTCAACGGCGACGGCAGGCCCGACCTGCTGGCGCGCAGCACCACCGGGCTGTACTTCTTCGCCGGCACCGGCAAGGCGAGCGCGCCGTACGGCTCCGCCGTGCAGATCGGCGGCGCGGGCTGGAGCCAGTTCAACCAGCTGGTCGGCGTCGGCGACTTCAACGGCGACGGCATCGGCGACGTGGTGGCCCGCAACTCCGCCGGCCTGTGGCTGTACACCGGCAGCGGCACCGCGACCCCGTCGTTCTCCGCGAAGTACCAGATCGGCGGCACCGGCTGGAACCAGTACAACCAGATCGTCGGCGGCGGTGACTACGACGGCAACGGCACCGAGGACCTCATCGCCCGGTCCTACGACGGCACCCTCTACTTCTACGAGGGCAACGGCAACGGCACGATCAACCCGACCCGCGGCAAGGCCGGCACCGACTGGGGCAACGTCCAGCTGTTCGCGGGCGGCGGCGCCGCCCCGGCGTTCGGCAAGGACGGCATCTTCGCCAACACCCCCGGCGGGACGCTCTACTACTACGCCGCGACCGGCACCGGGAAGCTCACCGCCAAGTACGACGTGGGCTCCGGCTTCGACCGCAGCGCGATCCGGCTCTACCACGTCTCCGCGCTGACCGGTGACGGCGAGTCCGACCTGATCGGCAAGGGCCTGTACGACGGCCACCTGTACAACCTGGCGGACTACGCCGTGAACGACGACATGCTCGCAGGCGGCTCGAAGTCGTACAACCTGGTGGTCGGCCCCGGCGACCTCAACGGTGACGGGAAGGGCGACCTGATCGCCCGCACCTCCTCGGCGCTGTACTTCTACGCCGGCGACGGCAACGGCCTGTCGATGAAGGGCCGGGTGCAGGTCGGCGGCTCGGGCTGGAGCCAGTACAACCAGATCGTCGGCGCGGGCGACCTCACCGGCGACGGCAAGGCGGACATCGTCGCCCGCTCCTCGGCGGGGCTGTTCCTGTACGCCGGGACCGGCAAGGCGAGCGCCCCGTTCGGCGCGAAGAAGCAGATCGGCGGCGCCGGCTGGAGCCAGTACAACAAGCTCATCGCGCCCGGCGACCTCAACGGCGACGGCATCGCCGACCTGCTCGCCCGCAGCTCGAAGGGGCTGTACTTCTACGCGGGCACCGGCACCGGCACCTTCAAGGCGCGGGTCTCGATCGGCGGCGCCGGCTGGAGCCAGTACGCCGACCTGACCTGACGACCGTATGACGCCGGCCTGAAGCCGGCCGAAGCCGGCCTGAGGCCGGCCTGAGATCCACCGGCGCATCACAAGGGCGCCGACACCGTACGAACCGGTGTCGGCGCCCTTGTCCCGTACGGCCCCCGCGACCGGGGCAACCCCTGCCGGCAGCTTCCAAGGACGTGACGATCGTCACAATCCGCGGCCGGCATACATCCTTTCGCCCGCTCATCAGTCTGACCGCAGAGTGCGGTGTACTGCCGGTGTACACCTGATGTACGGCCGCGCTCGGCGCGGCGCCCTTTTCATGGCGCCGTAGGATTCAGCAGACATACCAGCGGCCCGAACCAGCGCTGCGAAAGGCGAGGCGGAAACAAGGATGTCGGTCAAGGTCAGCGTCATCGTCCCGGTCTACAACCCCGGGAAGTACATCGAGCCGTGCATTGCGTCACTGCTGGGGCAGACGCTGCCGGCGGACGAACTGGAGCTGCTGTTCGTCAACGACGGCTCGACCGACGACACCCCCGCGAGACTGGACAAGCTCGCAGCGGAGCACTCCCAGGTGCGGGTCATCCACATCCCGAACTCGGGATGGCCGGGCAAGCCCCGCAACATCGGTGTCGAGCAGGCGCGCGGCGAGTACGTGCACTTCGTCGACCAGGACGACTACATGACGCCCGACGCGCTGCGCCGGCTGTACGACCTGGGCCACCGCAACGGCTCGGACATCGTCTTCGGCAAGGTCGCCAGCAACTTCCGCGGCGTCCCGCACGGCGTCTTCCGGGTCACCCGGGAGAAGTGCACCATCCACGACGCGCCCCTCGTGGACAGCCTCACCCCGCACAAGATGTTCCGCACCCAGTTCCTGCGGGACAACAAGATCGCCTACCCCGAGGGCAAGCGGCGGCTGGAGGACCAGCTGTACATGATGGAGGCGTACTTCCCCGCGAAGGTCGTCTCCATCCTCGGCGACTACACCTGCTACCACTACTCCAGGCGCGACGACGGCAAGAACGCCGGCTCGGCGAAGATCATCCCGACCGGCTACTACGGCAACCTGCGCGAGGTGCTGGACGTCGTCGTCGCCAATACCGAGCCCGGCGCGTTCCGCGACGAGCTGCTGCGGCGGTTCTACCGGGTCGAGATGCTCGGCCGGCTCAGCGAGCCGTCCGTCCTGAAGTACAGCCCCGAGTACCGCGACGAGATGATCGACGCGGTCAACGACGTGGCCCGCGACTTCGTCAACGACGGGGTGCACGACGGGCTCGGCGCGATCCTGCGGGTGCGCTCCACCCTGCTGCGCAACGAGCGGCGCGAGCAGCTGGTCGAGGTCGCCCGCCGGGCGGCGTCGGTCAAGGGCGTGGCCCGGCTGGAGGACTTCCGCTGGGTCGACGGGCGGATCGCCATCACCGTCACCGCGCGCCTGGTGTGGGGCGACGAGAAGAAGCCGCTGGCGCTGCTGCGCCGCGGCGACCGCTACTACCTGCACCCCGACTTCCACCGCGACCTGCTCGACGACGGTGAGCTGGTCGACGTCACCGGCGAGATCGACGGCTACCGCGCCGAGATCAGCCTCCGCGACCGGGAGACCGCGGTGGAGTGGCCCTGCCCGGCGGAGTTCGAGACCGCCGTGGAGGAGCTGCCGACCGTCGCAGGGGGCCCGGAGGGCACCCTGTGCGAGGTGGTCATGCGCGGCACCGGCTACCTCGACCCCAAGGCGGTCAAGGGCCGCGACGCGCTGGCCCGCGGCATGTGGGACGTGTGGGTGCCGGTGCGCGGCCTCGGCCTGGTCCGCAAGGCCCGGCTCGGCGCGGACCGGGCGCCGGGCGTGGACGAGGCGTGCCTGCCCGCGCTGCTCGGCGAGCCGGCGCAGCTCACCGTGCCGTACTTCACCGACCCGCACGGCAACCTGACGCTGGACGTGGCGCGGCGCGGCAAGAAGCTCGGCGACGCGCTCGCCAAGCGCGAGGTGCTGCGGATGCCGGGCGACCGGCTGGAGCTGGAGCTGGCCGCGGTCTCGCACCCGGGCACCGCCGCCTCCCGCGCCTGGCTGGTGCTGCGCGGCACCGGCCCGGACGCCGCCTTCGCCGGGCTGCCCGCCGTGCTGGAGCCGGTCGGCGGGCGGGTGCACCTGCGCCCGGCCGACCTGAAGGAGAGCGCCGCGCCGTTCACCGGGCTGCGCCCGGGCACCTGGGAGCTGTCGGCGCGGCTGGACGGCGCGACGTCCGGGCCCGAGCTGAAGATCGGAAAGGTCCGGATCGACGACCGGGGCCGGCTGCACCCGGTGGAGGGCCTGGACACGGTCGACCCGGCCACCGCGCGCGAGGCCCAGGCGCAGCGGCGCCGCACCGCCAAGCGCAGCATGCTCAAGCGGATCGGCGGCCCCGTGATGCGGCGCCTGGCGCCCGGCTCCCGCCGGAAGCTGCGCCGGATGGCCGCGCGCTTCGGCGCCTAGCAGTACCGGCGCTGTCACTCGTACGGGGTCCCGCGCTGTCGGCGGGGCCCCGTCCTCCGCACGGGTGATTTCCGGCGCCCCGTTCCGCGCCCGTTCCGCGGCCGGTTCCCCGGCCCGTCGACGGCTCCCCCTCCCCTGTCCGCACCTCCCTGCGACCCACCCGCTGAAACCCCCAAGGACGTGATCCGCATGCGGCAACTCGACATCGCCGGTGCCTTCGTGCACGAACCGAAGATCTTCCCGGACAGCCGCGGGAGCTTCCACGAGTGGTTCCGCGCCGGGGACTTCGAGGAGTCCCTCGGGCACCGGCTGGACCTGGCGCAGGCCAACTGCTCGGTGTCCAGCCGCGGCACGCTGCGCGGGGTGCACTTCGCGGACGTGCCGCCGAGCCAGGCGAAGTACGTCAAGTGCGTGCGCGGCGCGGTGCTCGACGTGATCGTGGACATCCGGGTCGGATCGCCGACTTTCGGCCGGTGGGAGGCCGTACGGCTGGACGACGACCTGCACCACGCGGTCTACCTCTCCGAGGGCCTGGGACACGCCTTCATGGCCCTCACCGACGACGCGACGGTGGTCTACCTGTGCTCGGCGGGCTACGCCCCCGGGCGCGAGCACGGCATCAACCCGCTCGACCCGGAGCTGGGCATCGCCTGGCCGGCGGACGTCGAGCCGCTGCTGTCGGAGAAGGACGCGCAGGCGCCCACCCTCGCCGAGGCGCGCGCGCAGGGCCTGCTGCCGTCGTACGACGACTGCCTCGCCTTCGCCGCCGAGCTGCGGTCGGGCGGCCCGGGAAGCTCCGCCGGCGCCTGAAACCCTCCAAGGGTCTGATGATTCGACAAAGTTCTCCTGAACGATGTCGATACGGCGGAGCACACGCTAGCGTCGCCCCATCACTCCCACCGAACCATGCGAAACGCATCGAGGGGTTGTACCAGTGCACCGTCATGAGTTCCTGCGCAGGCTGCACAAGGTCTACAAGCCGCGCAACTATCTGGAGATCGGCGTCAACGACGGGAAGAGCCTCGCGCTGTCGCGGGTACCGTCCGTCGCGATCGACCCGGCGTTCAAGCTCACCCAGTCGATCAGCTGCGACGTCCACCTGGTGCGGGCCACCAGTGACGCCTTCTTCAGCCGCAAGGACCCCCTGCTGCACCTGCGCCCGGGACGCAACCCGTTCCGGGCGCTGGGCCGCCGCGACCCGCTGGCGCTGGTCGGCGACCCCGTGCTGGAGCTGTCGTTCATCGACGGCATGCACATCTTCGAGTACGCGCTGCGCGACTTCATGAACGTCGAGAAGCACTCCCGCTGGTCGAGCGTGATCGTCTTCGACGACATGCTGCCGCGCAACGTGGACGAGGCCGCCCGGGACCGGCACACCAAGGACTGGGCCGGCGACGTCTTCAAGGTCGCCCAGGTGCTGCGCCGCTACCGCCCCGACCTGACGGTGGTCGACGTGGACACCGTGAAGACCGGGGTGACCGCCGTCTTCGGCGCCGACCCGACGAACACGGTGCTGCGCGACAACTACGACAAGATCATCGCGGAGTACGCCACCGAGGACCCGCAGGACATCCCGGAGGAGCTGCTGCTCCGCAAGAACGCGGTCAACCCCGAGACGCTGCTGCGGGCCCCCTTCTGGCCGTCGCTGGTCCGGGCCCGCAACATCCGGCGGGGCCGCTCGTCGTTCGGCGCGCTCCGCCGCCAGATCGAGTCGGTGAGCTGACCGGCGCCTCCCGGCGCCCCGCCGCCCCGCCGCCTACGCCGCGGCCGGGCCGTCCCCGGTGGGCGGCCCGTCCGCGGCGGGCGGCGGGGCCGGCTCCCGCCCGGCCCGCTCCCACGGCAGCCGCCGGGAGCCGGCCAGCGTGACGACCGGCACCGTGAGGATGCCCACGAACAGCGCCGCGCACATGTAGCGCCACAGCGGCGACGGGTTGGCCGCGAGCACCGTGGCCTGGAGGCCGAGCGGCAGCACCGCCAGCGCCAGCAGCTCGTATCTGCGGCGGCGCAGCGCGGCCACCGCGACCAGCAGGTAGCCGAGGTAGGTCCAGTTCACCCCGCGCCACAGCAGCGGAGTCCGGTGCGGCGCCTGCGTCCACTGGTAGGCCCGGGTGGCGAGGTGGTCGAGCTTGTACGACAGCGGGGCGTCGTGCAGCGACGAGTGGTACGGCAGCTCCCGCACCGAGGACAGGCCGAACGCCGACCACGAGTGCAGCACGTGGCGGTTGGAGGCGGCGTACAGGCCGGTGTGGCCGGTGAACGCCCACGCGATGTCGGCGCGGCACAGCCGGGCGCCGACGATCAGCTGCGGGTGGTGTTCGAGGATGCGCCCCCACAGGGCGAGCAGCTGCCCGTTCTCCTTGCCCGCCTTGATCCGGTCCATCGGCTTGTGCATGATCAGGTCCGCCACATGGCAGTCGCCGCCCGGGCCGCGCCAGTGCGACAGCGGCGCGACACTGCGCATCAGCCGCAGGTCGGAGGCGGTGAAGACGTCGGGGCGCTTGGCGTAGGCCACGCCGATGTCGGCGTAGTTGAAGGCGTACACCTCGTCCGGGCGCGGCTTCTGGACGCCGAGCGCCGGGTAGACCAGGTTGTTCATCGCCAGCGTGATGACCAGCGGCACCGCGGTCGCCAGGGCGATCTTGCGGCGCATGCCCGGCAGCAGCAGCACCAGCAGCACCCCGGCGGCGATGATCACCGGGAAGCCGTTGTTGCGGAACAGGCCGATGCCCAGGCAGCCCAGGGCGAGCGTCAGCACCTGGCGGCGGAAGGAGCGGTCGCGGACGGCCTGTTCGCGGCGCAGCCGCCGGGCGGTGAGCTGGACCACGGCGCCGAAGGCGACCAGGGTCGCGATCGTGTAGGCGACGTCCTTCCACACGAACACCGTGAAGGAGCCGGTCATGGGGGCCGCGGCGACGACCGCCGCGGCGATCGCGCTCCACCGCCCGCGCACCCCGAGGTCCCGCAGCGCCACGCACACGTACGCCAGCGCGGCGGCCATGGCGACGGTCTGCACGAAGGTCAGGGCCGCGATGCCGCCGGTGAGCCGGAGCGACAGCCACAGCAGGCCGTCGTAGGCGACCGAGTGGTCCGAGCGCCAGTGGGAGGTGGTGACCTCGTAGATGTAGGTGAGGCTGTCCCCGCTGATCCGGCCGGGGTAGAAGGCGGCCCACCAGCCGAACAGCAGCACCTGGCAGGCGGCGTAGACCGCGAGCGGCAGCCGCAGGGGGACGGGGACCCGGGAGGGCGACCAGCGCCGCCTCCCGTACCCGTCGCGCGGCCCCACCGCGGAGGCGCCCGGGGGCAGGCCGCTCCCGCCGGGCTCCTCCCCCGGGGCGCGGGTCCCGGCGCTGTCGGTCCGCGGCTGCGCGGAGGTGTTCACCTGGGCGCCGGCCCGCCAGCCCCCGGCCGGACCGGAGCCGCTCACCGGGCCGCCGCCGACGACGACGCCGACGCCGCCGCCGGGCGGGGTGAACGGGCGAAGGCGTGCCCGGTCAGCTCCCGCGCCGCGGCCAGCCGCCGGCCGCGCAGCGCGCCCGGCACCATCAGCAGCGCGTGCAGCCGGGTGGACAGGTGGCGGCGGGCGGTGCGCGCGGCGCGGTCCCAGCCCAGCGCGTCGAAGTCGGCGGCCAGCTCCAGCAGCAGCCGGCGGGTCTCGGCGAACCGGGAGCCGCTGACCGCCTGCGCGGACGACTCGCTGGCCAGGTGCCGCCGGTAGTCGAAGCAGACCGCCGGATCGGTCACCAGCTGCTCGCCGCGCAGCAGCAGTTCCATCACCAGCGCCAGGTCCTGCACCACCGTCAGGTCGGCGCGGAAGCCGACCTCCTTGAGCAGGTCGGAGCGCCAGCACATGGCCGGGAAGTACAGCCAGTTGCCGCGCAGCAGGCTGACCGCGAGCCGCTCGCCGCCGAGTTGGGCGCGCCGGTCGGGCGCGGCGGAGTACAGCCGCCGCTTGGCGGTGTCGACCAGGGTGTTCACCGGCCGCCCGGCGCCGTCGATGACCCGCACCGCCGGCTGGTACATCGCGGCGCCCGGCATCGCGGCACGGGCCGCCTTCACGGTGGCGACGTAGCCGGGGCGCATCAGGTCGTCGCAGCCCATCAGCACGGTGTACGGGTAGTCGGCCAGCTCCACGCAGCGGCGGAAGTTGCCGGTGACGCCGAGGTTGCGCGCGTTGCGGAAGTAGCGCACCCGGGGGTCGTCGAGACCGGCGAACCACTCCGGTACGCCGGGCCGGGTGTCGTCGTCGACGACGGTCAGCCGCCAGTCCGGGTCGGTCTGGCCGAGGACGCTGCGGACGGCGTCGCGCATCAGCGCGGGGTCGCCGTAGTAGGGCAGCATGATGTCGAGCGTGTCGGTCACTGGGAGCGTTCGCCTTCCATGGCGGCCAGCGGCCGCCCGGGCTCGGGGCGGTGGGCCGTGCGCAGGGCGGCGTCACGGGCGAGTTCGGTCAGCCGGCGCTCCATGGCGCGGAACCGCAGGTAGGTGTTGAGCGCCAGCGCGGTCACGCCGACCACCAGCAGGTACAGCACCAGGTCGGTGCCGCGGCCGACGCCGAGCAGGTGGGCGGCCTTCGTGGTGTCGCCGGGCCGCAGCACCGCGTACGCGTTGACGAAGCAGAAGGCGAGGAAGGCGATCCGCTTCCACGCCCGGGTCCTGGTGGTGTTCCAACTGCGCATGAACACCGCGAGCAGCACGACCACCGCGGACAGCAGCACGAACTGGATGAGCACCGGCCTCAGCCCTTCTCGCGGTTCAGGGACAGGTCGAAGAGGATGTTGACGCCGTTGAGCAGCGACTGCCCCTTGGCCCGTGAGTAGTCGGTGTAGCGGATCGACACCGGGGACTCGACCACATGGAGGTCGGAGCGGGCGAGGAAGCCGGTGATCTCCGAGGCGTGCGCCATGCCGTTCATGGTGATGTGCACCTGGGCGGCGGCGGACCGGTTGAACAGCCGCAGCCCGTTGTGCGCGTCGGAGAGCTTCAGCCGGCGGGCGGTGGGGCTGACCGCGGCCGCGGTGCGCAGCACCAGGCGCTTGGTCCAGGGCACTTCGACCCGTTCGCCGCCGGGCCGCAGGAAGCGCGAGCCGAGCACCACGTCGGCGGCGCGGGCCCGGGCGACGGCCAGCATGGTGATGACGTCCTCGACGCGGTGCTGGCCGTCGGCGTCGAAGGTGACGAACCGTTCGGCGCCCGGCTGGGACAGCGCGTAGTGCAGCCCGGTCTGGATCGCCGCGCCCTGGCCGAGGTTGACGGGGTGTTGGACGAGGTGGGCGCCGCTGCCGACGATCTCGGCCGGGGAGCCGTCGGCGCTGCCGTCGTCGACGCAGACGACGTTGGGGAAGGTCCGCAGCGCCTCGGCCACCACGCCGGCCACGACCGGTGCTTCGTTGTAGACCGGGATGATCAGCCAGACGTCACCGAAGGTGCGCTTGTCGGCAAGGCGCGGCGCGCTGGAGATCGCCATGGGAGCGCACCTTTCGTCAACTATTCAACCGATTGCGGATGCTCCGCGGGTTCCGGGAAGTTGGCCCCCTGTATGGCATCCGTCCACCCAGCTTGACGGTCGAAGTGACGCGAAGGTTGCTTCCTGATGGCATAAGTCACCCGGATGGAGAGCAGGATCGCGGTGATGGCCGCCCCGACGGCATAGGCGATCTCGACCCGGTCACGGATCGGCAACGGACTGAACGTCACTCCGAGCAGCGCGGCGGTGCCGATCGCCCACGACAGCAGCTGCCGTCCGTGGCCCCCGGTGGTCTGCAACGCCTGGCCGAGCACCGAGGCGAGCATGTAGCAGAGCGTGCCGGCCGACAGCCAGGCGAAGTCCGTCCAGCCGAGCAGGTCGGGCGACCCGAACAGCCGCGGCACCAGCCACGGCCCCAGCGCCACCGCCACCACCCCGCCGGTGCCGCCCAGCAGCCCGGTGAACGCCGCGGTACGCAGCAGCAGTTGGCGGTACGCGGCCCGGTCGCCGGCCGCGACGGCCTCGGACAGCCCGCGCAGCAGCGACGCCTGGAGCGAACCGAAGACGAACAGCGGCACCCGGGCCAGCACCACCGCGGACAGCAGCGCGGTGATGAACGCGGTGTCGTCCGGCGCCAGCAGCTTGACGCTGATCACCGAGATGTTGACGAGCAACTGGGCCAGCAGCGTGGAGGGGATCAGCGCGAGCAGCCCGGACCACAGGGCCCGCCACGGCATCGGCGGCGACAGCCGCAGCGCCGTCGACCCGCCCGGCGCCGCCTCCGCCGCGCCCTCCCCCGTGGCGGTGGGCGCGGGCTCCTGGCCCGGGCGCCCGGCGCCCGGGCCCGCCTCGGCCGCCGCGACCCGCAGGCCCGCCGCGTCCTTCGCGCCGTACCGCGCCGCGCGCCGCACCCACGGCAGGGTCGCCACCACCGACAGCAGCGTCGGCACCGTCAGCACCGCGGCGAACAGCAGCGGCGAGTGCGTCCCGGCCGCCGCCAGCACCACCGAGAACACCACCCGCAGCACCCCGTCCAGCGCCAACTGCGCGCCGTACGCGGTGAACCGGCCGGTGCCGGCGAGCATGCCGCGGGTCACGTACGCCACCGACAGCGCCCCGAACGCCGCGCACAGCGCGCCGACCAGGGACAGGTTGCCGTCGAAGAGCCGGTTCGCGACCGGGTGGGCGAGGGCCGCCACCGGCACGCACACCGCGGCCAGCAGCCCCAGCGAGGTGGCCAGTCCGCGGCGCAGCACCGGGCCGGTGCCCTGCCCCGCCACCACCCGGGCCGCGACCAGCCGGGTCATCTCCTGCTCGATCGGGAAGAACAGCCCGAGCCCGACCGAGAAGACCAGGGTCCACAGCACCGACACCCCCGCCATCCGGTCGGACGGCAGGGTCCGACCGGCGGCGGCGAGCTGGATGTAACTGGCCAGGCCCAGCACCGCGGTGCCCGCGCCGACCAGCGCGGTGCCCGGTGGCAGCACCTCCAGTGCCCGCCGCCCCCACCGCCGGGCCCGCCCGCCGGCCCGGCCGGCCGGGGCCTCAGCCACGTTCGGCTGCCACCAGGGCGGGGAACGCCTCGGCCAGCGCCGCGCGCCAGTCCCGGATCGGCTCGATGCCGGCCGCCTGCCAGCGGTCGTGCCCGAGCACGCTGTACGCCGGGCGCGGCGCGGGCCGCGCGAACGCCTCGCTGGTGGTGGGGTGGACCCGCTCGGGGTCCGCGCCCAACAGCCGGAAGATCTCCCGGGTGAAGCCGAACCAGGTCGTCTCACCCGAGCTGGTGCCGTGGTAGACGCCGGCCGGCGCGTCCCCGGCGAGCGCCGCCGTGCCCAGCCGGACCAGGTGGTCGGCGAGGTCCGCGGTCCAGGTGGGCTGGCCGCGCTGGTCGTCCACCACGTCGAGGGTGTCCTTGACGCCCTCCAGCCGGATCATCGTGCGCACGAAGTTGCCGCGCGCCGCGCCGTACAGCCACGCGGTGCGGACCACGTAGCCGTCCTCGGGCAGGGTGTCGAGCACCGCCCGCTCACCGGCCAGCTTGGTGCGCCCGTAGGCGCCGCGCGGGCCGGTGGGGGCGTCCTCGGCGTACGGGCGGTCCGCGTCACCGGCGAAGACGTAGTCGGTGGAGACATGCAGCAGCTTCGCCCCGGCCTTGGCGCACGCCTGCGCGAGGTGGCGGGGGCCGTCGGCGTTGATGGCCGCGGCCTCCGCCTCGCGGGTCTCCGCGTCGTCGACCCCGGTCCAGGCCGCGCAGTTGACGACGAGGACCGGCTGGTGCTCGGCGATCGCGGCGGCGACCGCCTCGGGGTCGGTGATGTCCAGGGCGGTGCTGCCCAGGGCCACCACCGCGGCCCCCGGCTCGGTCCGCAGCCGGACCAGCAGGTCCTGGCCCAGCATTCCGGCGGCTCCGGTCACCAGCCACGTCGCGTTCGGCGGTTTCACAGTTTGGCGCGCTCCTTCAGCGGCTCCCACCAGGCCCGGTTCTCCCGGTACCAGGCGACGGTCTCGGCCAGGCCGGTCGCGAAGTCCTTCCGCGGCTCGTAGCCCAGCTCGGTACGGATCTTGGTGCAGTCCACCGAGTAGCGGCGGTCGTGGCCCTTGCGGTCCTCGACGTACTCCACGCTGTCCCAGCCGGCGCCGCACGCTTCGAGCAGCAGGCCGGTCAGCTCCTTGTTGGACAGCTCGGTGCCGCCCCCGATGTTGTAGACCTCTCCCGGGCGGCCGAGGTTCCGTACCAGGTCGATGCCCTGCACGTGGTCGTCGATGTGCAGCCAGTCCCGGACGTTGCCGCCGTCGCCGTACAGCGGCACCGTGCCGCCGTCCAGCAGGTTGGTGATGAACAGCGGGATGACCTTCTCCGGGAAGTGGTGGTGCCCGTAGTTGTTGGAGCAGCGGGTCACCCGCACGTCCAGGCCGTGGGTGCGGTGGTAGGCGAGCGCGATCAGGTCGCTGGACGCCTTGGCCGCGGAGTACGGCGAGTTCGGCTGGAGCGGGTCGGTCTCGGGCCAGGAGCCCTCGGAGATCGAGCCGTACACCTCGTCGGTGGAGATGTGCACAAAGGTCCGCACGTCGTTGCGGAGCGCGCCGTCCAGCAGCGTCTGGGTGCCGGCCACGTTGGTGGTGATGAACTCGGTGGCGCCCAGGATCGAGCGGTCGACGTGCGACTCGGCGGCGAAGTGCACCACCTGGTCGTGCTCCGCCATCAGCTTGTCCACCAGCCCGGCGTCGCAGATGTCGCCCTGCACGAAGCGGAAGCCGGGGTGGTCGCGGACCTCGTCGAGGTTCGCGGGGTTGCCGGCGTAGGTCAGCTTGTCCAGGACGGTGATCGCCACGTCGCCGGGGCCGGTGGGGCCGAGCAGCGTACGGACGTAGTGGGAGCCGATGAAGCCGGCCCCGCCGGTCACCAGTATGCGGTCGGTCATGAGGAGATCTGCACCTTGCTGTGATCGCCGAGCACCAGGCGGTGCGCGGCAGGGTTGCGGGGGGCCGGGGTGACTTCGACGTTGCGCCCGATCAGCGACGCCTCGATGCGGCGGACGCCGGTCAGCGAGGAGTCGCGCAGCAGTATCGAGTACTCGATCTCGCTGTCCTCGATCCGGCAGTTCTCCGACACGGAGGTGTACGGGCCGACGTAGGCGTCGTTGACGACCGTGCCGGGGCCGATGACGACCGGGCCGACGATACGGCTGCCGGACACCTTCGCCCCGGCCTCGATCCGGACCCGGCCGATGATCTCGCTCTGGTCGTCGACCTCGCCGAGCACCTCCGGCTCGAGGGTGTCCAGCACCGACCGGTTGACCTCCAGCATGTCGGTGACGTTGCCGGTGTCCTTCCAGTAGCCGGAGATGGTGGTGGAGCGCACGTCGCGCTGGTCGTCGATCAGCCACTGGATGGCGTGGGTGATCTCCAGCTCGCCGCGCCAGGACGGCTTGATCGCGCGCACCGCCTCGTGGACGGCGGGGGTGAACAGGTAGACGCCGACCAGCGCCAGGTCGCTCTTGGGCTGCTTCGGCTTCTCCTCCAGGTTCTTCACCCGCCCCTGCGCGTCGAGTTCGGCGACACCGAAGGAGGTCGGGTTCGGCACCCTGGTGAGCAGGATCTGCGCGTCGGGCCGCTCCGCGCGGAACTCCTCGACCAGGCCGGAGATCCCGCCGACGATGAAGTTGTCGCCGAGGTACATCACGAAGTCGTCGTCGCCGAGGAACTCCCGTGCGATCAGCACCGCGTGCGCCAGCCCGAGCGGCGCCTCCTGCGGGATGTACGTGACATCGATACCGAGGGCGGAGCCGTCGCCGACCGCTTCCCTGATCTCCTCGGCGGTGTCGCCGACGATGATGCCCACCTCGGTGATGCCGGCCTCGGCGATGGCCTCGAGGCCGTAGAACAGCACCGGCTTGTTGGCGACCGGTACCAGCTGCTTGGCGGAGGTGTGAGTGATCGGTCGGAGGCGGGTGCCCGCCCCGCCGGAGAGCACAAGTGCTTTCACGTTAGGTGTCCCATGCAGACGGAGTCGGAGGCGGTCACTGCGGGTCGCGACCCGCGCCCCCGGCTGCGAGCATACCCGGACCGCCATGGCGCGTTCAGTTCCCGTACACCCGTGCCGGGCCGGGAGCCGGCACGGGTGTCAGGCAGCGTCCGACGCTGCCGGATGTCGGCCAGGTCCTAGGTCGTGGCCTGCGCGGCCGGGCCGCCGAACAGATCGGCGTCATCCGTCTGGCCCAGCGCGGCCTGCTGCGCCAGGCGCACGTCGGCCCGGTGCGCCAGATCGCGCACGGCCTGCGAGAACCGCTCGATCGAGGTCGGGTGGTCCGGGCCGAGCAGGTACTGCTTGATCTCCTTGCGCGCCCCGGCCAGCGGGTCCTGCTCCGGGCTGACCACGGCCGTGACCAGCTCGCCGACCCGGGCCGCGGAGTTGTCCAGCACGAGGGCGGCACGGGCGGCGGTGTTCTGCCGCTTGAACTCCTCCTCGCCCAGCCCGGCGGAGTCGGTGATGGCGTACGGCTTGCCGGTCGCCACGAAGTCCGACACCACGCTGGAGATGTCCGAGACCATCGCGTCGGACTCGTTGAAGCACTCGTACAGGTGAGGCATCGGGCCGGTGACGACCTGGTGCTCCCAGGCGCTCAGCGACTGCCAGTACGCGGCGTTCCAGCGGCCGCGCAGCTCCGCGAGGCGCGCGGCCAGCTGCGGGTCGGCGATGGAGTCGCGGGACATGGTCGCCATGTCGCCGTCCGCGGCCGTCGACTCGGCCACCAGCGCGTCCAACTCGCTCTGTATCGAGGCGAGTTCGGCGCCGGCCGCGGCCTGCGCCGCCTTGCCCTCGGCGATCCGGGCCGCCCACGCCGGGTCGGCGGCGCGCTCGGCGTTCGCCTTCGCCAGCACCGCGACCACCTTCTCGTGGGCGCGCTTCGCCTTCGGGTTGACGGTGCCGGTGAAGGGGTGCGGCTTGTACAGCACCCGCACCGGGGTCGCCGACGACACCAGGCCGCGCATGATGTTGGCGCCCGCCAGGATCAGCGAGGTGTTGCCGGGCTCGTCGGTCCAGCCCTCCCAGGTCGGCGCGTACAGCACGGTGGGGATACCGGCCGCGGCCGAGCCGTCCCAGGCGGTGATCCCGGCCAGCTGCGGCCGGCCCACCTCCACCACGTCCTCGTCGCGCACGCCGACGTCGGCCAGCGCATACCGGTCGCGGCCCGCCTTGCCGGCCGTCCACACCTCGTCGTACGCCTTGCTGAACGGGTTGATGCTGGCGACCTTGTCGCTGTCGCCGTGGCCGACGAAGACGTGCTTCATGCTCGGCACCCGCAGCAGGTGGATGTTCTTGCCGACGTTCGCCGGGTACAGCGCGACCCGCACCGTGGACAGGTCCATGTTCATCAGGTGCACCGCGCCCGGCACGCACAGCACCGGCACCGCGGTGTCGGCGAGCTGGAGCAGGATCGCCCGCTCGCGCAGGATCACCAGCGGCCGCTCCCCCGGCAGGTCCGCCATCGTGTCCAGCCACATGTTGACCTGGTACGCGGAGTCCGGGGAGCCGGAGAAGTACAGCACCGTGGTCGGCCGGTAGGAGCGCAGCCAGGTGTCCATGAAGGCCAGCGCCTCGTCCGTCTTCGCCGGCAGCCGGCGGCGGGTGAGGTACGGCGCCAGCGCCAGCGTGTACAGCACGCCCAGGCCCAGCGTCAGCACGGCACCGGCGTAGACGTACCCGATGTGCCCGGCCTTGGCGTAGATCAGGAAGCCGGCCGCCGCGAACAGGTCCAGGTGCAGCATCTTCTCCGCGGCACGCGAGGTCAGCGCGGTCGGCGGCGCCTTGGTGATGCGCATCCCGCCCAGGTCGATGTTGCGGGTGCCGAACGGCAGCTTGCGGCGGTTGCGGATCAGCGTGACCAGTGCCGAGTGCGGGGCCTGCATGCCGTAGAAGACCAGGAAGCAGACGATGGCCGCGGAGAACGCCCGGCTGTTGGCCAGGTTGAGCTGCGCCATCAGCAGCACCAGGGTCAGCTCACGCAGCAGGAAGCGCAGCGACAGCCCGGCCCGGGCCTTGCTCAGCCGGTTGATGAGGTACGAGCGGCGCCGGTGCAGGTACCAGTCGGTCGCGTAGCTGACCACGCCGGCGGCCACGAAGAACCACAGGCTCGGCAGCAGCGCGGCGACGACCAGGCACGGGTAGCTGAGGAGCATGAGCAGCGCGGCGGCGAGTTCGCCGCCGGACGCCACACGCGCCAGGCGAATGGCTTTTGAGATCACGGGGTGACTGCTCCAGTGCGATGTCGAACGGGACGTCGAATGGGAAAAAGGCGGGGGTCGGGGGCCTGGTCGGCCTCATCAACGGACGAAGTCCCTGGGCGCACCGCAGCACACGGGCCCAAGGACTGTCGATCCGATCCTGGCAAGACTACTGCTCGTCCTCCCCCTGGGCGAGGACATGGGCCAGCGCACGTTCGATCCCGGAGGCACCGGACAGGCCCTGCATCGGGTCCTGCTGGCGGACGTCGATCACATGGCCGGTGAGGGTGGACAGCAGCACGTCGAGCGAGGTGCGGGCGACCGCCTCCGAGGAGAGCAGGGTGCCGGCCGGCTCCTGCCCGAACGCCTTGGTGCGCATCGGGGTCGCGGTCCGCTCGGGGTTGACGCAGTTGACGCGGATGCCGTCGCCGGCCCACTCGTCGGCGAGCGCCTGGGTGAGGTTCACCATGGCGGCCTTGGTGGAGGAGTACAGGCTGTACTCGGCGCGTCCCCGGGTGTAGCTGCTGGAGGTGTAGAGCAGCAGCTGGCCGCGGGTCTCGGCGAGGTACTTGTGCGCGGCCCGGGCGATCTGCACCGGGGCGAGGTAGTTGACCCGCAGCGCCTCCTCGATGGTGGCGTTGTCGGTCTCGGCGAGCTTGCCGATCCGCAGCACCCCGGCGGTGTTCACCACGTAGTCGATCCGGCCGGTCTCCGCGTACGCCCGCGACAGCGCGTCGTCGACGTGCTCGGGGTCCTCGACGTGGGTGCCGGTGGTGGAGCGGCCGAGCGCGAAGACCTTCGCGCCGTACCCCTCGGCCATCGCCGCGATGTCGGCGCCGATGCCGTAGGAGCCGCCGAAGACCACCAGGGTCTTGCCGGCGAGCAGCTCGCGGTAGGCGGCCTCGTCGGACTGGCCGGGGGCGGCGGTGGAGGCGAGCTGGAAGAGCTTGTCGGCGATGAAGACGTCCACCGGGGTGGTCACCTTCATGTTGTGCTCGTCGCCGGGGACGACGTAGATCGGCACGTCGGGCAGGTAGCGCAGCACGACCGAGCAGTCGTCGGTGGCCTGGAAGTTCGGGTCGCCGCCGGCCACCTCGTACGCCCGGCGGATGGTGGACAGCCGGAACGCCTGCGGGGTCTGGCCGCGGCGCAGCCGGGAGCGGTCGGGCACCTCGGTGATGAACTCGCCGTCGCCGCCGTGGGTGCGGGTGACGATGATGGTGTCCGCGGAGGGGATCGCCACGTCCACCGCTTCGTACCGCTCCAGCGCGGTCACGCAGTCGGCGATGACCCGCTCGGAGATCAGCGGGCGCACCGCGTCGTGGAACAGCACGTTGCTGTCCTCGCCCGGGGCGAGGCCCTCGCTCAGCGCGGCGATGGCGCGCTCGGTGGTCTCGTTGCGCGTCGCGCCGCCCTCGATCACCCGGCTGACCTTCTTCAGCCCGGCCTTGGCGACGATCTTCTCCACGTCGGGGACGTAGCCCGGCGCCATCAGCACGATGACGTCGTCGATCGCGTCCGACTGCTCGAAGATGGCGAGCGTGTGCTCGATCACCGCCTTGCCGGCGATCTTCAGCAGCTGCTTGGGAATCGACAGGCCGACCCGCTGCCCGGTACCCCCGGCGAGGATGACGGCGGTGGTACGGGTCTGGGCATGGTGCTGGGACACGTGAGACCTACCTAGCGGCAACAAGAGATACGGGGATCGTCTCACCCCCGGTAACCGTCTCGCAAGGCGGGGTTCACCCAACCATGGGGCAGCACGGGCCGGTGCGCGTCAACCGCCGAAGGGGTGGAACTCGTCGTACGCCTCCGCAGCCTCGTCGTGTTCGGCCTGCCGGTCCCGGCGGCGGGCGGCGGCGGGCCGCGGCGCGTCGAAGCGGTGGTCCTCACCGCGGCGCCCCAGCATCTCCGCGCCGGCCGCGAGCGACGGCTCCCAGTCGAAGACGACCGCGTCGTCCTCCGGGCCGATCGCCACGCCGTCGCCCGCCTTCGCACCGGCCTTGACCAGCTCGTCCTCCACGCCGAGCCGGTTGAGCCGGTCCGCGAGGTAGCCCACCGCCTCGTCGTTGCTGAAGTCCGTCTGCCGCACCCAGCGCTCGGGCTTCTCCCCGCGCACCCGGTACAGCTCGCCGTCGAAGGCGACGGTGAAGCCGGCGTCGTCGACCGCCTGCGGGCGGATCACCACGCGGGTGCTCTCCTCGACCGGGCGGGCCGCGCGGGTCTCGGCGACGATCCCGGCGAGCGCGAACGACAGCTCCTTCAGCCCGGCGTGCGAGACCGCGGACACCTCGAAGACGCGGTAGCCGCGCTCCTGGAGCTCCGGCCGGATCATCTCGGCCAGCTCCCGGCCGTCGGGCACGTCGACCTTGTTGAGCACGACCAGCCGCGGCCGGTCCTCTAGCCCGCCGCCATACGCCCGCAGCTCCGCCTCGATGACGTCGAGGTCGGTCACCGGGTCGCGGTCGGACTCCAGGGTCGCGGTGTCCAGCACGTGCACCAGCACCGAGCAGCGCTCGACGTGCCGCAGGAACTCCAGGCCCAGCCCGCGGCCCTGGCTCGCGCCGGGGATCAGCCCGGGCACGTCGGCGATCGTGTAGACGGTGGAACCGGCGTTGACCACGCCGAGGTTCGGCACCAGCGTGGTGAACGGGTAGTCCGCGATCTTCGGCTTGGCCGCGGAGAGCACCGAGATCAGCGAGGACTTGCCCGCGCTCGGGTAGCCGACCAGCGCCACGTCGGCGACGGTCTTCAGCTCCAGCACGATGTCCCGGGCCTGCCCGGGCACGCCGAGCAGCGCGAAGCCGGGTGCCTTGCGGCGGGCGGAGGCGAGCGCCGCGTTGCCCAGGCCGCCGCGGCCGCCCTGCCCGGCGACATAGGTGGTGCCCTGGCCGACCAGGTCGGCGAGGACGTTTCCGTGCCGGTCCTGGACCACGGTGCCGTCCGGGACCGGCAGCACCAGGTCGGTGCCGTCCTTGCCGGAGCGGTTGCCGCCCTCGCCGGGCTTGCCGTTGGTGGCCTTGCGGTGCGGGCTGTGGTGGTAGTCGAGCAGGGTGGTCACGTCCTGGTCGACGACGAGGACGACATCCCCGCCCCGCCCGCCGTTGCCGCCGTCCGGGCCGCCGAGCGGCTTGAACTTCTCCCGGTGCACGGAGGCGCAGCCGTGGCCCCCGTTACCCGCGGCGACATGCAGTTCGACGCGGTCCACGAAGGTGGTCATGGGTGCTTCCTCCAGAACGTACGGGTTTCACACGGTTCTTACGGTCCTACAGGACCAGTAACACGCCGAGGGCGGCCCCGCTTCCCGGAGTCCGGGAAACGGGTCCGCCCTCGAATGGTTCTACGGCCTGCCTCAGGCGGCCGGAACGATGTTCACCACGCGGCGACCGCGCTTCACGCCGAACTCGACCGCACCGGCGGACAGGGCGAACAGCGTGTCGTCCTTGCCGATGCCGACGCCGGAGCCCGGGTGGAAGTGGGTGCCGCGCTGGCGGATGATGATCTCACCGGCGTTGACGACCTCGCCGCCGAAGCGCTTCACACCGAGCCGCTGAGCATTGGAGTCGCGCCCGTTCCGGGTGGACGATGCGCCCTTCTTGTGTGCCATCTCTCCTCAGTCCCTTACTTCGCAGCCGCGGCGGGGATGCCAGTGATCTTCAGCGCCGTGTACTGCTGGCGGTGACCCTGGCGACGGCGGTAACCGGTCTTGTTCTTGTAGCGCAGGATGTCGATCTTCTGGCCCTTGTGGTGGTCCACGATCTCGGCCTCGACCTTGATCCCGGCGAGCACCCACGGGTCGCTGGTGACGGCCTCGCCGTCGACCACGAGCAGCGTCGAGAGCTCGACGGCGTCGCCGACCTTGCCGGTGGGAATCCTGTCAACCTCGACGATGTCGCCGACGGCCACCTTGTGCTGGCGGCCACCGCTACGCACGATCGCGTACACGCGGAACTCACTCTCGCTCGATTTCGAAACCCCTGATGCCAGCACCCCATGTCCTGCCGCGGGGGGCCTCTCCCGGGGAGACCGGGAGGAAAGTGCTCAGTGGATGGCGCAGAAACGCCGAGGGTCAAGGCTACGGAGTGCCTTCCCCCGGGTCAAATCCGCCCGGGCTGCCCCGTCCTGTCGGGTTCCCCCGCCCCTGGCGGTCGCGTCCTCGCGCAACTCACCAGGGGCGGGGGAACCCGACAGGCGGCAGTCCCGGCTACTCGCTGGGAGCGGCCGCCGCCTTCTTCGTCGCGGCCTTCTTCGTGGTGGTCTTCTTGGCCGCCGCGGTCTTCTTCGTGACGGCCTTCTTCGCCGTCTTCTTGGCCGCCGCCTTCTTCGCGGGGGCCTTGCGGGTCCGCTTCTTGGGCTCGGTCTCGGCCTCGGCCGCAGCTTCTTCGGCTCCGGCCTCGGTCTCGGCCGCGGGCGCCGCGGCTTCCGGTGCCGGCACGACCACGACGGCCGCTTCCTCGGCGGCGGGCGCGCCGGCGGGGGCGGTCGCCTTCCGCGTGGCACGGCGCCGGGTACGGGCCGGGGGCTCCGTGGAGACGACCGGCTCCGGCTCCGCGACCGGCTCGGCCACGGGCTCCGGCTCGGCGCTGACCACGACCACCGCGGCCTCCTCGGCCGCGGCGGGCGCGCCCGCCGGGGCGGTCGCCTTCCGCGTCGCACGGCGCCGGGTACGGGCCGGCGGCTCGGTCGAGACGACCGGCTCCGGCTCCGCGACCGGCTCGACCTCGGGCTCGCTCACCGGGACGACCACGACGGCCGGCTCCGGCTCGCGGTCCGCGGCGGCCGGGGCACCGGCCGGGGCGGTCGCCTTGCGGGTGGCCCGGCGGCGGCCGCGGCCGCGGGAGCTGTTCGCGGCGGCCTCCGCCTCGGCGGCGCTGCCGAACCACTCCTCCTCCGGGTCCCCGACCGAGGGCACGAGGTCGGACTCGCCGACCTCGATCGGCTCCAGCTCGGGCAGCTCCGGCTCCTCGCCCTGCGCGGGCTCGACCGCGGCGGCCACCTCGTGCTCGTGGTCGTGCTCGCCCGCACCGCCGCCGCGGCGCCGCTTGCGCTTGCCGCCGCCACCGGTGGTGGTCGCCTGGTCCATGTGCACGATGACGCCGCGCCCGTTGCAGTGCACGCAGGTCTCGGAGAAGGACTCCAGCAGGCCCTGCCCGACCCGCTTGCGGGTCATCTGCACCAGGCCGAGCGAGGTGACCTCGGCCACCTGGTGCTTGGTCCGGTCCCGGCCCAGGCACTCCAGCAGCCGGCGCATCACCAGGTCGCGGTTGGACTCCAGCACCATGTCGATGAAGTCGACCACCACGATGCCGCCGAGGTCGCGCAGCCGCAGCTGGCGGACGATCTCCTCGGCCGCCTCCAGGTTGTTGCGGGTGACGGTCTCCTCGAGGTTGCCGCCCTGCCCGGTGAACTTGCCGGTGTTGACGTCGACCACGACCATCGCCTCGGTCTTGTCGATCACCAGCGAACCGCCGGACGGCAGCCACACCTTGCGGTCCAGCGCCTTGAGCAGCTGCTCGTCGATCCGGAAGTTGGCGAAGACGTCGACCTCCGACGTCCAGCGCGACAGCCGGTCGACCAGGTCGGGCGCCACGTGCGAGACGTACTCGTGCACGGTCGACCAGGCCTCGTCACCGCTGACGATGACCTTGGAGAAGTCCTCGTTGAAGATGTCGCGGACCACGCGCACCGTCATGTCCGGCTCGCCGTAGAGCAGCGTCGGCGCGTTGCCGCTCTTGGACTTGCGCTTGATGTCCTCCCACTGCGACTGGAGCCGCTCCACGTCGCGGCGCAGCTCGTCCTCGCTGGCGCCCTCGGCGGCGGTGCGCACGATGACGCCCGCGTCCTCGGGGACGACCTTCTTCAGGATGGACTTCAGCCGGGCCCGCTCGGTGTCGGGCAGCTTGCGGCTGATGCCGGTCATCGAGCCCTCGGGCACGTAGACCAGGTAGCGGCCGGGCAGCGACACCTGGCTGGTCAGCCGGGCGCCCTTGTGGCCGATCGGGTCCTTGGTGACCTGCACCAGCACCGGCTGGCCGGACTTGAGCGCGGTCTCGATCCGGCGCGGGCCGCCGGACATGCCCAGCGCCTCGAAGTTGACCTCGCCCGCGTACAGCACGGCGTTGCGGCCCTTGCCGATGTCGACGAACGCGGCCTCCATCGACGGCAGCACGTTCTGCACCTTGCCGAGGTAGACGTTGCCGACGTAGGAGGTGGACTGCTCCTTGTTCACGTAGTGCTCGACGAGGACGTTGTCCTCCAGCACGCCGATCTGGGTGCGGTCGCCGTTCTGCCGGACCACCATGACGCGCTCGACCGCCTCGCGGCGGGCCAGGAACTCGGCCTCGGTGATGATCGGCACCCGGCGGCGGCCCTGCTCGCGGCCCTCGCGGCGGCGCTGCTTCTTCGCCTCCAGACGGGTGGAGCCCTTGATGGACTGCACCTCGTCGGAGCCGGTGCCGCCCTCGTAGCGCGAGCGCGGCTCGCGGACCTTGACGACGGTGCGCTCCGGGTCGTCGGACCCGGCGCCGGCCGCGTGGTCGTCACCGCCGTCCGAACCGCGGCGGCGACGGCGGCGCCGGCGCCGGCTGCTGGAGGAGGAGCCGCCCTGGGCGTCGTCGTCGTGGTCCTGGTCGTCCTCGTGCTGCGCGGCGGTGTCGTCCTCCTCGTGGCCCTCGGCGGGCTCCTCGGACTCGTCCTCGCCGTTGTCCTCGTGGTCCTGCTCGCCGGACTCACCGCGGCGACGGCGGCGACCGCCGCGGCGGCGGCGGCGGGACGGGCGGTCCTCGCCGTCCTGCTCGCTGTCGGCGCCCTCGGCGCCCTCGTGCTCCTCGGCCTCTTCCGGCTCGGCGACGGCAGCGGCCTGCTCGGGGGCGGCCTCCTGCTCGCCGGCCGCGGCGGGCGCCTGCTCGGGGGCGGTGCCGCGACGGCGGCGGCGACGGCGCGGGGAACGGTCCTCGTCCGCCTCGGCCTCGGTGTCGGCCTCGGCGGTCTCCTCCTCGGCGGCGGCCGGGGCGGGCGCCGGTGCGGCGGCGGCGTCGGGGGCCTGGAAGACCGGCGGCTGGAAGACCGCGACGGCCGGGCGGCCGCCCCTGCGGCGGCCGCGCGCGGGGGCCTCCTCGGTGGTCTCGTCGGCCTCGGTGCGCACCGTGAGGTCCACCGTGTCGGCGGCGAGCCCGAAGGCGGCGGCGACCGCGTCGACGGCCTCGGCGGTCGCGTCGGCGACGCTCTCGCCGTAGCCGCGGATCTCGTAGGCGTCGTCGACCTCGACGCACCAGCCGTCGCCGTCGCGCAGCGCCCGGGCGGTGTACGCGCGGCGGTCGCCGGCGTCCTCGCGCGGGGCGAGGGCGCCGGGCTTGAGCCGCCGCAGGCCGTCACCGGCGGAGAAGGTCGGGACGGCGGCGCCCTTGCGGCCGCCGCGGCGGCGGGCACGGTTGCCGCCCTGCTGCTCGTCGGCGGCGGGAGCGGGGGCGGCCTGGGCCGGTGCCTGGGCTGCCTTGGCCGGTGCGGGGGCCGGTTCCGGGGCGGGCTCGGCGGCAGCGGCGGGGGCCGCGCTCGCACGGGTGGCCCGGCGGCGGGTCCGCGCGGGGGCCGCGCTCTCCTCGGCCGCGGGCGCGGCGGGGGCGGCGGCCGGGGCGGGCTCGGCCACGGGGGTCTCGGCCGGGGCTTCCTCGGCGGCGGGCGCGGGCGAACCCGCAGGCGCCGTCGCCTTACGCGTCGCACGACGACGCGGACGAGCAGGCACAGCCTCCTCCGCAGCCGGAGCAGCCTCCTCCACGGCAGCGGCAGCAGCCGGAGCCGACTCGACAGCCGGAGCTTCCTCGGCGGCGGGCGCGGGCGAACCCGCGGGCGCCGTGGCCTTACGCGTCGCACGACGACGCGGACGAGCAGGCGCAGCCTCCTCCGCAGCCGGAGCAGCCTCCTCCACGGCAGCGGCAGCAGCCGGAGCCGACTCGACAGCCGGAGCTTCCTCGGCGGCGGGCGCGGGCGAACCCGCAGGCGCCGTCGCCTTACGCGTCGCACGACGACGCGGACGAGCAGGCGCAGCCTCCTCCGCAGCCGGAGCAGCCTCCTCCGCGGCGGGAGCAGCAGCCGGCGTCTCGGCCGGGGTCTCCTCGACCGGTGCGGCGGCCGCGGTCTTACGGGTGGCGCGGCGACGCGGGCGGGCCGGAGCCGCCTCCTCGCCCTCGGCGGCCGGGGCCGGAGCCTCGGCCGGGGTCTCCTCGGCCGGCGCGGCAGCCGCGGTCTTACGGGTGGCGCGGCGGCGGGGTGCGGCCGGGGCCGCCTCCTCGGTGCCCGCGGCGCCGGACGTCTCCGCGGTCTCCGCGGCGGTGTCGGACCCGGGCGGGCCCGCGGGGCGGGAGGCGGCGCGACGGCGGCGGCGGGGAGCCGCGCTCTCGTCGGCGGTGCTGGTGGTGTCCGGGGTCGAACCCGGAGTGGTCTCTTCGTTGTCGGGCATTCGGGCAGTGCTCCCGTCGTGCCCCCGGGCGCCGCGCCGGGTGTTCCGGGGACGGCGGCCGCTTGGGTCGCGGTGGCCGTCCGCCGGGGCGCGGGCGCCGCACGGGGGCTTGCTGTCTCGCTCGCCGGCCCGCCCCTGCGGGGGGCCGGCGAAAGTCTCGTGTGGTCAGCGTCGCCGGGCCCGGGTGGCTCCCTGGCGCGTCGGCAACGCGTCGACGCCGTACCTAGGCGGAACCGGCAGGCACCGCCACGGCGTCGCGATCGGGCGCGAGCGGGTCGGTGACCGTGCCGGACTCCTCGTCGAGCGGCCCCTGCGCCAGCCTGGTCACCGCTGCGGGGACCGGCGGCGCGAGGTCGGCCGCCGCATGGAGACCGGACAGTACGTCGTCGGGTCGCACGGCAGGTGTCAAGTGACGTACAACCAGCCGCAGTATCGCACAAGCGCCGCTCGGGGGCGCGGTGGCACCCTGATCCGCCGCGTCCGGACCTGCCGCGCCGTCCGTGGCGGCCGCCTCGGGGACGACCTCGAAGCGCGTGACGGCGGCCCGGCAGTCGAAGGTGCGCACGCCGTTCTTGGTGACGCGCCGGACCTCCACGGCCTCGGCGGCGAGGAACGCGGCGACGGCCCGGCGGGCCTCGTCGGGCTCGACGCCGTCCAGCCGCAGCTGCCACACCGACGCCTCCAGGCGCTCGGCCAGACCCGAGGTGCGGGCCTCGACCGCCTCGATCACGTCGAGGCCGGGGGGCAGCGACTCGTCCAGCAGCGCACGCAGCCGCTCGGGGTCGCGCGCCGCGGCGAGCGCGATCTCCAGATACTCCGCCTCGCTCCCGACGCCCGTGGGGGCGGCGTTCGCGTACGACACCTTCGGGTGCGGGGTGAACCCGGCCGAGTACGCCATCGGCACCTCGGCGCGGCGCAGGGCCCGCTCGAAGGCGCGCTGGAAGTCGCGGTGGCTGGTGAACCGGAGGCGGCCGCGCTTGGTGTACCGCAGGCGGATGCGCTGCACCGCCGGTGCCGGCGGCGGGCCCTCTGGCTGTCGCTTGCCCAGTGTCGCTCAGTCCTTCGTGTCATGTGTTGCCATGCCCGCGTGCGGCGCCACGCCGCGTCCGGGCATCCCTGCACCTCCAAGGTTACGCCGCGCGCCCGCACGCACGCTCCGCCCGCGCTCCCGCCCTGTGGACAACCGTCGGCGCCGGGGTCCCTCCGAGGGTTCGCTGCCCGTGGGCCCGGCGTTCTTCTGCGGGTGCATCCGCATGGGCTCAGGGGCGGGGGTGGTGACCCCGCACCCTCCCGGGCAGCCGCCTGACGGGATGTCACCAGCCTTGCGGCAAAAGCTACTTCGTCATGTCGGGCGGCGGTCCGAACGCGCCGCCGGACGGGGGCGGGTTCGGGTGCGGGCCAGGGTGCTGCGCCGGGGGCGCCGCTTCGGGCGCGGACCGCCACGGCACCGGGGGCAGCGGCTCCGCGCGTTCGGCGGGGCCTCGGTAGGAGCGGGCCGGGGGCAGCCGCGCCTGGTGCCGGGCCTCCCGCGACGGCCGGGGCGGCGGCGCCTGCCGCGGGGTGCCGAACAGCGCCGCGCCGACGGCCCGGCGGGCGTCGGCCAGCGCGACCCGGACCGGGTGCAGGATCTGCCGCCGTACGAAGCGCAGCACCGGCGCCGCCGTCCAGCGCCAGACGAAGGCGATCGGCCGGAAGACCAGCACCCGGAAGAACCAGCCGATCCCGCGGCCGACCTGCCGGGCCACGTAGGCGGCGGCGCGCCAGGCGGCCGCGACCGCCGCGGCGACCTCGCGCAGGAGCGGCGCCAGCACCCGGCGCCACAGGAAGTCCAGCGGCACCACGACCAGGTACTTCAGCAGCCAGGCCAGGCCGCGCACGACCCACTGCAAGGCGTACACCCACAGCGCGGTCAGCGGCCGCACCAGCAGCCAGCGCACCAGGAACTCCGCGGTCAGGCCGAGCGCGCGCAGCACCGGCCGCAGTACGTAGGTCCACAGCCACACCGCCGGGACCACGATCAGCACCCGGGCGACCGGGACCAGGACGTGCCGCCACAGCGCGGCCAGCAGCAGGCCGAGCGCGCGCAGCGGCGGGTGGAGGACGTATCGCCACAGCGTGCGGCAGGTCCAGGCGAGCGCGTCCCACAGCAGCTTCAGCGGCAGGACGACGACGAACGCGAAGACGCTCACCGGTAGGCGGACGGCGGCGGCGACGCAGCCGCCCCCTTGCCCCTGCGGTGCCCCCGGCGACCACGGGTTCTGATAGGTCATGGCCAAAACCTAGCGGGGTGATGCGGGGTACCGTGGAGATACCGGGGCGAAAGGTGCGCGGGCGTACCCGTCGGCGCCGCCGCGGAACGGCCGAGTGCGGCCGGCCGTCGTCACACCGTACGGGCGCCGCACGGCGAGGTGAGGCAGGATGACCATCGCCATAGCCCTCGCGGTGATGGCGGTCGTGGCCGTCGCCGGTGTCTGGCTGCTGCGCAGACAGGCCGCCGAGCAGCGGGACTTCGGTCCCGCGCCGCATGTCGAGGACGGTCCGCCGGCCCGCGCCGAGGAGGGCGCGCAGGCCCGGCCGGCCGCCGACTTCCCCTGGCGGGAGCCCCCCGAGGACCGCCCCGGTGACGACGGACTCCCGCCGGACCTGGACCTCCCGCCGTCCCTCTCGCCCGGCGCGGTGCGGGTCGGGCCGCTCGCGGCCCCGCACGGCGACGGGCCCCGCCCGAGGAGGTGACCGCCGTGGCCGCCCTGATCGGCGCTCTGGTCGCGATCGTCGTCGTGGTCCTGGTCCTGCTCGCGCTGAGCGTGCGCAACGTGCAGCAGTACGAGCGGGGCGTGGTCTTCCGGTTCGGCCGGCTGCTGCCGGACATCCGCGATCCGGGACTGCGGCTGATCCGGCCGGTCGGTGACCGGATGCGCAAGGTGTCGGTGCAGACCGAGGTGTTCGGGGTGTCGCCGCAGGGCGCGATCACCGCGGACAACGTGACGCTGACCGTGGACGCGGTGGTCTACTTCCGCGTGGTCGACCCGGTCAAGGCGCTGGTCAACGTGAACGACTACCCGACCGCGGTCGCGCAGATCGCCCAGACCTCGCTGCGTTCGGTCATCGGCCGCGCCGACCTCGACACACTGCTGTCCGACCGCACCCAGGTCAACATGGAGCTGAAGAAGGTGATGGACGCGCCGACCGAGGAGCCGTGGGGGCTGCGGATCGAGCGGGTGGAGATCAAGGACATCGCGCTGCCGCAGTCGATGATGCGGTCGATGTCGAAGCAGGCCGAGGCCGAGCGTGAGCGCCGGGCCCGGGTCATCGCCGCCGACGGTGAACTCCAGGCGTCGCAGCGGCTCACCGACGCCGCCGCGACCATGGCGGATACCCCGGGCGCCCTCCAACTGCGGCTGCTCCAGACCGTGGTGGACGTCTCCGCCGAGAAGAACAGCACCCTGGTGATGCCCTTCCCGGTGGAGATCCTGCGCTTCTTCGAACGGCTCGGCAACGGGCAGCTCGGCGGCGGCCGGGAGTCCGGCGGCGAGCGGACCGACGGCGCCCGCCCGGACGGCGAGCGGACCGACCAGCGGACCGACGGCGCCCGGACCGGCAGCTCCCGGACCGATGGCGAACTGCCCGGCGGCGAACTGCCCGGCGGTCAGGACGCCGCGAGCAAGGCGCTCAGCGCCGACGCCTCGGTGCGCCAGTCCGCGGTGCCGCCGCCCGACCAGTCCTCGGCGACCCGGTTCAACCCGTCCCGCGCGGTGGACCACAGCGAGTCGGCCTGAGCGGTGGCGAAGGAGCGGTAGGCGTTGCCGGTCACGGAGTCCAGGTCCTGCAGGTAGCGCATGAACACGCCCTTGAACTGCTTGGCGTTGTCGTCGCAGGAGGGCGTGGACGCGTCGCAGGACTCGGTGAGCACCCCGCCCTTCACCAGTGCGGGCGAGGCCACGGCCGCGTCGGCGAGCCTGCGCGCGGTGGCCAGGTCCGCCGCGTCGCCGGTGGCCCGGTACATCTCCACCGCGGCCCCGATCGCCAGGCCCTGGTTGTACGACCACACCGTCTGGCCGTTGTTGGCGCAGCCGCTGGTGAGGCCGTCGTTGACCAGGCCGGAGGAGTTGATCAGGCCGCTGCTCTGGAACCACTGCCAGGAGGTGGTGGCCCGGCCCAGCCACGTGGTGTCCCCCGGGATGCGGTTGTGCAGCTCGGCGGCGATCCGCACGTAGAGCCCGTTGGTCACCGCGTTCTTGTACGTGCGCTCCCGGTCCCACCACACGCCGCCGCCGCAGGTGCTGGTGTCGTACAGCCCGTTGACGTAGGTGGCGATGGTGACCGCCTCGTCGAGGTAGGTCCGGTCGCCGGTGAGGTCGTACGCGTCGATCCAGGCCAGTGCCCACCACTCGGAGTCGTCGGTGGCGCGGCTGATGAAGTCGCCGTCGATCGGGTCGGAGCTGCGGGCGCCGGCGGGGAAGGACGCCTTGTCGATGTCGTAGGTGCGGCGCACCACCCACTCGTAGCGGGTGTCGCCGGTCTGCCGCATGTAGTCGATCACGGTGGCCAGCGCGACCGCGGAGTTCCACCAGCTCGACGGCCAGTAGGCGGTGTTCGGGTCGTAGGAGTACATCAGCGCGTCCGCGGCGGCCGACGTCCGGGACACCGCCGGGCGGGCCCAGGCGGTGCAGCTGCCGTTCTGGCCCTCGACGGCGCGGCCGCAGGCGCGGACCGCCCCGCCGTACAGCTTCCCCAGCGGGTCGCTGGTGTTGTAGCGGGCGGTTGCGGTGCCGGTGGCGCCGGAGGGTGTGCTGGTGCGGCCCTTGGAGGAGCCGTCGGGCCAGCTCGCGCCCTGGTCCCAGGAGCGGTCCAGCCAGATCTCGTCGCCGGCGGTGCCGCCGGAGATGGTGCCCCAGGCCATGCCGGTGCTGTCCATGTGCAGCGCGATGGTCCGGCCGTTCAGCGTGGTGGCCGGGACCGGCTGGGTGTCGCCGGACGCGCTGCCCGAGCCGTCGCAGACCGTGGCGCAGACGTTCAGGTGCGCCCAGGAGGTGCAGCTGACGCCCTGGGCGTCGCCGCAGGCCCGCAGGACCGCGCGGCGGTGGTTCGTCGGGTCGTAGAGGTTGTACATCAGGGTGCGGGTGCCGGTCCACGTCGAGGGGATCGACGCCTTGCCGAGCAGGCCGTCCCAGGTGCTGCCGCCGTCCCACGAGCGGTCCAGCCACACCGAGTCGCCGGTCTGGCCGGCGTCGATGCTGGCCCAGGCCATGCCGTCGGTGTCGTCCACGTGCAGCCGCACCACCCGGCCGTTGAGGCTCAGGTCCGGCACCGGGAAGGTCTCCTGGGCGGCCTTCGACGGGTCGGTGGTGTCGCAGTACAGCGCGCACACCTGCGTGGTGTCCGCGGCCGCCGCCGCCCTCGCCCCGGTCGCCCCCGCTCCCTGCAACAGTGCCGCCACCGCCAGCAGCAGCGCCACCACCAGCGGCCCCACTCCCCCGCGCCGCCCCGCCAGCCGACCCATGACGCCTCCTCGTGCCGTCCGCCCTTACCGGTCCCACGACTTCTGCAACGATGGAAAACAACCGTCCACCCGGCATGACAGCACGGCCGCTTTGACATGTCCACAGCCCTGACAACGATGCCACCGATTGGCCGGATCGCACCCCTCCGCTTCGGCACCGACCGCCCGGCGGCCGGGTGCGGGAGCATGGAGGGCATGAACCCCCTCGGTACCGCGCTGCGCGCGTGGCGCGACCGGCTCGACCCGGCGGCGGCCGGGCTGCCGCCCGGGTCGCCGCGCCGGGTCCCCGGTCTGCGCCGCTCCGAGCTCTCAGCGCTCGCCGACATCTCGGTGGAGTACGTGGTCCGGTTGGAACAGGGCCGGGTGGCCAGCCCCTCACCCCAGGTCTGCGACGCCCTGGCCCGCGCCCTGCGGCTGTCGGCGGAGGAGCACGCCCACCTGCTGCGGCTGGCCGGCCACACCGCGGACCCCGGCCGGGTGCCGCGGCACATCCCCGACAGCCTGCTGCGGATCATGGACGAACTCGGCCGCAACCCGCTGGCGGTCTACGACGCCACCTGGCGGCTGCTGCACTGGAACCCGCTGTTCGCCGCCGCCTTCGGCGATCCGGCCCGGCTCGAACCGGCCGACCGGAACGCGCTGGTCTGGCAGTTCACCGGCACCATGCCGACCGCGATCCGACAGACCGCCGAGGAGCGGGCCGCGTTCGAGGAGTCCCTCGTCGCCGACCTGCGGGCGGCCACCGGCCGCTACCCGGGCGATCCCGACCTCGCGGCGCTGGTCGCGACGCTCGAGCGGGTGCCGCGCTTCCGCGAACTGTGGGGCCGGCCCGCGGTCGGCGGCCACGAGAGCGCCCGCAAGCTCGTCGAGCACCCCGACGTCGGCGAGATCGCGCTGAACTCCGACATCCTCACCACCCAGGGCGGCAACCTGCACCTCGTGGTCTACACCGCGCGCCCGGGCACCGACGCCCGAAGCAAGCTCGACCTGCTGGCCGCCATCGGCGCCCAGGAGCTGTCCGCGCGGGGATGACCCGCCCGCACACCGGCTCCCGACGGTGGTACGCGCCGTACCACCATCGGCCGTAGCTCCCCGCGTCGCCCGCCGCCGAGCACCCTCGAAGCTGTGGGCGGCCACCGGATGCCGTCCGGAACGCGAGGAGCAGCCGTGACCACCACCTTCATCACCGGAGCCAACCGGTCGCTCGGGCTGGAGACCGCCCGCCGCCTGGCCGAGGCGGGCCACACCGTCCTGGTCGGCGCCCGCGACCCGGAGCGCGGGAAGGCCGCCGCCGCGTCGCTCGGGGCCCGGTTCGTGCCGATCGACGTGACCGACGACGCCTCGGTCGAGGCGGCGGCGGCCGACGTCGCCGCACACGAGGGCGCGATCGACGTGCTGGTGAACAACGCCGGCGTGCTCGGCCCGGTCGCCCCGGTCGAGGAGCTGACCGCCGCCGACGTACGGGCCGTCCTGGAGGTGAACGTCGTCGGCATCGTGCGCGTCACCCACGCGTTCCTGCCGCTGCTGCGCAGGTCGGCGCACCCGGTCATCGTCAACGTGTCCAGCGGGATGGGCTCGTTCGGCATGACGCAGGACCCGGCGCGGATCGAGTCGCGGTACCCGCTGCCGCTGTACGCCGCCTCGAAGTCCGCCGTCACCATGCTGACCACGCAGTACGCCAAGGCACTGCCCGACGTGAAGGTCAACGCCGCCGACCCCGGGCAGACCGCGACCGACTTCACCGGCGGCCTCGGCCACAGCGTCGCCGAGGGCGCCGCGTCGATCGTGGCGCTCGCCACCATCGGCCCCGACGGACCGACCGGCCGCTTCGCCGACCGTTCGGGCCGGCTGCCCTGGTGAGCGGGGCCGGGGCGCGCCGGGCGCCCCGGCCAGTCGCCGACCGGTTGCCTGCGATGGCCGACAGTGCTCTCAGCTGCCGCCCGGGCCGTTGACGACGGTGAGCGGGAGGAGCTTCTTGCCGGTGGGGCCGATCTGGATGTCCAGGTCGAGCTGGGGGCACACCCCGCAGTCGAAGCAGGGCGTCCAGCGGCAGTCGTCGACCTCGGTCTCGTCGAGGGCGTCCTGCCAGTCCTCCCAGAGCCAGTCCTTGTCCAGACCGGAGTCGAGGTGGTCCCAGGGCAGGACCTCCTCGGCGGTGCGCTCGCGGGTGGTGTACCAGGCGAGGTCCAGGTCGTGGGCGGGCAGGGCGGCGTCACAGGCGCGCAGCCAGCGCTCGTAGGAGAAGTGCTCGCGCCAGCCGTCGAAGCGGCCGCCGTCGGCGTAGACCGCGCGGATGACGTCGCCGACCCGGCGGTCCCCGCGGGAGAGCAGGCCCTCGATGATGCCGGGCTTGCCGTCGTGGTAGCGGAAGCCGATGTTGCGGCTGTACTTGCGGTCGCCGCGGATCGCGTCGCGCAGCTTCTCCAGCCGGGCGTCGGTCTCCTCGACGCCGAGCTGCGGCGCCCACTGGAAGGGGGTGTGCGGCTTGGGCACGAAGCCGCCGATCGACACGGTGCAGCGGATGTCGTTCTGGCCGGTCACCTCGCGGCCCTTGGCGATCACCTTGCGTGCCATGTCCGCGATCTGGAGGACGTCCTCGTCGGTCTCGGTGGGCAGCCCGCACATGAAGTACAGCTTCACCTGCCGCCAGCCGTTGCCGTACGCGGTGGCGACGGTGCGGATCAGGTCCTCCTCCGACACCATCTTGTTGATCACCTTGCGGATGCGCTCGGAGCCGCCCTCGGGGGCGAAGGTCAGGCCCGAGCGGCGGCCGTTGCGGGTCAGCTCGTTCGCCAGGTCGATGTTGAACGCGTCGACCCGGGTGGACGGCAGCGACAGCCCGATCTTGTCCTCTTCGTACCGGTCGGCGAGGCCCTTGGCGACGTCGGCGATCTCGGTGTGGTCGGCGGAGGAGAGCGACAGCAGGCCGACCTCCTCGAAGCCGGTCGCCTTCAGGCCCCGGTCGACCATCTCGCCGATGCCGGTGATGGAGCGCTCGCGCACCGGGCGGGTGATCATCCCGGCCTGGCAGAAGCGGCAGCCGCGGGTGCAGCCGCGGAAGATCTCCACCGACATCCGCTCGTGCACGGTCTCCGCGAGCGGCACCAGCGGCTGCTTCGGGTACGGCCACTCGTCCAGGTCCATCACGGTGTGCTTCGACACCCGCCACGGCACGCCGGAGCGGTTGGGCACGACCCGGGAGATCCGGCCGTCGGGCAGGTACTCCACGTCGTAGAAGCGCGGGACGTACACCCCGCCGGTCCGGGCCAGCCGCAGCAGCAGCTCGTCGCGACCGCCGGGGCGGCCCTCGGCCTTCCACTCCCGGACCAGGTCGGTGATGGTCAGGACGGCCTGCTCGCCGTCGCCGATCACGGCCGCGTCGATGAAGTCGGCGATCGGCTCGGGGTTGAAGGCGGCGTGCCCGCCGGCCAGCACGACCGGGTCGTCCTCGGTGCGGTCGGCGGCGTCCAGCGGGATGCCGGCCAGGTCGAGCGCGGTGAGCATGTTGGTGTAGCCCAGCTCGGTGGAGAAGCTGAGGCCGAACACGTCGAAGGCGCGCACCGGGCGGTGGCTGTCGACGGTGAACTGCGGCACCTGGTGCTCACGCATCAGCGCTTCCAGGTCGGGCCAGACGCTGTACGTGCGCTCGGCGAGCACGCCCTCGCGCTCGTTGAGCACCTCGTAGAGGATCATGACGCCCTGGTTGGGCAGGCCGACCTCGTACGCGTCGGGGTACATCAGCGCCCACCGCACATCGGTGGCGTCCCAGTCCTTGACGGTGGAGTTCAGCTCACCGCCGACGTACTGGATCGGCTTCTGTACATGCGGGAGCAGCGCTTCCAGGCGCGGGAAGACCGACTCGACAGGCATCTCGGCGACTTTCGTGTGTCCTGAACTTGCATGGCGCCCCGGCGGCGGGCCGCCCGGAGGGAAGATGACCCTCAACAGTACCCGAGCCGCGGCGGCCGCCCGCCCGGGCCGGACCAGGGGCCCCGGACCGGTCCCCTGGCCGGGGCCGCGGCGGCTACGCCGACATGGGCCGCTGCATCTTCACGGACTGGAGCATCCCTATGGCCACGAAGTTGGCGAACATCGATGATCCGCCGTAGGAGACGAAGGGCAAGGGGATACCGGTCACCGGCATGATGCCCAGCGTCATGCCGATGTTCTCGAAGGACTGGAAGGCGAACCAGGCGACCACCCCGGCCGCCACGATGGTGCCGTACAGGTCGGTGGCGTTGCGGGCGATGGTGCAGGCCCGCCAGAGGATCACCCCGATCAGCACCACGATGAGCGCGCCGCCGACGAAGCCGAGCTCCTCGCCGGCCACCGAGAAGACGAAGTCGGTCTGCTGCTCGGGCACGAACTGGCCGGTGGTCTGGCTGCCGTGGAACAGGCCCTTGCCGAGCAGCCCGCCCGAGCCGATCGCGATCCGGGCCTGGCTGGTGTTGTAGCCGACGCCGGACGGGTCGAGCGCGGGGTTGGCGAACGCGGCGAACCGGTCGATCTGGTACTTGTCGAGGATGCCGAGCTGCCACACCAGGATGGAGCCGACGATCCCGGTGGCGATCAGCCCGAACACCCAGCGGGTGGAGGCGCCGGAGGCGAGCAGCACCCCGAGCACGATCGCGCCGAGCACCATCACCGACCCGAGGTCGGGCATCATCAGGATGATCAGGATCGGCAGCGCCGCAAGGGCCAGGGACTGCGTCACCCGGCGGTGGTCGGGGTGCTCCTGGTCGCCGGCGTCGACCCGGGCGGAGAGCACCATCGCCATGCCGATGATGATGGAGATCTTCACGAACTCCGAGGGCTGGAGCGAGAAGCCGCCGCCGATGATGATCCAGGAGTGCGCGCCGTTGACGGTCGAGCCGAGCGGGCTGAGCACCGCGAGGATGCCGAGGATCGACAGCGCGTAGAAGAACGGCACGATGGTGCGCATCCGGTGGTGCCCTATGGCCATCGCGCCGATGCACAGTGCCAGGCCGATACCGGCGTTCATCACATGGCGGATCAGGAAGTAGTACTCGTCGCCGTGGGTGAGGCTGGTGCGGTGCCGGGTCGCGGAGAAGACCAGCAGCGAGCCGATGAAGCACAGCGCCAGCGTCACCAGGAAGAGCAGCCAGTCCATCCGGCGCACCGCGGAGTCCCGGGCGAACAGCTTGCCCATGGTGGAGCGCTCCGGCGTGAACCGCCGGACGGAGTAGGTGTTCGCGCTCATCACGTGTACTTCCTGCCGTACAGCAGTTTCTCGGTCCGGGTCGGGGTGAGCGCGGCGAGCGCGGGTACCGGGTCGGCGCCCGGCGAACCGGCCGGGGCGTTGGCGAAGGCCACGGCGACGCTGGTGGAGTACGCGGCCTGCTGGGCGGCGACCACGCTGCCGTCGGCGGAGATCTTGGGCAGCGTGGTGACGGGCTGGGGCATGATGCCCTTCTTCGCGTCGATCTTGGTGCTGTCCTTCTGGATGCCGTACATCGCCTCGTAGATCCGGCGGATCGCGGTACCCGAACCGCCGGAGCCGGTACCGCCCTGGGAGATCGTCATGACGATCGTGTAGTCCTTGGTGTACGTGTCGAACCACGACGTGCTCTGCTTGCCGGAGACCTCCGCGGTACCGGTCTTGGCGTGCAGCGGGATCTGGCTCTGCGGCCAGTTGCCGAACTTCCAGTCGGCGGTGCCCTCGGTGACCACGCCGGCCAGCGCCTGATTGATGTACTTCAGCGTGGACTTGGAGTCGGGCAGCTTGCCGGCCACCTTCGGCTGGATCGGGGTGACGGTCTTGCCGTCCGCGCTTATCACGGCCTTGCCGATGGTCGGCTGGTACAGGGTGCCGCCGTTGGCCAGCGCCGCGTAGATCCGGGCCATCTGGATCGGGGTGACGAGCGTGTCGCCCTGGCCGATCGCGTAGTTGACCGAGTCACCGGCGCGCAGCACATAGCCGTCCGGGCAGTTCTCGATGGCGATGGCGACCGCGAGCGTCGGGTTCTTGTCGTTCTTGTGCCTCTTGGCGGTGGCGCACCAGTCGGCCTTGTTCTCCTCCCAGAAGTCCTTCTTCCACTGCCGGTCCGGCACCCGGCCGGTGACCTCGCCGGGCAGGTCGACGTCGGTCTTGGCGCCGAGGCCGAACTGGTGGGCGGTGGTGTAGAAGTAGTCCTTCGGGTTCTTCGGGTCGGTGCCGCCGTCCTTCTTCCACTGGTCGTAGGACAGGCCGTAGAAGACGGTGTCGCAGGAGACCTCGAGCGCGCGGGCCAGCGAGATGTCGCCGTAGCTCTCGTTCTCGTCGTTGTGGAAGACCTGGCTGCCGATGGAGAACGACGACGTGCAGGGGTAGGGGCCGTCCTCGCTGTAGCCGGCCTTGACCGCGGCGGAGGTGGAGATCACCTTGAAGGTGGAGCCCGGTGCCGACTCGCCCTGGATGGCGCGGTTGAGCAGCGGGTAGTTGGACTTGGTGTTCGTCAGGGCCGCGTAGTCCTTGGCGGAGATGCCGCCGACCCACTCGTTGGGGTCGTAGGTGGGCTCGCTGGCCATCGCGATGATCTGGCCGGTCTTGTTGTCCATGACGATCGCGGCGCCGGAGTCGGCCTTGAAGTTCTTGTGGGTGACCGGGTCGTACGTCTTGCGCGCGGTCACCATCGCGTCGTTGAGTTCCTTCTCGGTGACCGCCTGTACCTTGGCGTCGATGCTGGTGACGACGGTGTCGCCGGGGGTCGCCGGGGTCTCGGACGCCTTGCCGATCACCCGGCCGAGGTTGTCGACCTGGTACTTGGTGACGCCGGCCTTGCCGCGCAGCTGGTCGTCGTAGGTGCTCTCCAGGCCGGAGCGGCCGACCTGGTCCGAGCGCAGCAGCGGGTTGTCGGTCTTCTCGGAGGCGGCCACCTCCTTGTCGGTGACCGGGGAGAGGTAGCCGAGCACCTGGGCGGCGTTGGCCTTGTCCGGCGAGGGGTAGGTGCGCACGGCGGTGGGCTCCGCGGTGATGCCGGGGAAGTCCTCGCGGCGCTCCATGATCTGGAGCGCCTGCTGGGTGGTGGCCTTGTCGGTGATCGGGATCGGCTGGTAGGGCGAACCGTTCCAGCAGGGGCGCGGGGTCTGCGCGTCGCACAGCCGCACCTTGTCCTCGACGTCCTTCGGCGTCATGCCGAGCACCTTGGCCAGCCGGGTCAGCACCGCGGTGCCGCCGTCGGCCTGCTGGAGCAGGTCGGTGCGGCTGGCCGAGACGACCAGCAGGGTCTGGTTGTCGGCGATCGGCACCCCGCGGTCGTCGAGGATCGAGCCGCGGACGGCCGGGGTGACGACCTGCTGGTAGTGGTTGCTGGCGGCTTCCTGGTCGTACTCCTGGCCGTTGCGGATCTGGAGGTACCACAGCCGGCCGCCGAGGGTCAGCAGCAGCGAGACGACCAGCACCTGGAGGATGACCAGGCGGATCGTGACCCGGCTGGTCCGACCGGTCTCCGGGATGTTGCTCATCTACCTGCTCTCCCCGCTCAGCCGCCGCGGGCGGGCGCCGCCCGCGGTCCGTGCCCGGCCCCGGGCCGGGGCCGCCGTCGTCCGATACCGCCCAGGGCCTGTCCTCGGCGCCTCGTACGCGCCGCTCGCCGTCATCGCCGTGCTCCCCTTGCCATGTTGCCGCCGCTGAACCGGGCGCGGCCGAACAGGCCGCGCTGCGGGGTGATGCCGGCGCCCACGCCCGCTCTGCCGCGGCCGCGCGGCCGGAACACGCCGCCGCTTCGGCCGCTCCTGCTCCCGCGGTTGCTCCGGCCGCCGCCGAACCCGCCGCCGTAGCCGCTGCCCGCGCTGTCCTCGGCGAGCGGGTCCCGCTCGAAGCGGCGGGCCAGCGCCATCACCAGCGGCACCACGAACGGTGCCAGCAGCAGGTCGTAGAGGGTCGCGGTGAACACCAGCTTGACCAGGCCGACATGGGCGCCGGCGGTGTCGCCGACGAGGCTGCCGACGCCCGCGTACAGCAGCGTGGTGCCGATGGCGGCGGCGATGACCACCATCATCGGGCCGGCGGCGGTGCGCAGCTGGCCGCTGTCGGGCTTGGCGAGGCCGGCCGCGTAGCCGATCACGCACAGCACCAGGGCGTAGCGGCCGACCGCGTGGTCGGCGGGTGGCGCGACGTCGGCGAGCAGGCCGGCGAAGAAGCCGATCAGGCAGCCGCCGACGTGGCCGTAGGTGAGGGCCAGGCCGAGCACGGTGAGCAGCAGCAGGTCGGGGACCGCACCGGGCAGGTGCAGCCGGGCCAGCACGCTGACCTGGGCGACCAGGGCGATCACCACCAGGACGGTGGAGAGCACGATCCGGTTCGGGCGCATGGCGTCAGTCCCCGTTGGTGGAGGTCGAGGTGGGCTTGGTGCCCGGCGGGAGCGCGTTGTCGGTGGTGCCTGAGGTCGGGGTGCCGCCCGAGGTCGGGGTGCCGCCCGGCGAGGCGGAGTCCCCCGGCGACGCGGTGTTCTTCGGTGTGGTCTTCGCGGTGGGCGAGGCGGTCGGCTTGGGCGGCAGCACGCTGTCGCGCGGGTCGGTGCGCGGGCCGACCACGACCACGCCGACCACGTCCAGCTTGGTGAAGCCGACGTAGGGCTGCACCTCGACGGTCTTGGTGAGGTTGCCGCCCGACGGTTCGACGCTGACCACCTTGCCGACCGGTACGCCGGGCACGAACGGCTTGTCCTGCTCCGAGCCGAAGGAGACCACCCGGTCGCCCTTGTGCACGTCGGCCTTGCCGTTGAGCAGCTGGTCGCGCAGCGGCCGGTTGCCCTGGCCGGTGGCGAAGCCGATCTCCTGGCTGCCCTCGAGCCGGGTGCCGACGGTGAAGTCCGGGTCGTTGGCCAGCAGCACCGTCGAGGTGGAGCGGCCCACGGTGGTGACCCGGCCGACGAGCCCGTCGCCGTTGATCACCGTCATGTCCCGCTTGAGGCCGTCGTTGCTGCCGGAGTCGATGGTGATCGTCCAGGAGAAGCCCTGGGCGGCTCCTATCGCGATGACCTGGGCGCCCTTGACGGTGTACTGCCCGGCGCCGGCGACCCGCAGCAGCTTGTCCAGCTCCTGGGCGCGGGCGCGGGTAGTGTCCTTGCTGCCGAGCTGCTGCTTGAGCTGGGTGTTCTCGCGTTCCAGCCGCTTGATGGTGCTGCTGTCGCGGCCGGAGTCGCGTACCGCGTCCACGGCGTTGCCCACCGGGTCGACGACACCGGACACCGCGTTCTCCACCGGCCCGAAGGCGGACTGGGCCACCCGTCGCGGCCGGTCCAGCGGCGAGTTCTCGCCGCCCCGGATGTCGACGGTGATCAGCGCGAGCGCCACGACCACCAGCAGTACCAGCAGCAGCCGGCTCTCCTTTGTGTCCCTCACGGGCGCCAGTCCGTGCCTTCCTCATCGGACCCGCCGCCGCTGGGGCCGCGGCCGGTCGGAGCTACTGTGCCGTTGTGCGCCCGCATCCGGTGCCGCGGTGCCGACGGCGGCCGGGCCGGGTGGGGCGGTTGGTCATCCGCGTCAGGTCCGGTGCGCATCCGGCCCGTGACGGGCCGCGCACCGGCTGACGCGTCGTCATCTGCGGGGAGCGGCGTCGAGGACCTGCTGAAGCGCCTCGAACTCCTCCACGCACTTGCCCGCGCCGAGTGCCACGCAGTCCAGCGGCGCCTCGGCGATGTGGATGGGCATGCCCGTCTCGTGGCGGAGCCGCTCGTCCAGGCCGCGCAGCAGCGCACCGCCGCCGGCCAGCACGATGCCGCGGTCCATGATGTCGCCGGACAGCTCCGGCGGGCACTTGTCGAGCGTGGTCTTCACCGCGTCGACGATCGCGTTCACCGGTTCCTCGATGGCCTTGCGCACCTCGCCCGCGGAGATCACCACGGTCTTGGGCAGGCCGCTGACCAGGTCCCGGCCGCGGATCTCGGTGTGTTCGTCGTCCTTGCTGGCGGCGAACGCGGAGCCGATGGTCAGCTTGATCTGCTCGGCGGTGCGCTCGCCGAGCAGCAGGCTGTACTCCTTCTTGATGTGCTGGATGATCGCGTTGTCCAGCTCGTCGCCGGCCACCCGGATGGACTGGGCGGTGACGATGCCGCCGAGGCTGATCACGGCGACCTCGGTGGTGCCGCCGCCGATGTCCACCACCATGTTGCCGGTGGCCTCGTGCACCGGCAGCCCGGCGCCGATCGCGGCCGCCATCGGCTCCTCGATGATGTGCACGGTACGGGCGCCGGCCTGGGTGGCGGCCTCGATCACCGCGCGGCGCTCCACTCCGGTGATGCCGGACGGCACGCACACCACGACCCGCGGGCGGACCATGTAGCGGCGGCGGTGGATCTTGAGGATGAAGTAGCGCAGCATGCGCTCGGTGATCTCGAAGTCGGCGATGACGCCGTCCTTCAGCGGGCGCACCGCCACGATGTTGCCGGGGGTGCGGCCGATCATCTTCTTCGCCTCGGCGCCGACGGCGAGGATGCCGCCGGTGTTGGTGTTGACCGCGACGACCGACGGCTCGTTCAGGACGATCCCGCGGCCCCTGACGTACACCAGCGTGTTGGCGGTCCCGAGGTCGACAGCCATGTCACGGCCGATGAACGACATGTTGTTCGCCATGTGGATACGTCTGGCCTTCCCGAGCGTGGGCGGAGGTTCCATCGTAGTCGCGCCGGGCTGGGCGCGGCGTCGGGGTTCCGACGCCATTGTCATCAGAACACACAGCGGACCTCAGTAATGGTGACGCCGTGTCGGAGTGTTTGGTTCCGGGCCGGGCGCTTTTACCTGCCGGAACGGTCCGGGAAGAAGAGTTTGATCTCGCGCTCGGCGGACTCCTCGGAATCCGAGGCGTGCACCAGGTTCTCCCGGGTGACGGTGCCGAAATCCCCCCGGATGGAGCCGGGTGCGGCCGTGATCGGGTCGGTGGGGCCGGCCAGCGCGCGGACGCCCTCGACGACCCGCTCGCCCTCGACGATCAGGGCCACCGACGGGCCGGACGACATGAACTCCACGAGCGGCTCGTAGAACGGACGTCCGACGTGCTCGGCGTAGTGCTGCTCCAGGATGCCGCGGTCCAGGGTGCGCAGTTCGAGTGCGTCGATCGACCAGCCGGCCTTGCGCTCGATCCGGCCCAGGATCTCGCCGACCAGGCCGCGGCGAACGGCGTCCGGCTTGAGGAGGACAAGGGTGCGCTGGGACACGGGGCGGCTCCTGACGGGTATGACAAGCGAATGTGACGACGAGCCTACAAGGCATGTGCCGATCGGTTGTCAGGCGGCTTGGGTCGCGTGCCGGGCCTTGATCTCGTCGACCTTGCGCCCGAAGTGGATCGACGCCCACCACAGGGCCGCGAAGATCACGCCGAGCACGAACATCGTACCGACCACGAAGCCGCTGGCGATCAGGCCGATCTGGAGCGCCCAGCCGACCACGACCGCCCACGGCTTGGTGACCACCCCGCACAGCAGCACGCACACCGCCATCGTGATGCCGCACACCGCCCAGACGGTGCCCATCGACAGGTCGGGATGCTTCATCGCGACCAGCCCGGCGAAGCCGACGACGAAGAACTCGCCGATCAGCGTGCTCGAACACAGGGTCCGCATACCCGGGCCCCCTTCCCTTGTTTCCCTGGTTTCCCTTGTTGCCCTTGGGGTTGCCCTCGGAGTCGCCCTTGGGGTCGCCCTCGGGTTTCCGGCAGTTCCTACCTGCGAGCCAGCAGCAGCCGGGCCTGGCCGACCGTGATGACCGAGCCGGTGACCAGCACGCCGGCCCCGGCGTACTCGCCCTCCTCCTCGGCGAGGGTGACCGCCGCCTCCAGCGCGTCGTCCAGGCGCGGTTCGACCTGCACCCGGTCCTCGCCGAACACCTCGACCGCCACCGCCGCCAGCGCGTCGACGTCCATCGCGCGGGTGGTGGAGTTGCGGGTGACCACGATCTCCGCGAAGACCGGCTCGAACGCCTCCAGCAGGCCGCGGACGTCCTTGTCGCCGCTCGGCCCGACCACGCCGACCAGGTGGCTGAAGCCGAACGCCTCGCTGATCGCGGCCGCGGTGACCCGCGCGCCGGCCGGGTTGTGCGCCGCGTCGAGCACCACGGTGGGGCTGCGCCGGACCACCTCCAGCCGGCCGGGCGAGGTGACCGCGGCGAACGCGCCGCGCACGGTGTCCAGGTCCAGGGTGCGCTGGTGCACGCTGCCGATGCCGAAGAACGCCTCCACCGCGGCCAGCGCCAGCGCCGCGTTGTGCGCCTGGTGCTCGCCGTGCAGCGGCAGGAAGATCTGCCCGTACTCGCCGCCGAGGCCGCGCAGCGTCAGCAGCTGGCCGCCGACGGCCACTTCGCGGTGGAGCACGCCGAACTCCTCGCCCTCGCGGGCGACGGTCGCGTCCTGCTCGGCCGAGCGGCGCAGCAGTTCGCGGGCGGCGTCCGGCGGCTGCTGGGCCAGCACCGCGGTGGCGTCCTTCTTGATGATGCCGCCCTTCTCGACGGCGATCTCACCGGGGGTGCCGCCCAGCCGCTCGGTGTGGTCGAGCGAGATCGGGGTGACCACGGCCACGGCGCCGTCCACCACGTTGGTGGCGTCCCAGCTGCCGCCCATGCCGACCTCGACCACGGCGACGTCGACCGGCGCGTCCGCGAACGCGGCGTACGCCATGCCGGTGATCACCTCGAAGAAGGACATCCGGTGCGGCTGGGCGGCGTCGACCATCCCGACGTACGGCTGGATGTCGCGGTAGACGTCGACGAAGCGCTCCGCGGAGATCGGCACGCCGTCCAGGCTGATCCGCTCGGTCATGGACTGCACATGCGGGCTGGTGTAGCGGCCGGTGCGCAGTTCGAAGGCGAGCAGCAGCCGCTCGATCATCCGGGCGGTGGAGGTCTTGCCGTTGGTGCCGGTGATGTGGATCGCCGGGTAGGTGCGCTGCGGCTGGCCGAGGACGTCCATCAGGGCCGCGATCCGGTCCAGGGACGGGTCGAGTTTGGTCTCGGGCCAGCGGCCCAGCAGCTCGTCCTCGACCTCGCGCAGCCGGCGGTCCAGCTCGGGGTCGGCGGGCCGGGCCGGCACGTCGTCCTCCGGGGCGGGCGGGGTGACCTGGGTGCGCAGCGTACGGCTGCCGGCCTCGATGACGGCCAGGTCCGCTTCCCGCGGTCCGCCGCCCTCGCCGTCGTCGTCGCGGTCGTCGTCCGCGCCGAAGCCGTCGTCCGGGAACTCGTCGTCCTGCCCGTACTCACTCACCGTGCTGCTCTTTTCGCTTCTCCGCCCGCTCGGCGCAGAGGTGCGGGTTTCGTTGCCGGCCGCAGCCCGGCTGCCTCGCGTGCGTCGCTCACCGGCTCAGTCTACGGAACAGGCCCGGGCTGTCCGGCCCGGGCCTGTCCGTGCCCCTGCGGGGCGGGTGCCTACGCCGCCGGGAGGGCGGCGAGCTGCGCGGTGATGCGGGCGATGTCCTCGTCGGCGGCGGCGAGCCGGGTGCGGATGCCCTGGATCACCTTCTCCGGTGCCTTGCCGAGGAACGCCTCGTTGCCGAGCTTCCGCTCCGCCTGCTGCTTCTCCTTCTCCGCGGCGGCGAGGTCCTTGGTGAGCCGCTTGCGCTCCGCGGCCACGTCGATCGCCCCGGACAGGTCGAGGGCGACCCGGGCGGCGCCGACCGGCAGGGTGGCGGTGGCGTGGAAGCCGTCGCCGGCCGGCTGGAGCCGCAGGAGCTGCCGGATGGCGTCCTCGTGCGGCGCCAGCAGGGTGCCGGTCAGGGACAGCTCGGCCGGGACCTTCTGGCCGGGCTGGAGCCCCTGGTCGCTGCGGAACCGGCGGACCTCGGTGACCAGGCGCTGCACCTCGGCGATCTCCGCCTCGGCGGCCGTGTCCCGGAAGCCGCTGTCGGCCGGCCAGGCCGCGGTGACCACGGTCTCCTGGCCGGTCAGCGTGGTCCACAGGGTCTCGGTGACGAACGGCACGATCGGGTGCAGCAGCCGCAGTGTGACGTCCAGGACCTCGCCGAGCACCCGGCCGGAGACCCGGGCCGGGTCGCCGCCCTTGAGGAAGGTGGTCTTGGACAGCTCGACGTACCAGTCGAAGACCTCGTCCCACGCGAAGTGGTAGAGGGCGTCGGAGAGCTTCGCGAACTGGTAGTCGTCGTAGAGCGCGTCGATCTCGGCGACGACCGTGTTGAGCCGGGAGAGCACCCAGCGGTCGGCCGCGGACATCTCCTCGGGCGCCGGCAGCGGCCCGGTCACCGTGGCGCCGTTCATCAGCGCGAAGCGGGTGGCGTTCCAGATCTTGTTGGCGAAGTTCCGCGACGCCTGGACCCAGTCCTCGCCGATCGGCACGTCGGCGCCGGGGTTGGCGCCGCGGGCGAGGGTGAAGCGGACGGCGTCCGAGCCGTAGGCGTCCATCCAGGTCAGCGGGTCGACCACGTTGCCGAAGGACTTGGACATCTTCTTGCCGTGCTCATCACGCACCAGGCCGGTCAGCGCGATGGTGTGGAACGGCGGGGTGCCGTCCATCGCGTACAGGCCGAACATCATCATCCGGGCGACCCAGAAGAAGATGATGTCGTGGCCGGTGAGCAGCACGTCGGTCGGGTAGAACTTCGCCAGGTCCGGGGTCTGCTCGGGCCAGCCCAGGGTGGAGAAGGGCCACAGCGCGGAGGAGAACCAGGTGTCCAGGACGTCGCTGTCCTGGGTCCAGCCCTCGCCGGATGGGGGCTGCTCGTCGGGACCGACGCAGACCTGCTCGCCGTTCGGCCCGTACCAGACCGGGATGCGGTGGCCCCACCACAGCTGGCGCGAGATGCACCAGTCGTGCATGTTGTCGACCCAGTCGAAGTACCGCTTCTCCATGTCGGCGGGGTGGATCTTCACCCGGCCGTCGCGCACGGCGTCGCCCGCCGCGCGGGCCAGCGGCTCGACCCGGACCCACCACTGGAGCGACAGGCGCGGCTCGACCGTGGTCTTGCAGCGGGAGCAGTGGCCGACGGAGTGGACGTACGGCCGCTTCTCGGCGACGACCCGGCCCTGCTCGCGCAGCGCCTCGACGATCGCCGAGCGGGCCTCGAAGCGGTCCAGGCCCTGGAACGGGCCGGGCACGGTGATGACGGCCCGCTCGTCCATGATCGTCAGGGACTCCAGCGAGTGCCGCCGGCCGATCGCGAAGTCGTTCGGGTCGTGGGCCGGGGTGACCTTGACCGCGCCGGTGCCGAACTCCGGGTCCACATGGGCGTCGGCGACGACGGGGATGGTCCGGTCGGTGAGGGGCAGCTTGATCCGGCGGCCGATGAGGTGGGCGTACCGCGCGTCGTCGGGGTGGACGGCGACGGCGGTGTCGCCGAGCATCGTCTCGACCCGGGTGGTGGCGACCACGACGCTGTCCTCGCCGTCGCCGTACCGCAGCGAGACCAGCTCGCCGTCGTCGTCCTGGTAGTCGACCTCGATGTCGGAGATGGCGGTCATGCACCGCGGGCACCAGTTGATGATGCGCTCGGCGCGGTAGATCAGCTCGTCGTCGTAGAGCTTCTTGAAGATGGTCTGGACGGCCTGGGAGAGGCCCTCGTCCATGGTGAAGCGCTCACGGGACCAGTCGACGCCGTCGCCGAGGCGGCGCATCTGGCCGAGGATGCGGCCGCCGTACTCCTCCTTCCAGCGCCAGGTGCGGGCGACGAACTCCTCGCGGCCCACGTCGTGCCGCGACTTGCCCTCCTCGGCGAGCTGCTGCTCGACCCTGTTCTGGGTGGCGATGCCCGCGTGGTCCATGCCGGGCAGCCACAGCGCCTCGAAGCCCTGCATGCGCTTGCGGCGGGTGAGGGCGTCCATCAGCGTGTGCTGGAAGGCATGGCCGAGGTGGAGGCTGCCCGTGACGTTCGGCGGGGGGATGACGATGGTGTACGGCGGCTTGTCGCTCTTCGTGTCGGCTTCGAAGTAACCCCGCTCTACCCAGCGCTCATACAGCTCCCCCTCTACCTCGGCCGGCGTGTACTGGGTCGGCAGTTCAGGGGTGCTGCTGATCGGCCCGCTGTCGGGGCGCTGAGTGTTGTCGGTCACGGTCCCGATTCTAGTGGCCCGGTGCGCCGGGTCCCGACGGGTTATCCACAGGGCGGGTTGCCCGCCGTACCGGACCTCCGCGGGGCTGTGACAAAGCGGTTGCCCGTCTGATGCCGGGGGGTGGCGCGGCTGGGGCAGGATGGCGCCTGGTCAGCCCCCGGATTTCGGAAGCGAACATGTCATCCGGGAGGATGAGCGGACTCGTTAACGGAGGGGACGATCCCATGAGCTACAACCAGCCGCCGCCGAACCCGTACGGCAACCAACCCCAGGGTGGCGGCTACGGCCAACCGCAGCCCGGCCCGCCGCCGGGCGGCTACGGCCAGCCGCAGCAGGGCTACGGCTACGGCTACCCGCAGCAGGCCCCGCCGCCCGCGCCGCCGTACGGCGGGCAGCCGGCCTACGGTCAGCAGCCGCCGCCCGGTTACGGCCAGCAGCCGCCCTACGGCCAGGTGCCGCAGCAGGGTTACGGGTACCCGCAGCCGCCGCAGCAGGGCGGCAACGGCAAGCGCACCGGCATCATCGTGGGCGTCGTGGTCGCGCTGGCCGTGATCGGCGGGGGGATCTTCTTCGCCACCAAGGGCGGGAGCAGCAGCGGGGGTTCGTCGTCGCTGCACAACGACGGGAAGAAGTACACGCTCACCACGCCGGACACGGTGGCGGGCGACTACACCAAGGGCGACTCCTCCGACAGCGACGGCGGCTTCGACGACGAGGACCTGACCAAGATCAAGGCACTCGGGGTCAGCAACCCGACGCAGGTCAACGCCAGCTACACCGAGGGCAGTTCGGCGCTGACCGCCAAGATGCTGGAGTTCGCGGGCGTCTACGGCACGGTCAAGGACCCGGGCAAGGTCGTCGACGGCATGTTCGCCATGCTCAAGCAGGGCACGGAGGAGGACAAGAAGCAGGGCACCACCGTCGAGACCTCCGGCAGCCCGCAGTCCGTCAAGCCGGCCGGCATGAAGAGCGATGCGGTCATGAAGTGCCAGACCATCAAGGAGAGCGGCCAGGAGTCCGGCCAGACCTTCACGCTCAACACGACGGTCTGCGTGTGGGCGGACTACAGCACGGTGGCCTACGTCATCCCGCTCGACGAGTCCCAGCTCGTCTCCGGCGGCGGCAGCGCCCCCTCCATCGCCGACGCGGGCGCCCTGACCTCCAAGGTCCGCAACGACGTGGAGGTGGAGGCGAGTTAGCCTCCCCGACGCTCTGAAGGGGGCGCCCGGTCCGGGTCGGATCGGGCGCCCCCTCCTGCTATCCGGGAGGATGAGCGGACTCACCAACGAAGGGGGACCCCACTCATGAGCCAGGACCAGCAAGCGGCGCAGCCCGGACGGCGGGGCGGCGTCGTCATCGGCGGCGTGGTGGCGGCGGTCGTGGTGGTCGCGGCCGGCGTCGGCGTCTTCGTCGCGCACCACGGCAGCAGCGGCTCGTCCGGGCTGCACGACGACGGCAAGAAGTACGTCCTCACCACCCCGGAGACCGTCGCCGGCGGCTACACGAAGACCTCGGTGGGCAGCCCCGTGGCCAGGCTCGACCAGGCGGGGACCGCCAAGCTGGCGGCGCTCGGCGTCACCGAGCCCACGAGCACCAGTCAGATGTACGTGAAGGGCAACGTCGCCGACGGCGTCTACCTGAACTTCAGCGGTGTCTCCGGCACGGTCGCGGACCCCGCCAAGGCACTGGACGGCGCGTTCGCCCTGCTGGAGGACGGCGGCAGGCCGGACAGGAGCGGCACCACGCTCAAGGCCGCCACCGCCGGCGGACCGCAGTCGGTGCACCCGGCCGGCATGGCGCCCGACGCGCTCATGAAGTGCCAGAAGTTCGTCGAGACCGCCTCGCAGGACAACCAGAAGGTCCCGACGAAGACCACGGTCTGCGTCTGGGCCGACTACAGCACCCTGGCCTACCTGTTCCCGCTCGACCCCACGGCCACCCTGAACGGCACCGAGACCGCGTCCGTCGCCGACGCCGCCGCGCTGACCGCCAAGGTGCGCAAGGACGTCGAGGTGGCAGCCTCCTAGCGCACGCAAAGGGGGCGCCCGGTCCGCGACGGACCGGGCGCCCCCTTTGCGTTGCTGCCGGGAGGGTTACGCGCTCTTCTGCTCGCCCTGACCGGAGATGCGCGGGTCGCGCGGCACCAGGGTCGGGTTGACGTTGGAGTGCACGACCTCGGCGGTGATGACGACCCGGGCGACGTCCTGGCGGGACGGCACTTCGTACATCACCGACATCAGGACCTCCTCCATGATGGCGCGCAGGCCACGGGCGCCGGTCTGCCGCAGGATCGCCTGGTCGGCGATGGCCTCCAGCGCGCCGCGCTCGAACTCCAGCTCCACACCGTCGAGTTCGAAGAGCTTCTGATACTGCTTGACCAGCGCGTTGCGCGGCTCGACAAGGATCTGGAGCAGCGCCTCGCGGTCGAGGTTGTGCACGTTGGTGATCACCGGCAGCCGGCCGATGAACTCGGGGATCATGCCGAACTTCACCAGGTCCTCGGGCATGATCTCGGAGAACTGGTCGGCCATGTTCAGCTCGCGCTTGGAGCGGATGGTCGCGCCGAACCCGATGCCCTTGGCGCCCGCCCGCGCCTCGATGATCTTCTCCAGACCGGCGAAGGCGCCGCCCACGATGAACAGCACGTTCGTGGTGTCGATCTGGATGAACTCCTGGTGCGGGTGCTTGCGGCCGCCCTGCGGCGGCACGGAGGCGGTGGTGCCCTCCAGGATCTTCAGCAGCGCCTGCTGGACGCCCTCGCCGGAGACGTCGCGGGTGATCGACGGGTTCTCGCTCTTGCGGGCGACCTTGTCGATCTCGTCGATGTAGATGATGCCGGTCTCGGCCTTCTTGACGTCGTAGTCAGCGGCCTGGATCAGCTTCAGCAGGATGTTCTCGACGTCCTCGCCGACATAGCCGGCCTCGGTGAGCGCGGTGGCGTCGGCGATGGCGAACGGCACGTTCAGCATGCGGGCCAGGGTCTGCGCCAGCAGCGTCTTGCCGGAGCCGGTCGGGCCCAGCAGCAGGATGTTGGACTTCGCCAGCTCGATGGCGTCGTCATGGCCCGGGCGGCCGCTCTCGCCGGCCTGGACCCGCTTGTAGTGGTTGTACACCGCGACGGAGAGCGCCTTCTTGGCCGGCGCCTGCCCGACCACGTAGCTCTCCAGGAACTCGTAGATCTCCCGCGGCTTGGGCAGGTCCTCCCAGCGGACCTCGGAGGACTCGGCGAGCTCCTCCTCGATGATCTCGTTGCAGAGGTCGATGCACTCGTCGCAGATGTACACACCGGGACCTGCGATGAGCTTCTTCACCTGCTTCTGGCTCTTTCCGCAGAACGAGCACTTCAGCAGGTCTCCGCCGTCACCGATGCGTGCCACGAGGTCTTTCCCCTTCGCCTGGGCTCCGCCGACCTTCAACGGAACCTGGTGCTTCTCTCATCGACGGTACCTTGCCGCGCCCCCCGTGTGGGCCCCCCTTGGGCGTACTCGCGTTCCGAGTACGGTCCGGGGCGCGCACGGAGGGCGCAGCTTACCCGTCCTTCAGACGCCCACGGACGTCTTGCGGGTGGACACGATCTGGTCGACCAGTCCATAGGCCAGCGACTCCTCAGCGGTGAGGATCTTGTCGCGCTCGATGTCGTCGCGGATCTGCTCGATCGGCGTGGTGGAGTGCTTGGCGAGCATCTCCTCGAGCTGCTGGCGCATCCGGATGATCTCGTTGGCCGCGATCTCCAGGTCGGAGACCTGGCCCCGGCCGGTCTCGCTGTAGGGCTGGTGGATGAGCACCCGCGCGTTCGGCAGCGCCATCCGCTTGCCGGGGCTGCCGGCCGCGAGCAGCACGGCCGCCGCGGAGGCCGCCTGGCCCATGCAGACCGTCTGGATGTCGGGCTTGACGAACTGCATCGTGTCGTAGATCGCCGTCAGCGCGGTGAACGAGCCGCCGGGGCTGTTGATGTAGACCGAGATGTCCCGGTCGGGGTCCATCGACTCCAGGCACAGCAGCTGCGCCATGACGTCGTTTGCGGAGGCGTCGTCGATCTGCACGCCGAGGAAGATCACGCGCTCCTCGAAGAGCTTCGCGTACGGGTCGTACTCGCGCACGCCCTGCGAGGTGCGCTCGACGAAGCGCGGGATCACGTAGCGGGCCTCGGCGCCGAACAGGCCGGGCCGTTCGGCAGCGGTGCGCTCGTAGAGGCCGCTGCCGGGGAAGTTCAAGGGGTTCACGTCCACCGTCTCCAGGTGATGAGGTGCGTCGATGTCGGGGGCGGGGGCCTTCAGGAGGCGGGCGCGGCGCCGGTGCCGCCACCCCCGGGGACGTGGGCGGCCGACAGCATCACGCCGTCCACCAGGCCGTACTCCCGGGCTTCCTCGGCGGAGAACCAGCGGTCGCGGTCGGAGTCCTTGGTGATCTGCTCGAAGCTCTGGCCGGAGTGCTCGGCGATCAGCTCGGCCATCCGGCGCTTGGTGTGCAGCAGCTGCTCGGCCTGGATCTTGATGTCGGTGGCGGAGCCGCCGAGGCCCGCGGAGGGCTGGTGCATCAGGATGCGGGTGTTCGGCAGCGCGAAGCGCTTGCCCGGGGTGCCCGCGGTGAGCAGGAACTGGCCCATCGAGGCGGCCATGCCCATGGCGATGGTGACCACGTCGTTCTTGATGAACTGCATCGTGTCGTAGATCGCCATGCCGGCGGTCACGGAGCCGCCGGGGCTGTTGATGTAGAGGTAGATGTCCTTGTCGGGCTCGGCCGCAAGGAGCAGGAGCTGTGCGGTGATGCGGTTGGCGATGTCGTCGTCGACGGCCTGGCCGAGGAAGATGATGCGCTCGCCGAGCAGTCGGTTGTAGACCTGGTCGCCGAGACCGCCGGGGCTCGGCTCGCCGGCGGCAGTAGGCATCGTAGTCGTCACGTATCCACCTGCTCGTTGTCGGACGGTCGGAGCGACCGTCACGGTCTTCGTCCGGGTCGGGGGCGGCCGCTGACCCTCGCCGCACCCCTGCCCTCCTACTTGTGGACCCTAACGCGCAGGTGGGGCCCAGCAATCCCCTACGCGGGACTGTTCGCTGTGAGCGCATGCGGCCCGCCGCGGGTTTGGAACGTGCCGGGGCGCCGGACCGCAGGTCCGAAAAGGGGCGCGGGGAACCGTGCGACCAGCGCACCGCCGCGGCGGGCCGGGCCCGCAGGCCCAGCCCCCGCAGCGGTGTTCCCGACCACCGGCCGGTGGCGGGTCGGTCGCGCGGTTCCCCGCGCCCCTGACGGGCGAACGCCGTCCGCAGCGGTCCCCCGGCGTCAGGCCTTGTCGGCCTCGGCCTCGGCGGGCTCCTCGGCGGTCTCAGCCTCGTCGGTGGCCTCGGCGTCGGTGGCCTCGGCACCGTCGGTGGCCTCGGCGGTCTCCTCGTCCTCGTCCTCGTCGGACAGGTCGACGACCTCACCGTTGGTGTCGGTGACCTTCACGGCCTCGACGACGACGGCCAGCGCCTTGCCGCGGGCCACCTCGCCGACCAGCAGCTGGACCTGGTTGCCCTCGACGACGGCCTGGGCGAACTGCTCCGGCGACATGCCCGAGGACTGCGCGCGGCGCATGAGGTGCTCGGTCAGCTCCTCCTGGTTGACCGACAGCTTCTCGGTCTTGACCAGCTCGTCCAGGATGAACTGGGTCTTGATGCCCTTGACTGCCTGCTCGGAGACCTCGGCGTCGTACTCCTCGCGGGTCTTGCCCTCGCGCTCCAGGTACGTGTCCCAGGTCAGGCCCAGCGCCGGGAACTGGTGGTGCTCCAGGTTGTGGGTGCGGGTCTCGATCTCGCTGGCGAGCAGCTTCTCCGGGATCGGCACCTCGGTCAGCTCGATGAGCGCGTCCAGCACCTTCTCCTGGGCCTGGGTGGCCTGGTCGTAGGTCTTGATCCGCTCCAGGCGCTTGCGGGAGTCGGCCCGCAGCTCCTCCAGGGTGTCGAACTCCGAGGCGAGCTGCGCGAACTCGTCGTCCAGCTCGGGCAGTTCGCGGGCCTGGACGTCGGTGACGTCGACCTTGACCTCGGCCTCCTGGCCGGCGCCGGTGCCGCCGCTCAGCGAGGAGGTGAAGGTGGCGCTGCCGCCCTTCTCCAGGCCGGTGACGGCCTCGTCGATGCCGTCGAGGAGTTGGCCGGAGCCGATCGTGTAGCTGACGCCGCTGGCGACGCCGTCCTCGAGGACCTTGCCGTCGATCGACGCCTGGAGGTCGACCACGACGACGTCGCCGTCGGCGGCGGCGCGCTCCACCGGGGTGGTGGTCGCGAAGCGGTCGCGCAGCTGCTCCAGCGAGGTGTCGACGTCCTCCTCGGGCACCTCGACGGCGTCCACGGTGACCTCGATACCGGAGTAGTCCGGGATCTCGATGGTCGGGCGGATCTCCACCTCGGCGGTGAACTTCAGCTCGTCGCCGTCGTTGAACTCGGTGATGTCGACGTCGGGCTGGCCGAGCACGTTGTCGGCGAGTTCACCCTCGGTGACCGCCTCCGTGTAGAACTTCGGCAGCGCCTCATTGATGGCCTCTTCGAGGACCGCGCCACGGCCGAACCGCTGGTCGATGACGCGCGCAGGGATCTTGCCCTTGCGGAAGCCCGGCACCGTGACCTGCTGGTTGATCTTCTTGTACGCCGCGTCGAGGCTGGGCTTGAGCTCCTCGAAGGGCACCTCGACAGTGAGTCGAACCCGGGTCGGGTTCAGAGTCTCGACGGCGCTCTTCACGGTTGGGTCTCCTTGGGGGCTTTACGTTGGTGGGGGCCACTCTCTTGCGCGCGGTCGGGGCCGCGCGCGGGGTCGCCGACCGCCCATCCTACCGGTACCGCCAAACGCGCCGGACGGGGTCGACGCGAACCGTCGTACGTTCCGGACGCCGCGCCCCGCCCGGCGGGCAAGTGGCGGGCAACTGCTGGTCGGGGTGGCCGGATTCGAACCGACGGCCTTCCGCTCCCAAAGCGGACGCGCTACCAAGCTGCGCCACACCCCGCTGGTGCGACACGTAGAGTACATGGCCCCGTACACCCCGGCAGCCCGATTCCGCGCGCGGCGGCGATGCCGGTTCGACCGGACGCCGTGCGGTGTGCCAGAATCCGAGGTGCCGGGGTCTGCGGTCCTGGCAGTGCGGGCGTAGCTCAATGGTAGAGCCCTAGTCTTCCAAACTAGCTACGCG